>JAADIJ010000091.1 GCA_013151335.1 Alphaproteobacteria bacterium | reverse complement strand
GCATGAGCGGTGGCGACCTTCGCAAAGACCCCGCCCGTTTGCTCGACGCACTTAAAGCACAAAGCTTTTTTCCTGGTAATCGCGTGGTGTTCGTTGAGGAGGCCAGCGACAGCATCACCAAAATTGTGGCTCCGGCCCTCGCGGATTGGCAAGCCGGCGACGCGACATTGGTGATAACCGCCGGTCAACTGGCGGCGCGATCAAGCCTGCGCAAGAGCTTTGAGAACCATAAAAACGCCTATGCCGCTGCCGTCTATCTGGACCCGCCCTCGGCACATGAGATCGAGGCAACGCTGAAGCGGGCCGGAATTGCCACGCTCAGCCCCGAGGCCCGCGCCGATCTTGATACGCTCGCGCGCAGCCTTGATCCCGGCGATTTCGCACAAACGATGGAGAAGCTCGGGCTATATATGCTTGGCGAGAATACCCCCGTCAGCAGCGCCGATGTGGCCGCCTGCGCGCCCGCGTCGATCGAGGCGGCGCTAGATGATGCGCTGCATATGATCGCCGAGGCTCGCGTGGCCGAAATTGGTCCGATGATGAGCCGTCTTAAGGGCCAAGGGGTCAACCCGACCACGATTTGCATCGGCGCAACCCGCCATTTTCGCACGCTTCATTTGGCGGCAAGCCATTCCGGCGGACCGGAAGCCGGTCTCAGCTCTGCCCGCCCGCCGGTTTTTGGCCCACGCCGTGATCGCATGGGACGGCAAGCGCGCGCAATCGGCATGCGCAAACTGGAGACGGTTTTGGCAATATTGACCGATACGGATCTCGGCCTGCGAAGCTCGCGTCCGATCCCCGCCCGTGCCATGCTGGAACGGGCATTTATCAGAATAGCCATGTTGGCACGACAATAAGGACAGCTCGGATGTACAAACTTTATGGCAGCAAGAAAAGCCGCGCGTTTCGGGTGCTTTGGGCCTTGGAAGAGATGGGGTTGGAGTATGAATATGTCGCCTCGGCCCCGCGTTCGGACGAAATCCGCGCGATGAATCCATCGGGTAAAATTCCGGTTTTGATGGTCGATGACGAGGTGATTATCGACAGTGTCGCGATCATTCAGTTTCTGGCCGACAAACATGGCTTGCTGACATTTCCCGCCGGAACGGTTGAGCGCGCCCATCAGGATGGCTTCATGCAATTTGCCTGTGACGAGATGGATGGGGTGTTGTGGACGGCTGCGCGCAACACATTTATCCTGCCTGAAGAGAAGCGCGTTCCTGCGATCAAACCGACCCTGAAATGGGAGTATTCCCGCTCGATGAAAACGCTGGCTACCCGGCTTGGCGAGCGCGAATATCTGATGGGCGACACTTTTACTGTGGCCGATATCATCACCGCCCATTGTGCGACCTGGGGAAAATCCGCGGGGTTTGAGCTGAGCGAGCCGACGGTTCTGGCCTATGTGGGGCGGGTGGTTTCGCGTCCCGCTTATCTGCGCGCTTCTGCTCTTTAAGGGCGCAGGCAACGTCCAAGTCACGCCAGAAGGTCGAGGATTTCCTGATGGAGGCTATTCGGGATCGCGATGCCTTGCTGCGCGGTGAGCTTGCGATTTTCAAATCGCCGTGCGCCGGGCAGGCGGGTGCCGTTCTGTTCTAGGATTGCCCCAAACAGCTTTTCGCCGTGCTCTAAAAACCCCGGCGCATCACCGAACATGGCCGGATCAAGCGCGATGATCAACTCTCCACCTTTGGGAGGGCCACCTTTGCCTGCGTCATCCTCCAGCGATTCGATGCTTAGAAATTCGCCAATCAACGGTCCCGCGATCAGCTCGACCATCATCGCCAATGACGCGCCCTTATAGCCGCCAAAGCCAAGCTGCGCACCTTGCAAAATTACGTTGGGATCGGTGCTTGGCACACCATCCGGCCCGATCCCCGCCGTTTCCGGTACGCTGCGGCCGTCGCGCGCCGCAAGCTGGATTTCGCCGCGCGCCATGGAAGATGACGCCTGATCAAACACCAGAGGATCGGCGTCTTTACGCGGCCAGCCAAACCCCATCGGGTTGGTGCCAAACAAGGGCTTGGTCCCGCCAGCCGGGGCGACATAGGGATAAGACGGCGTGACGGCGATGGCGCAAAGACCGTCGCGAGCCAGCGCCTCGACCTCGGGCCACATGGCGGCGATGTGGAACATATTGGTAAATGCAAGCGCTGCGATACCGTTTTTGCGGGCGCAATCGACCAGCGGTTGATGAGCGGTTTTCTGGCCAAGCGGCGCATAACCCCGATCGCCATTCACGCGAATAACTGCCGGAGCAAGCTGCTCGACAGTCGGTTTGGCGCGGCCATTGACCCGACCCGAGCGCACGCCTGCGACATACCATGGCAGACGAAACAGCCCGTGCGAATGGCAAAGATCACCCTCGGCCTCGATCATCCGATCAGCACAGGCGCGCGCGTTGACGTCGTCGCAACCATTGGTGATAAGGCAGGAGAGGGCAAGATCGTGGGCCTCGGTAAGGCTCATATTTATATGGGACATTTTGGTCTCTGGTTGGCGATTGAGAGGATCAGACTTGCAGTAAGCCGCTTAGCCGTCAAGGTATTTCGCCGCCCCCAGCCCCGCGACGCGACCTGTCGTAAGGCAAGCGGTGATGAGATAGCCGCCGGTCGGGGCCTCCCAATCCAGCATCTCGCCTGCGCAAAAAATGCCGGGCAGGGATTTGATCATCAACTGCGCGTCAAGCGCCGATTGTGCGACCCCCCCGGCGGTCGAGATCGCCTCGCTGAGGGGCCGCGCGGCTTCAAGCTTGATCGGCAATCGTTTGATCAGGGCCGCCAGATCGGCAGGGTCGCTTGGCAAGGGGCGGGCGAATTCTTGCAAAAGGGCGATCCGCTCAGGATCAAGGCGGTAGGTTTTGCGCAAGTGATTGCCAAGGCTCATTTTGCCGCGCGGCCGTGCAAGACGGGTGGCGATCTCCGGCGCGGTGCGGTCGGGCATCAGGTCGAGCATCAGTTGCCCCCCCTCGCGAATCGCCTTGCTGACGGCATAAATCCCGCCACCCTCAAGGCCGGTTTTGGTGATAACAAACTCGCCTCGCTCGGTTTGCGCTCCAACAATCAGGGCGCAGGGTTTGACCGGATGGCCGAAAAACCGCGCCATATGGGCAGACCAGTTGACGTCAAATCCCATATTGGCGGGCTTGAACGGCGAAAGGGCCACGCCTTTTTGCGCCAGCAGTTCATGCCAAGCGCCATCCGAACCCAGTCGTGGCCAACTAGCGCCGCCAAGCGCCAGAACCACAGTTTTGGCGGCAAGGGTTTTCACCCCGTCAGGCGTGGTAAACGCAAGCTCGTCGCCCTGCCAGCCGCTCCAACGCCAGCGGGTTTGAAAGCGCACCGATTTTGCCGCCAGCCGCGCAAGCCACGCACGAAGCAGCGGCGAAGATTTCATGGCGCGTGGGAAAACCCGCCCGCTTGTGCCGGTGAAAACCTCTTGGCCCAGCTCGCGCGCCCAGTCCTGAACATGCCGGTTGCCAAAATCGCGCAGCATCGGTTCAAGCCAGCGCTCGGCCTCGTCATAGCGGCTGATGAAACGCTCAAACGGCTCGTCTTTGGTCAGGTTAAGACCGGATTTGCCCGCCATCAGGAACTTGCGCCCGACGGTGGTTTTGGCCTCGACCACCAAGACCTCATGCCCACGATCGGCCAGCATCTCTGCGGCCATCAAGCCTGCGGGACCGGCCCCGATTACCACTGCCTCTGTCATTTGATCTGAACCTGCCTCGTTGAAGAATTGCCTCAACTTAAGGCCCCTTGAAACCGGCAGCAAGGCAAACGCGAAAACCAGAGGCGGGATTGACCCGCAATCGGATCCGCTCTAGCGTTGCAGGTGCTCAAGTCGGCAGGCAGTGAGCGAAAAAGGTGTGTGCCATGACGTCTCTCGTTTCTTGTGTTTCAGGAGGAAGTTATGGAAAATAGAGCCAGTATTGCCAAGCCACGCCCTAAGCCACGTCGTCGCGGTCGCGGGGTGCCAAAAGATACGCCGACCACGCCCGATGCGTTTCATCTGTCATCCGCCGCTCAGCCCCAATCGTTCGGGTTTTTAAGTGAGGGCGATATTGCCGAGCTGAAAACCCGCAGCTTTGACTTGTTGTCGGAGTATGGCGTGGTGGTCATCCATCCGGCGGCGCGGGCGGCCTTGCTTAAAGCGGGCGCGCGCGAAGGAGCCAGCGCGGATCGGCTGAAACTGCCGCGCGAACTGGTCGAACAGGCCTTGGCCGATGCCCCGAAAGCGGTGACGCTATGCGGCAAGAAACCGGCGTTTGACATGCATCTGCCACGCGCGGATGGCAGCTTTATTATGCGCACCGGCACTGGCGGGCACGGTTATGTGGACCCGCGCGACACCAAATATCGCAACCTTGATTTGCAAGCAGTGCGCGAGATTGCCGCCGTGGCCAGTGGCCTTGATCAGGTCGGGTTCATCGCCCATCCGTTCGTGGCGGGCGTGCCGGAGATCACTGCCGATATTCACTCTTTTGGCATGATGACCCAGCATATCAACAAGCATAATTGGGTGCAGCCTTATGGTAAGGAAAATGTCGAGTATTTGATTAAAATTGCCGCCATTGCTGCCGGGGGCGAGGCCGCGCTGCGAGAGCGCCCGATTGCCAGTTGCATCACCTGCTCGTTCTCGCCGCTCGAGTTCAAATATATGGACACAGAGGTGATTATTCAGGCCGGTAAATACCGGATGCCGCTTCACGCTTGCTCGTTGCCATCAGCGGGAGGAACCGCGCCTTTGACCACGGCAGGCATGGTCTTGATGGCTTCGGCGGAGATTTTGGCGATGGTGACAATCGCCCATGTTTTGGCCCCCGGAACGCCGGTGATCGCGACCCCCTTGATGTTCACGCTTGATATGAAAACCGGCTCGGCCTTGCAATCCTGCCCGGAAAGCCTGCAAGCCGCGAGCATGGCAATTCAGCTGATGAAACAAGGCTTTGGCCTGCCGGCGCACACCTATGGCTCGGGGTCTGACACGCCTGACGTGGATGTGCAGTCGATGGCCGAGCGCGCGATGTTGGCCCAGACGATTGTGCAGGCGGGGGCGGATATCCTCGGCGGGATCGGTCAGCTTGAATGTGCGACCGTGTTCAGCCCGGTGCAGGCGGTGCTCGACAACGAGATTGGCGCGATGCTGCGCCGGTTTATGGAGCCGCCCGAGATTAGCGAGGCCAGCCTGAATTGGAGCGAGGTCTCGCACATCCGTACCGGCGGGCATTTCCTCGACAGCCCCCACACCCTCAGCCTGTGTCGGGGTCAGCATATGCCGCAGGTTTTCTTGCGCGAAGGGCGCGATGATTACGAGAAATCAGGTCGTCGCACCGCGTTTGATCAGGCGCGGGACAAGGCGCTGGCCTTGATCGAGGCCGCCCCGGAAGAGGGCGTTTTGTCCAGCGATCAGCGCCAAGAAATTAACGAGGTGATCGCGGCAGGCGACAAATTCATCCTTGATAAACACGCGCGACCCGGCGCGGTCAGCGTCATCTAAGTATAACCCCTCTGCGATAGTCAGCAGAGGGGCTGCTTCTTCATGGACGGCCATCGGCGTCCCCGCCTGTACCGCTGCACCAGACTGAACCAGCTTGGTTAAGAAAACCTTACTTCTTTATGGAGAAAATATCCTCGCCGAAGGCTCAAAACTTTATGGTTCAGTCGGGTGTCAGGCTATTTGCTGCTGAAATTCGCGGATCACACGCTCGTATGTGTCGCGTTTGAACGGAACGATGCGCGATAGCAATTCCTCGGGCGGCAGCCAGCACCAGCGGTTAAATTCGGGGATTTCTGTCTCGATATTGATCTGGCGATCCTCGCCCAGAAACCGCATCAGAAACCAACGTTGCTTTTGGCCGCGATAGCGCCCGTTCCACAGTTTTGGCACCAGATAATGCGGCAGATCGTAAGGTATCCAATCGGCGGTTTCGGCGAGGATTTCGACCGCATCGGCGGGAATACCCGTCTCTTCCTCCAGCTCGCGCAACGCCGCATCGCGCGGCTCTTCGCCCTTTTCGACGCCTCCTTGCGGCATCTGCCACGCGTCAAGCTGGCTGTCGATCCGCTGGCCTGCGAATATGTTGCCGTCACGATTGCAAATCATCATGCCGACGCAGGGGCGATAGGGCAGAGCGTTGATCTCGTCGGCATTCATCGGGTCACGGTCTTTCAGTTGCGCCCGCCAATGCGGACAAAAGAAAACGGCACCGACCGGAATATTTCCAGCCGGTGCCGTAATATCATAGCACGTTTAGTTTGCGCCTTTAAGCACCGAAAGTCCGCGAATAATATCCAGCGCGAACGACATCTGATAGTCGCTTTCCCGCTTCTTGGCATTGTCCACTTGCTGCTTGCGATCCGCTTCCAACTGCTTGCGCTCGGCATCCGTCAGGCTGTCATTGTTGAGGCTACCGCGAAGGTCGGCCTCTGAGCGCAGCTTGGGCTTTTTGGCCGCATCGCCTTCAGCGACAGGCGGACGTTGCTCTACCAGAATATCGGGCATGATGCCCAAGGACTGGATCGAGCGACCGGACGGCGTATAATAGCGCGCTGTTGTCAGGCGCATCGCCCCATTGCCTTGTAGCGGCATGATGGTTTGAACCGAGCCTTTGCCAAAGCTTTTTGTGCCAACGATGACTGCACGGCGATGGTCTTTCAGCGCGCCGGTCACGATCTCGGAGGCAGAGGCAGAGCCGCCATTGATCAACACCACGATCGGTTTGCCCTTGGCCAGATCACCGGGAACGGCGTTGAAGCGATCACTATTTGCCGGATCGCGGCCACGGGTCGAAACGATCTCGCCTTTATCAAGGAACGCATCCGACACCAGAATTGCCTGATTGAGCAAGCCGCCGGGGTTGTTGCGCAGATCAATGATAAAGCCGTCGACCTTATCCATGCCGCCGGCCTTTTTGACCATCTTGGTCAGCCCGGCCTTGAGGTTCGGGAAGGTCTGATCGGTGAAAGAGCTGATGCGAAGAACAACCGTGTTATCCTCAAGCCGCGCCTTGACCGAGACGATTTTGATGGTGTCGCGAATGATCGAGACGTCAAACGGGTCGGCAACGCCGTCGCGTACAACGGTGATCACGATTTCAGAGCCGACAGGCCCGCGCATCAGATCCACGGCAGCGTTCAGGGTCAGCCCCTGAACCGCCTCGCCGTCCACCTTGGTGATGAAATCGCCCGATTTGATGCCGGCAAGTGCGGCAGGTGTGCCATCAATCGGCGACACAACTTTGATAATGCCTTTTTCCTGCGTCACTTCGATACCAAGCCCGCCAAATTCGCCTTTGGTCTCGACCTGCATCGAGTTAAAATCGCGCGGCGGCAAA
The DNA here is from genome assembly GCA_013151335.1 of Alphaproteobacteria bacterium. Lineage (GTDB taxonomy): Bacteria > Pseudomonadota > Alphaproteobacteria > Rhodobacterales > Rhodobacteraceae > UBA5972. The sequence continues at coordinate 8,503 of JAADIJ010000091.1, read as the reverse complement.
TAGCTGGAATGGGGGTCAAGCGAGGTCAACATGCCGTTGATCGCGGCCTCGATCAGCTTGGATTCGTCAACCGGCTCTACATATTGCGATTTGATCCGCTCAAAAATATTGCCGAATAAATCAAGCTGTTCATAGGTTGATTTCTTGCTTTTGGCTTCGTCAGCAATCAGCGGCCCGGCGATTTGCGAGGTGAGCAACACGCCCGCAAGAGTGCCTCCCAAAGCGGCCATAAGATATTTTTTCATTTTCCTGTCCTACCTGTTTTGACGCGCAAACCACGCCTCCGGATCCACGGTTTTCCGGTTTTGTCTAATTTCTACATACAGTGTTTCAAGCTGAATTTTGCCACTTCCTTGTGTTGCCTCAACCAAAAAATCGTCGGTGGTGGGTTCTTGACCGCTTAATAACCCGATCGGATCGCCTGCGGCCAGAATCTCGCCAACTTCACCATATACCTGTCCTAACCCGGCGAGGACTATCAGGTAACCCGCTTCAGGCTCAAGGATAATCACGTTTCCGTAGTCAAGCAAAGGGCCACGGTAGCGGACTGTTGCCGCCCACGGGGCGGTCACCAGCGAGACCGCAGGGGCCGAAATCAAGATGCCGGGGCGGCGCAAACCAGCAGCGTCGGCCTCTTTATAGCGTCGCAAGATGGTGCCAAAAACCGGTAGGGGGATTTCTCCCTTGGCGTCGGAAAAGCTTTTGGGGCTGATAGCGCCGGTTTGGGTGGTGCTGTCAAACGGCAGATCGACCAGACCATTGGCAAATCCGGTCAGTGTGTCGCTGTTTTCCAGCAGCGTTTTCAGCTTGGCGGGATCGGTGGTAAAACGTTTGGGCAGATTGGTGCGCTGGCCAAGGGCGCGGGTCAGGCTCAGGCGTGCGTCCTGCACCCCTTTCAGCCCTTGCTGCAAATCCTCGCGGGCGGTGGATTGTAAGGACTTGAGCAAAACGATTTCCTCGACCTGCGCGCGAAGCTCTTTGGCCTGCGCTACAAGAGCCGGGGTGATCTCCGTCAAAATCTGCCCGGCGCGTGCGGTGCCAAGCGGCCCTGACGGATGGATCAGCAAAAGGGGGGCCGAGGCCCGCTCCAATGTTTGCAACACCCCGAGCAGTTGTGAAAGTTGATCGCGGCGACTGGCCAGTTCCAGCCGCAAGGCGCGCTCGCGAATGGCCGCTTTGCGCAAGCTGTCGCGCATGGCCGCCAGCCCGTCTTCATAGGCTTTGATCGTGCGGCTCAGCGCCTTGACGCGATCCTTGGCGATGCGCGCATCTTTGAGGGCGCGGGTCGCGGCGCGCAAATCCTCAGCGGCGCGGCGGGCGTCAAAAATCGGGTTGGAATAGGCCATCGCATTGGTGGCCAACGCCGAAATTACGACCAGCGCCCCTATGATCCGCAACAGCCTCACCCGCGCAACAGCGTTTCGCCGGTCATCTCGTCGGGTTGGCTCAGTCCCATCAACTCAAGCAGGCTGGGGGCCAAATCAGCCAGCCTCCCGCCGTCGCGCAATGATATTTTCGGCGCGGCCCCGACCAGAATAACCGGCACCGGATTGGTGGTATGCGCGGTGTGGGGCTTGCCTGTTTTTGGGTCAACCATGGTTTCGCAATTGCCGTGATCGGCGGTCACGATCATCGCACCGCCGACCGTTTCAAGTGCTGCAACCGCTTGGCCGAGAGCGTGATCCACCGCCTCGCAAGCGGCAATCGCGGCGGCCAGATCGCCGGTATGTCCAACCATATCGGGATTGGCGAAATTGACGATAATCAGGTCATACTCCGCCTTGATTGCGGCGACTAAGTTTTGGGTGACCTCGACCGAGGACATCTCTGGCTGCAAATCATAAGTCGCGACTTTCGGGCTTTGCGGCATCACCCGATCTTCGCCGGTTTCGGGCGGCTCGACCCCGCCATTCATGAAAAAGGTCACATGCGGGTATTTCTCGGTTTCGGCCAGACGAAACTGGCGCAAGCCCTGCATAGAGACCCAATGGCCGAGCGTGTTGGGTATGGTCTGCTTGGGAAACAGGATTTCAGAGACCTGATCCAGCGCGTCCGCATAGCTCGACATTCGCGCCATCGAGGCAATCTCGGGACGGTCTGAGACATCAAACGCGTCAAACTCCTCGGCCCCGATCGCGGTCAGGATTTCGCGCGCTCGATCGGCGCGGAAGTTGAGGCAGAAAATGCCGTCGCCATCCTGAACGCCATCGTAGCCGTCGATAACCGTTGGCGCGATAAACTCGTCGCTCTCCCCACGCGCGGCGGCGTTGGTTACGGCCTGAGGGCCGCTTGTTGCGGTCTCTCCTTTGCCGCGCATAATCGCGTCATAGGCCCGCTCGACCCGATCCCAGCGTTTGTCGCGATCAAGGGCGAAATAGCGGCCTGAAACCGTGGCCAGCTTGCCGTGCTCTGGCAAGTGTTGAGTTAGGTGCGCCACAAACCCCTCTGCCGTTCCGGGGGGAACATCGCGCCCGTCTGTCAGCACGTGAATGTGAATATCAACGCCTGCCGCCGCGATGATCTCGGCGGCAACGATCATGTGGTCGATATGGCCATGAACCCCGCCATCAGAGGCGACACCCAGCAAATGCGCCCGCCCGCCGCTTTGTTTCAAAGTGTCGATAAAGCGGAGCAGCGCAGGGTTTTGGGCGAAACTGCCGTCCTTGATCGCATTGCCGATCAGTCCCAAATCCATGAAAACCACACGGCCCGCGCCAATATTCATATGCCCGACTTCAGAGTTGCCCATCTGCCCATCCGGCAAACCAACATCGCGCCCGCTGGTCTTTAGCGTCGCGTTGGGGCAAGTCGCCATCAGGTGGTCGTAGGTTGGGGTATTGGAGAGCGCGACCGCGTTATTTGCAGTCTCTGCACGCAACCCCCAGCCGTCGAGAATGCACAGCACTACGGGCTTGGTCGCGGATTTTCCTGTTGGCATTTGCTCGTCCATTTTCGGGATTTTTAGAAGTTCTAAACCGAGGGTATGCACATGACAAGCTTAAGCACCCTGATCATGCGCGGTGATAAGGTGCGCCCGCGAGGATCGAGGCAGCGCGGTAAAGCTGCTCGGCCAGCATCACCCGCACCAACATATGCGGCCAGACCATCTTGCCAAATGAAAGCGAGGCATCAGCCTTTGCTCGCAAGCTTTGATCGATGCCGTCAGCCCCGCCAATGACAAAAGCCAGATCCTGTCGGCCCTGATCGCGCCATCCGGCCAAGAGCTGCGCAAATTCAGGCGAGGACATCACGCGGCCACGTTCGTCCATGGTGCAGATGAGCGCGCCTTTGGGCACGGCTCGGCCCAGCAAAGCGCCTTCGCCAGCCATGCCGCCGCCCTTTTTATCCTCGACCTCGATGATTTGCGCCGGACCAAGCCCAAGCGCGCGGCCTGATTTGTCAAACCGGCCCAGATAGTCGTCGATCAGATCGCGCGCTGGTCCCTGCCTCAGACGCCCGACCGCACATATATGCACGCGCATTCAGGTCTTGGCGGCTGACGGATCCGGCAGCCACATCTTTTCAAGCTGATAAAATTCGCGCACTTCGGGGCGGAAGATATGCACGACCACGTCGCCGCAATCCAGCAGTACCCAGTCGCCGTTCGCACGGCCCTCCATGCGACAGCCCCGGCCAAGCTCGTCTTTCAAGCTGTCCGAAAGCCGCTCCGACATGGCCACCACATGGCGCGAGGAACGACCGGTCGCGATGACCATATAGTCGGCCATCTCCGATTTGCCATGCAGCGCAATCGGCACCACATCCTCGGCTTTGTCGCTTTCAAGGGATTTTAACACAAGCTGCAACAGACGGTTGCCGGGCATGTCATTGTCCGAAATCGCCGCAGCAACTCCGGTGGCAGCCGTGTCCTTGGCCGCATTAACACGTTCTGACAGAACGATGTCCTCCATAAATAACCGCGCCGCAATTTCAAGGTCCCGACGCCGAGCCTAAGTGGGATATAACAGCCCGTTCGCCGGTTCTCAAGATATGGAGGGCTTTGAACTAGGCCCGCACCAGTTTCTCGTAACTTTCGGAAATATCGCGCGCCAGAGCGCCAACTTCGAAATTATAGTCGCCGATTTGCCCGACTGGAGTAACCTCGGCAGCCGTGCCGGTCAGCCAACATTGTTCAAAGGTTTCAAGCTCTTGCGGCATGATTACCCGCTCGATCACCTTGATATTGCGCTCTTTCAGCATGCCAATGACGGTCTGTCTGGTCAGCCCGTTCAAAAAGCAATCGGGCGTTGGCGTGTGGACTTCACCATCCTTCACAAAGAAAATATTGGCACCTGTTGCCTCGGCGACATAGCCCCGATAGTCGAACATTAGCGCATCCGAGCAGCCTTTTGCCTCGGCGGCGTGCTTGGACATGGTGCAGATCATGTAAAGACCTGCAGCTTTGGCGTGGCAGGGAATTGTCTCGGGGCTGGGCCGTTTCCACTTGGAAATATCCAGCTTTGCGCCCTTGAATTTTGCGTCACCATAATATGCGCCCCATTCCCAAGCGGCCACGGCCACGCGCACCGGATTGCGCGCAGAGGCGACACCCATGTCTTCGCCGGCACCGCGCCACGCGACCACGCGTACATAGCCGTCGCTCAAGCCATTGGCTTTGAGCACGTCATATTTGGCTTTTTCGATCTCTTTGATGGTCCAGGGAACCTCGAAATCGATCAAACGGGCCGAGTTGTGCAGGCGTTTAGAGTGATCCTCGCTAAGGAAAATCTTGCCATTATAAGCGCGCTCGCCCTCGAAAACCGAGCTGGCGTAATGCATGGCATGAGAGAGGATATGCACGTTCGCCTTGCGCCACGGGACCATAACCCCGTCCATCCATATATGCCCGTCACGGTCGTCATATGCACCAGCCATCGCCGTTTCCTTTCATCAGCGCTCCAGCGGAAAATCGCTGGATAATTGCGAATGTTTCGTAAATCAGTCCGGTACGGACATAATATTACACGTTTTCACGATTTTGCTAACATTTGATTCTTGGAAAGTCAACAAGACTGACATAAAATGGGGCCGAGCGACGAAATTGTGATTGGGCCGAACATTATGCAGGAACACCGACATTCCGACCTACCGATCAGCGGCGAAGGGTTGTTGTTTCTGACCGATGACCAATTGCGCAAAGGTATCGAGGCGATGTTTTTTGCCTATCGCGGATTTACCGCCGATCCTGACCTGATACTGGAGACGCTGTCTTACGGGCGCGCCCATCACCGGGCTGTGCATTTCATTTGCCGCAGTCCGGGGACCACGGTCAACAATCTGCTCGACATTCTTGGCGTGACCAAGCAATCGCTCAATCGGGTGCTTCGAACGCTGGTCAATGACGGGCTGGTGGAAAGCCGGATCGGCCCGCAGGACAAACGCGAGCGGCACTTGTATCTGACTGAAAGGGGTCGCCAATTGGAGCAAGAGCTGTCCGAGGCCCAACGAACCCGGATGCGCGCGGCCTATCGCGCGGCAGGGCCGGAGGCGGTGCAGGGCTTTCGGCGGGTGCTTGAACATATCATGGACCCGCAGATGCGGAAGTTTTTGAAACACATGCGGGACGGAGGCTAGACGATGTTTGAAACAGTTGATGCCCATATCCTGATTGTGGATGATGACGAGCGGATCAGGGGCCTGTTGCAGAAATTCCTCAGCCGCAATGGCTATTGGGTCAGTGCCGCGCGCGATGCGGGCCATGCGCGGCGATTGCTGAAAGGGCTGGAGTTTGATCTGATCGTGCTTGATGTGATGATGCCGGGCGAAGACGGGGTCTCGTTGACCCGCAGCTTGCGCGAGCATCTGTCAACGCCGATCCTGCTTTTGACCGCCAAGGGAGATGCCGAGGACCGGATTGCCGGGCTTGAGGCCGGAGCAGATGATTATCTGCCCAAACCGTTTGAGCCCAAGGAGCTGTTGCTGAGGATCAATGCGATCCTGCGGCGCGTACCAAAACCAGCGGTCGAGAGCGACATTCCCAAGACCTTGCAAATGGGCCATATCCGTTACGATCTCACACGTGGGGAATTGTGGCAGGGGGCCGAGATGATCCGTCTCACGGCGACGGAATCAACCTTGATGAAGATATTCTCCGCCAGCCCGCATAAGCCCGTCAGCCGCACCAAACTGGTCGAGGATCTGGGGCGCGACAAGGGCCAGGCGCAGGAACGCGCGATTGATGTGCAGATCACCCGGTTGCGGCGCAAGCTTGAAACCGACCCCAAATCGCCGCGATATCTGCAAACCGTGCGCGGTTCTGGCTACATGCTGGCACCGGATTAGGGCGAGACCCGTTGGCCCAGCCGCACGCACGATGTCGAATTTGTTTGACTTTAGCGCGCCACTCTGATTATGCACCTGCAGCATTTGACGCGGGCCAATGAGGGTTTCGCGTCTGAATGATTTGAGCTTTCCTTAACCGAGACGTTCAATCTGATGCTGCGGCTGGCCCGGCACTTTGATGCGCCGGATCTTGTCGCACCCCGACAAGTGACCAATGCGCGGCCCGAAAGCTGCGCCAACACATAGAAAGAATTATTCGTGACGTTTGAAAAACTCGGCCTGATCAGGCCGTTGCTGAACACTCTTGCAGCGCAAGGGTATGAAACTCCTACTCCCATCCAAGTCCAAACCATCCCCACGATCCTGGAGGGTCGTGATGTGATCGGACTGGCCCAAACCGGCACTGGCAAAACGGCGGCTTTCGCGCTGCCGCTGTTGCAACGGCTTGACGAGGCTAAACTTCGCACCCAGTACCGCGATGTGCGCGTGCTGATCCTGTCTCCCACTCGTGAGCTTGCGGCGCAGATTGACAAAGCGGTCAAGGTTTACGCCAAGAAACTGTCGCTGTGGTCCACTTGTGTGGTCGGCGGTGTGCCGGTGCGCAAGCAAATCAACGCGCTGAAAAGTGGCGTTGATATTCTGGTGGCCACCCCCGGTCGTCTCGAGGATCTGGTGTCGCAAAAGGCCATTCGCCTCAACAAGATCGAGACGATTGTGCTGGATGAAGCGGATCAGATGCTCGATATCGGCTTTATGCCGGCGATCAAGCGCATCCTGAAATTGCTGCCAAAACAGCGCCAGACCTTGCTGTTTTCGGCCACTATGCCGAAAGAAATTCGCGCGCTGTCAAATGACTATTTGAAAAACCCGATCGAGGTTTCCGTGGTGCCAACCACCGCGACTGCCGATCGTATCGACCAGTCGGTCGTGCATATGAAACACGCCGACAAAACCAGCGCGATTGCCAAGCTGGTTAAGGCCCATCCCGGCAAACGGATCATCGTGTTCACGCGTACCAAACGCGGGGCCGACAAGGTGACCCGTAAGCTGAACGCCGAGGGTCTGGGCGCGGATGCCATTCACGGCAACAAATCCCAAGGCCAACGCCAACGCGCGCTGGAAGCGTTTCGAAAGGGCACGAGCCCGGTTCTGATCGCCACCGATATCGCGGCGCGCGGCATTGATGTGCCGGGGGTCGAGCTTGTGGTGAATTATGAGCTGCCGCATGTGCCGGAATCCTATGTTCACCGGATTGGTCGAACAGCGCGCGCGGGTGCCTCTGGCCTCGCGGTTTCGTTTGTGCCGAAGACGAGCTTAAGAACCTGCGCGGCATCGAAAAGCTGATCCGCCAGACAATTCCGGCGCAGGCGGTTGACGGCACGGTCGTACCCGAGATGGCCCCTGTTGCTGTCAAAAGAGAGGCCAAACGCAGCCGTCCGCAAAACAAGCGGCGCTGGCACAATAGCAAGCGCAAAGCCTCGGCGAGCGCTTGATCGCAAATTGATCACAAATTGACTGGCGTAGGCGAGGGCACAGTAAAATGTCCTCGCCTACGTCCTATTCGCAACTTTCGCGATAGTTTTGCGGCTCAAACGCATTTTAAGATGTATATATTGCCGCACCTCCGCGGAAATGACCGATTTCTCATTGTCCGGCCAGATCGAATCTTTTAACAATTGTCAATGTCGACTGCGTTATTTACCCATCCGGCCTGTCTTAACCACGAAACTCCCACGGGGCACCCCGAACAGGTGGCGCGCCTGAAAGTGATCGAGGCGGCACTTGGCCACCCTGATTTTGACCTGCTTCGCCGAGTTGAAGCCCCGCGCTGTGAGGATGTCCATATTCTGCTCGCGCACACGGCCAGCTATCTTGCGAGTATCGTCGATCTTGCCCCCACAACCGGTTATCGCGCGCTTGATGCGGATACGCATATGTCTGTCGGCACGCTGGAAGCCGCTTATCACGCGGTCGGAGCGACGGTTGAGGCCGTTGATATGGTCATGCGCGGCCAAGTCAAAAACGCGTTTTGCGCCACGCGACCGCCCGGACATCACGCCGAAAAGGACAAGGCGATGGGGTTTTGTCTGTTTGGCAATATCGCGATTGCGGCCAAACACGCGCTGAACAACCACGACCTGTCGCGAGTGGCAATCGTCGATTTTGATGTGCATCACGGCAATGGCACCCAAGATCTGATCTGGGACGACGAGCGCATCCT
>JAADIJ010000097.1 GCA_013151335.1 Alphaproteobacteria bacterium | reverse complement strand
GGGGTGAGGACAGTACCGAAGTTGAAGGCGCTGCTGCTGAAACCGATCCAGACATCGACGATGCGGCAACTGGCAGCACCGACACGTCAGTTTCCGGCGCAACCGACGGTTCTGAAAACGATGATGGCGCGGCGCATGTGGCGGATGCTGCTGGGGGCGATGACATGGGCGGCGGCTCGGTTCTTGATACGGACGGCAACGGATCCGGCGCTGACTCGGGCGGTTCCGGCTCGCAAGGTTCGGGCGGTGGCGACATAGGTGGCTCTGGCGGTGGCTCTGGAGGTGGCTCTGGAGGTGGCTCTGGAGGTGGCTCTGGAGATGACGGCGATGCCTGTGATCAGACCGAAGGAACCGGGCCTAACGGCGACACGATCTTGGGCGGCAATGGCGCCGACACCATCAATGGCATGTCGGGGCAAGACTATCTCAGTGGCGGCAATGGTGACGACACAATTTTTGGCGGCACAGGCGACGACCACATTCTCGGCGGGGCCGGAAATGACACGCTGGACGGCGGCGATGGCAATGATTGTATCGAAGGCGGTACGGGCAATGACACGATCACGACCGGTGCCGGAGCTGATCAGGTAGACGGCGGCGACGACCGTGATACGATCTTTGGTAATGGCGGCGACACGATTGACGGCGGCTCGGGCGGTGACGACTATGACACGCTGGTGGTTAGCGATGTGGACCACATCGAGTATACCAGCAGCGATGGCGAGGACGGGATCGTCCATTTCAACGACGGCGAAACGCTGGAGTTTGAGGATATCGAAGAGATTGTGCCTTGCTTCACCCCCGGCTCGATTATTTTGACCTCTGTTGGCGAAAAACGCGTTGAAGACTTGCGGCTTGGCGACAAGATTGTCACCCGCGACAATGGTGTGCAGGAAATTCGCTGGATTGGCACCAAGCGGGTCAATGGGCGGCGGTTGCTAGAAAACCCGCATCTGCGCCCGGTTCTGATTCGCAAGGGCGCTCTTGGTAAAGGCTTGCCAGAGCGGGATATGACGGTCTCGCCCAATCACCGAATGCTGGTGGCCAATGAGAAAACCACCCTGCTGTTTGAGGAGCGTGAAGTGCTTGTCGCGGCAAAGCATCTGATCAACAAGACCGGAATTCAACAAATTGACTCGGTCGGCGTGGCTTATATCCATATGATGTTTGACGAGCATGAGGTTATTTTGGGCAATGGCGCATGGACCGAAAGCTTTCAGCCTGGTGATTATTCGTTGAAAGGCGTGGGAACCGCGCAGCGAAACGAGATATTCGAGCTGTTCCCCGAGCTGCGCGAGAGCCATGGCCGCAAGAAATATGTGGCAGCACGGCGTTCGTTAAAACGAAAAGAGGCGCGGCTGCTGCATTAACGCCCGCGCAGACACTCCGATGTCGCTACGACGATCTGGGGCAAGAGGGAAATCTTGCCCCAGATCGGACTATGTTGGCCGCGATCACCATTGTGGCACAAAACCGTAAGCGCAGGACAAATCGGCGTTTTGCATCTATCCAAGGCACCCTGTCAGGCGGGCGGCGAGGCCGTAGTTGTGAAACAGCCGTGTTCGCGGGTCGGGCGCTACGACCCAAATGCAAAACACTTTAGGGGTTGTTGATAATTGAGCACGCCAGCCCAAAAACCAAAACCGGCCCGGATGGCGGAGCTTGACGGCTTGCGCGCGGTGGCAATCTTGTTGGTGGTCGCGTTTCATTCCTGGTATTTCCTGCAATTCGCCATGACCTCGAAACAGGCGTTTCTTGAATATTCCGATAGCCTGTCATGGTTCATGGGCTTCATTCGTCGGGGCGATGTCGGCGTGGATGTTTTCTTTGTGCTGTCGGGTTTTTTACTGTCTCGATAATTGTTTGGCGAGCGTCACGCCGCAGGAAAGATCGGAATTGGGCGATTTTACCTGCATCGGGTTTTCAGAATTTATCCCCTTTATATTGCGGCCCTCGCGATTATTTCGGTAGGCGGGGGCTTTACCACGCGCATGTTGGGCAATCTTCTGGCCTATAATATCTGGTCCAACCCGTTTGATATCGTCATCCCGTGGAGCTGGTCGCTGTCGGTCGAGCTGGAGTTTTATGCGGCTATTCCGCTGCTGATTTTGCTTATTCGCGGCACCCGATCAGCGCTTGCGGCACCGATCGGGTTCTCGGCAATGACGATCACTTGGGTTTTGTGGGTAATTTTCGCCTATCTCCAACTGGCCAACAATTCGTTGATCGATTTTGAAATCGCCGGAAACAGAGCCGATCTTATTCGATATTTTCAACTTATTTATGTGGCGATACCGGTCAGATTGACCCAGTTTATGTTTGGGGTAAGTGCTGCTTGGCTGGTGGTTTACCGGGCGGATATTCTTGTGGGTCTCACACCAAAACGCCGCCTGATTTTGGTCACGGTTGCGCTGCTTGGCGCGATGATTCCGCTGATCTATAATCCCTACACGCAATTGCAGCCATCTGATCGGCCATTTTTGCTGTTCGATTTATTGTTCGGGCGAATTGGCTTCGCCCTTTCGGTAGCCATCACAATTCTCCTAGTGGGGTTCGGGCATCTCAAGGGGCTGAAAAAGCTGCTCGCATCCAGATTATTGGAGCCGGTCGCGCGCTTCAGCTTTTCCATGTACCTGTTCCACCCGGTTTTTGTCGGTCTTGGCATCTGGATCTTTGTCGGCAAAGAGCCGGTGGCAACCGTTGGAGCGATGCAGAATATCGGGGTGCTGATCGTCGCGATCACTGGCTCTATAGCTTTGGGGTTTCAGAGCTGGCACCTGATCGAGCATCCAGCCATCAGATTTGGCCGACGCTTAAGGGTCAAGAGTCGCGATTAGCGCGACAGCCTGTTGGGCCACTCCCAAACAACGCAGCTCGAACATCGACCCTCTATCGAGCACCCGATTCGCATTTTTCCTGATTATGGCCTAAAAGTACCGAATAGAGGATTTAGTCGCCCAAATAGCATTGTGGATAGTAATTTTGAAACCACAAGATGTGGCGGTACTGTCTATGCCATTGAAATCATTACTGCCTTAATGTCGACAAAACTGCCTTAATTTCGCCTTATTTCGCCCAATTGTTGACAATTTTCTTTCAATTGAGGCGAAATTGTGGCCAGAGTTAAAAAAAAGTTAACCAATTGAGGCAAATAAAAACGATGCAGAACCTGTGCAGGCAGGTGACGGGAGAGCTTGTCCCTTCCGTCCCGATTAAGCCGATCTCCCATAGTTTTGAGTTACGATCCGCATATGGCGACAGGTTCTGTCCGCCGGGAACAATTACGTCTACTGCGGTCGCCGAAATTACCACCCCATTAACGAGTACTCATTCGATCTCATCAAGCTTCCTTATCGGTACAGGGAGCGCAAATACCGAAATCAGTGAGAATGTGCCAGCCATCCAAGTGCCGCGAAAAATCTGCTTAACGGAGTTGGAAACAGCATGTTAACGACAACACTTTCATTCGAAAACTTCCACAATCATGGCGAGCTTTTTGTCAATTTGCTGAAGGCTCGTAAGCAATCGTTTATTGTTCAGAACAAATGGGACCTGCCCGAGGCAGGTGGCATGGAGTATGACCAATACGACACCCCGGCCAGCCGCTGGATTGCGGTGCACAAATTCGGCGAGGTGCTGGCCGGCATTCGTCTGACCCCGACCACGGCGCGCTGCGGGATGTACTCTTATATGATCCGCGATGCGCAAAAAGGGATGCTCGACTCAATTCCGTCGGATCTTTTGTATTTCGACGCGCCGGTTGACGAGCATATCTGGGAATCCTCGCGCGTGTTCGTCTCTCAAAACGTGCCAGCAAACATGCGGATCAAGGTTCAGGCCAGCCTGATGATGGAAATGATCAGTGCGGCGAGAACCCTTGGGGCTACACAAATTCTCGGGCTGGTCCCGGCAGTTTGGTCGCGGTGGATTGCGCGGCTCAACCTGGATGCCGAGCCCGCGGGTCCAAAAATGAATATCGAAGGTACAATGACCCAAGTCGCCCTGATGCGGTTGGCCTCTACCCTCCATTAGAGGGCCAACTTTCTGCCCGCGCCGCCGATGGTGCAACTTGCCGGCCTCTTCCTCCGGTCAGTTTCACCATCGGCGAGGCGTGTGTTGCCAAATCCCTCTGGACAAATTGGCGTGTATAGGCATGCTTGAGGCAATCAAAATCACCAATAAAGGACAGAGAAATGAATTTTAAAAAATCACTGGGCGTCGTCACATTATCGTTTGGCCTCGCCCTGAGCGGCAGCGCTGTTTTCGCAGCAAACCAATGCGCGGCGGGCAAAACCCTTAAAGATGGTGTGCTGACCATCGCCACCAGTAATCCCGCTTATTTTCCGTGGGTCATGGATAACGCGCCTGCATCCGGCAACGGCTTTGAGTCGGCAGTTGCCTATGCGGTTGCCACCAAAATGGGGTTTGACAAGGCGCATGTAGAGTGGACGGCGGCCTCGTTTGACCAGTCGATTCAGCCCGGTGCCAAGAATTTCGATTTCAACCTCCAGCAATTCTCGATCACCCCGGAACGTCAGAAAGTCGTCGATTTTTCGGTACCTTATTACTCGGCGGCGATGGCGGTCTTAACCCGCAAGCCGGTGGTTGAAAAAGGGGCTACTCCGACTTTGGCGTCGCTCAAAGCGCTGATCTGGGGGGCCGATGCGGGCACCACCGCGCTGCCGGTTTTGACTGGGTTGATCAATCCATCAACGAAGCCGCTTTTGTATAATGACAACAATGATGTGGTCGCGGCAATGAAGGCTAACCAAATTGATGCGGCGTTGTTTGACTTGCCGACGGCGCTTTATCTGAGTGCGGTCGTGCTTGATGACGGGGTGGTTCTTGGCCAGTTCCCGGCGGCGCGCAGCACCAATACCGATCAATTCGGCCTGTTGATGGAAAAAGGTAATCCGATCAAAGCTTGTGTTGATGACGCGCTTAACGCGATGAAAGCCGATGGCTCGTTGGCCGCTTTGGAGGCCAAGTGGCTGGAGCAGACCACCGGAGTTCCGGTGATCAAATAGAACATGGCGCTTACTTCGCGCCAAAAATTTGAGCAGCGCGCCAGACGTAAAAGTACGGTTATTGCTATTGTCAGCACCGCTTTTGTCGCTGTCGCGCTGTTCTTGATTGTCCCGCTGGCGCCGGGATGGCCTGCGGTTCGGGCGAGTTTTTTCAATGGCGAAATCTTCGTCAAAACCTTTCCAACCCTGCTGGAAACCTTTCTGCTGGATGTGGCGATCTTTGCCTGGAGCGCGCCTGCGATTGCAATTTTAGGGCTGATTGTGGCGTTGTTTCGCGACACCAGATCGCCAGCGCTTTACCCTTTGCGGCTGTTTGCGATCTTTTTCACCGATGTATTTCGTGGCATTCCGGTCATTTTGGTGATCTATCTGGTGGGGTTTGGCATCCCCGGACTGGGGCTTAGTCGCCCGTATAACAGCCCGTATATCTGGGGCTCTTTGGCGCTGATCTTGACATATTCGGCCTATGTGGCCGAGATTTACCGCTCGGGGATTGAGTCAATTCATGCGTCACAGCGCTCGGCGGCAGCGTCGCTCGGCCTGTCGCCGTGGGACAGTATGCGCTATGTGATCCTGCCTCAGGCCATTCGTCGCGTGGTTCCGGCCAACATGAATATGCTGATCGCTTTGCAAAAAGACGTGGCGTTGTTGTCATTTATCGGGCCGGTCGAAATCCTGCGACAGGCTGGCGTTTTCAAGTCGCTATTTGCCAATTTCACCCCTTACGTGGCGGCGGCGGTGATCTTTTTGTTTGTCACCATCCCGGCCACACGGTTCGCGGATCACCTGATTGCCCGCCAGCATCGACTACGGACCTGAGGAGGACTTGTGGCAAAACTAGAGCTGATTGACGTTCACAAAAGCTTTGGCTCGGCCAAGGTTTGCACCGGCATAAATCTGAGTGTTGGCGAGGGGGAGATGGTGTGCCTGATCGGGGCCTCTGGCTCTGGTAAATCGACATTGCTGCGCTGTATGAATTTGCTGGAGCCGATTGACGAGGGTAAAATCTTGCTGGAGGGTGTGGACATTTCGCTGCCCGGGCTTGATCCGCAACCAATTCGCCAGAAAATAGGCTTGGTATTTCAAAGCTTTAACCTATTTCCGCATATGACAGCAGTCGAAAATGTGATGCTTGCTCCAAGGCGGGTTCACAAGAAATCGCGCGCAGAGTTGATTGGCGAGGTCACGGCCCTGTTTGAAAAATTCGGGTTGGCGGATCGGATGGAGAACTATCCCGATCAGCTGTCGGGCGGACAGCAACAGCGGGTGGCGATTGTGCGCGCGCTGGCGATGCGGCCAATGATTATGCTGTTTGACGAAATTACGTCCGCGCTTGATCCCGAACTGGTCGCTGAGGTTTTGGATGTTCTGCGCACCCTGCGCGGCCAAGGGATGACCATGGTTTTGGCCACCCACGAGATGAATTTCGCCCGCGAAGTTGCCGATAAGGTGTGTTTTCTCGACAAAGGCGTGATCGTCGAGGAGGGGCCGCCGAGCGAGATTTTTTCTGCCCCCAAACAGGCGAGAACGCGGGCGTTTTTGCACAGTATTCTTTGAGACAGCGCACAATCTGACCGCGCGTGCGAAGTCTATCGGCACCCGGCTAAATAGCTTGACCTTCCCCCTGGCGGAACCTTTACTGAAATCACATCGACAGCGGACTGGGCGGCTGCGATTGGAGCAAAAACCCGGTCCAAGCGCCATGGGAGGCCGTATGAGAAATTTGGCAAAAGCAATTTCAACCACGTTTAGCGAATTCATTTATATCGCCGTGGCGTTCAGTTTCGCCGCAAATTTTCTGGCGCTTGACTATATATTACTGAGCCAAACCACAACATTTCGCATAATGTCCACACAGAACACCGCGCTGTTCAACTGGACCGCGTTGGGCTTGAGCCTGACAACCGCGACCTTGTTTGGCATTTCTATTGCGATGTTGCTCTATGTTTTTCGCGCCCGAAAATCGGGCCGAACCGAGGCAGCGCCCTCGACATTTGTGGGCACGATCGTCGCCGCTATCGCCAGCGGTTGCCCGGTTTGCGGCGCGTGGCTATTGCCGCTTTTGGGCATCGCCGGATCATTGGCGGTGTTCCCGTTTCAGGGACTGGAGTTGTGGGTTTTGGCGATTTTGTTGCTGGGGTTTTCGATCAACCGTTCGGCGAGAATGATCCTTGGAATTTGCCTCCCCACCCGGCGATTGCGGCGTTTTGTGACCAGTTTCGCGGTCGTTTCCGTCGCCATCGCCGCCCTGTTCCTGCTGCCTTATGTGCCGGATCAATATAAGTTCAAGTTCCAGCAAGCAGGCGTGGTTGCGCCGACCGTGGCTGATATCGTATTTAACAAAAAATTAACCACATTGGCGGCACAGGTTAACCCCGATGAAGGCTTTGCGATCAATGTGAACTTTGGCAATATGGGCTATCGACTGGTCAAAGATGGGGTGATTGATTTTGAAAAATTCTCGTCTCTTTACGCGCGTTCCGGCAGTCCGCTGACGCCCGAGCAGTTGCGGATTTTCTCTGAGGATGGTCTGGATAAGCCGATCACCATCACCAAGGACAACGCGTATTTCCTGCTTAATCTGTTTTGGGCGTTTGGATTGGCGAATGAAAACCCGATTCTCACCGAGGGTCAAATCGCAACTTATGGCGGTGCGCGCATCGGCGATTTTGCCTCGACCGGCGGCTGGTCAATCGCGCGAAAGCCGCTGGAGGCGTTTTTTGCCAAAGACCAGTTGGCCTCGCTGACGGTCGAGCAACAGGCGCGTTTGCAAAAGGTGGCGCAAAATGTGTACCGGCCATGTTGCGGAAACTCGACGGCGTTTCCTGACTGCAACCACGGCATGGCGCTGCTGGGTGTATTGGAATTAATGGCCTCAAACGGGGCGAGCGAGGACGAGTTGTTCACCGCCGCCAAATATTTCAGTGCCTTTTGGTTTCCCAATCAAGCCTATGATGTCGCAGCCTATTTCATGGCCACCGAAGATAAAAGCTTTGCCGATATTGACCCGAGACTGGCAGTCAGCGAGCAGTATTTCTCTGGTCGCGGCTGGAGCCAGGTCAAGGGCTGGCTCGACGCCAATCTTGGACAAACCCAGCAAACTCCGCAACAGGGCGGCAGCTGTGGTGTCTGATTTCACAGCTTTTGGTACCATGTGAAAATGCCGAAGTTTTGAAAACTTTTGGTTTTGTGACATATGTTCGTTACAAAGCGTTACAATCTTTTGCTCCGCTCCTAATTGAAATGTAGTAATTCCTCGCTATGGACCCAGTTGCGGATAAACCAGCCGGCCACTTGTTGGTGGTTGACGATGATCAAGAAATACGTGCGTTGCTGAAGAGGTTTCTCGGCGCGCAGGGATTTCGGGTGTCCACGGCTGCGGATGAGCAAGACATGGTCGCCGCACTTGAAAGCTGGAAAATCGATCTGGTTATTCTCGATCTGATGCTGCCGGGAAAAGACGGCTTGTCGATCTGTCGCGAGCTTCGACTTATCTCACGTGTGCCGATCATGATGCTGACGGTGATGGGCGAGGAGAACGACCGCATTCGCGGCTTTGATGGCGGTGCCGACGATTATATTGCCAAGCCTTTCAATCCGCATGAACTGCTGGCCCGTATCAAGGCCGTGCTGCGTCGCACCCATATGGTGCCGCCAAGTGCTGCCAAGGGCTATGGCCGCGTGTTGTCTTTTGCCGGTTGGCGGCTTGATGTTGCGCTGCGCAGCTTGACCTCGAGCGATGGCACGCTGGTCGATCTCAGCACCGCCGAATGTGATTTGTTGGTCGCTTTCGTTGAGCATCCCAATCAGGTTTTGACCCGCGATCAACTGCTTGATCTGGCGCGCGGCAAGGTCGAAATCCCGTTTGATCGCAAAATTGACATGCAGGTCAGCCGCCTGCGCTACAAGATAGAGGAAGACCCCAAACACCCTACGCTCATTCAAACGGTCCGTGGCGGCGGCTATGTATTTACAGCAAAGGTGGTTCAAAATGAACAACCCGCTGCGTAATATAATGAAAAAGCTGCTGCCCGACACCATCGCCATGCGGGCGATGCTGTTGTTGGTCTTGGGGCTGACGCTGTCGCATCTGGTCAGCAATCTGTTTTATTCAACCGATCGCGACAACGCGATTTTGACCACCGGGGGCGAGCATGCCATTCAATGGGCCGCGATCACCGGAACCTTCGCCGATGAAATCTCGCCCGAGAGATGGTCGCAAGTGGTCACCGCGGCCAACTCGGATCATCGGTTCGTCACCATCACCAAAACGCCCGTCGTCGCAGCCCCGCTTGACACGGCAACCAGCGGCGCTGATTGGCGCGAAGTTGCGCTGCAGCGCGAACTGGCCAGCCATGTTAAGGCAGCTCAACTGGATCGCTATCGCATCGCTTACGCCCCGGAAGGCTCTAAATCCAAATCGCTGCTCTACTGGCATAATTATCTGGAAAAGAGCGGGGGGCAGGTGCCAAGCGAGATGATTTTGATCTCCATGCGCCTCAACAACGGCACTTGGCTGAATGTGGCGACCCCCATTCAATCCCCGCAGGGGTTCTTTTCGCCCAAACTCGGCCTGTCGATGCTGGTGATGATCGTTGCGGTCACAATGATTGCCGCCGTGATAGTCAAGCGTATGACCGAGCCGCTGCAATCCCTGTCGCTGGCGGCCGACAAGCTGGGAACTGACGTGCAGGCCCCGGCCATTCCTGAAACTGGCCCCGAGGAGGTCCGCCGCACTGCGCACGCCTTTAACATGATGCAGACCCGTATCCGCCGCTTTGTTGAGGACCGCACACAAATGCTGGGGGCGATTGCCCATGATCTGGCCACGCCCCTGACCCGTTTACGTCTGCGCGCAGAGTTTTTGAAAGACGAGGATGTACGCACGAAAATGCTGCGCGACCTTGATGATATGCAGCATATGGTCGCCTCGACCCTGTCATTTATCCGCGAGGATGCCACCTCTGAACCACAAGCCTCTGTCGATCTCGGCTCGCTTCTGGCGCGGGTTTGCGACGATTTCACCGATTCCGGGGCCGAGGTCAGCTTGGACGAGATCCCGCGTTGGGTCTTGGTTGATTGCCGCCCAATCGCGTTGCGTCGGGCGCTTGGCAATCTGATCGGCAATGCGATCAAATACGGTCACCGCGCCAAGGTCTCGTTGCTGATCGAGCCAACCAAGCTCGGCATTTGTATTGATGATGACGGGCCGGGGATACCCGAAGCGCGCCGCGAAGATGTGTTTCAGCCGTTTCATCGTCTGGATCAATCGCGCAATTTCGAAACCGGCGGCACCGGCCTTGGCCTGGCCGTCGCGCGAACCATTGTGCGCGCCCATGGTGGCGATATTCACCTGAGCGACCGCCCGAATGGCGGATTAAGGGCGGAACTGCGCCTGCCGCGCCCGCACCAAGAAGACCCAAAGTCGGCAACAAAACCGGCGGAGAAGACCAAGACTAACACCAAGACTGACAACTACACCAACACCACATACGGCCGTCAGGGTATGACGGATAATCAACACCCAATCCAAAACGGGAAATCTACCCGTTTACCAACAGGGAGGAATACTGAATGGAAAACGCTTTAGGGATATGGGGGCCGCAAGCGATAATGATGGCAATCACCGCGTCCTTCACTGTCGTGGGGATGGCCATGCTGCTTGCTGCTATTTTCATGAAGCGTCGCTGGAAGCCAAGCTATACGTTTGAGTTTGCTTTCATCGCGGTCATGCTGGGTCTGGTCTATTACGCCGACTATCTGAGCACCAACACCTACACCGCCTATCAGAAAAACATGAGCTCCGGTGAGCAAAAGGTTTCTGGTAATCTGGTAGGCGAAGGCGAGCAGGCCTTTGACAGAGTGATCACGGTCATCGCCTTTCAGTGGGGTTTCGCCTTCATAAATGAAGATAACGAAATCAGCCGCAACGCGGTCGTGGTTAATGCCGGTGACAAGGTTCTGTTCAAAATCGTCAGCAATGATGTGATCCACGGCTTTAACATTCCCGTGGCGCAGATCACTGCTGAAATCGACCCTGACACCAGACGCGAAGTGTGGATCAAAGCACCCGACAAGCCGGGCAAATATCTGATCCAATGCGTCAACTATTGCGGCGTCGGTCACTCACAAATGAAAGCTTGGCTGGTCGTTAAAGACAACAAAACAGCCTCAGTCAACATCACAGGGGGGAACACCTGATGTCGGAAAAACTATATATCCCAGCTCGGGGAGAACTGGCGCATTGGAAGCCGGAAAATCTGGTCGGCGAGACGACGCTTAAGCAGTTGTTGTTCTCTAATGACTACAGGCATATCGCGCTGAAAGGTATTTTCACCTCGCTGATCATGCTGGCACTGGGGGGCTTTTTCGCCTTGGCGTTTCGCGCCGAGCTGACAATTCCCGGCGTTCAGTTTCTTGGCGCCAAGGTCTATATGACCCTGATGACCATGCACGGCATGGTTATGGTGTTCGGGTTCTTGATCCCGATGGTGGTGTCGATCAACTATTTCATGCTGCCGCGTGTGCTTGGCACAGACAAGCTGCTTTGGGCCGGAGCGGCACAGCTCAGTTATTGGACCCTGATCGTTGCGGCGGTACTTTTGGTCATTGGCCGACCTGATTTCACATGGACCGCTTATGCGCCCATGTCGTTCAGGACGGGAAACCCGCTGATCTGGATGGGCCATGTGGCTATCATTATGGTTGCGATATCGGAGTTCCTCGCCGGGGCAGTGTTGTTTCGCAACGCGGTTTCAGGCAAGGGCGGGCTTAAGAACACGCCGCTGATGGCTTGGGGGGCTGGCACTATTGGTCTCTTGTTCATGATCTCGGTTGTGCCGCTTGGTTTCGTTGGCTGGGGTCTGTTGTCAGACTGGGCTCAGTGGACCGATGTTGCATGGTTTGACCCGTCGCGTGGCGGCAGCGTTCAGCGCTTCCTCTATATGTTCTGGTCTTATGGTCACCCGGCCGTTTACCTGCCGTTTGTTCCGGCCATCGCGATCATTTACACGATCATGCCAAGGTTCCTTGGTCGCCCGATGTGGAGCTATTGGTCCGGTGTTGTCGCCTTTACCCTGTTGGCTATCGGCGCCATTCCGATCGGTCCGCACCACTTTCAGGCCGTGTTCACCATCTCTGGTGGCTATCAGCGCTTCGTGCAGATCCTGACCATGCTGGTGTTTATCCCCAGCGTGCTCCATGTGTTCAACTGGATAGCCTCTTTGTTCATGAAGCCAATTCCGGTTTCGGCCAAACGCGCCATTCCGTTCAAGTTCATGGTGATGGCCATTGCGTTCATCGTTTATGGCGGGGCAACCGCGTTCCTGAATGCGCAAATCGCACCTGACAGTGATTTCATCCACAACACCTATTGGATCCCGGCACACTTCCACGCCATGTTCTTTGGTTTCGTGGGTCAGATGGCTATCGCTGGCTTTTACTATCTCTACCCGTACTTCACCGGGCGGATGTATAACCAAAAGCTTGGTAACTGGCATTTCTGGCTGTGGCAGATCGGTCTGTTCATCAAGATCACCGCGATGGGCGTGGCAGGGTATCTTTATTTCCCTCGCTGGGTTTACGACTATCTTCCCATTCCGGGTTGGGCCGAGGCACAATTGTTCATCACCATTGGTGGCTATACAATCGGCGTTGGCTTTTTGATCTTCGTGTTCAACCTCGCCTGGAGCGCACGTAACGGAAAGATTTCCCCGGATGATCCGTGGGAGCTTGTCATGGATGATGACGACACAGCAGCAGCAGCTGCAACACCAGCAGAATAAGGAGGAAATCAGCATGATAAGAATATTTGTTCTGATTGGTATCGTTGGCGGCCTCGCTGTCGCTTATCTTACAACCTTTGGGGTTGGGAAGATTTCCCAACTTCCGCCATCTGAAAGCTTGCTCACAAATTTCAGGGCTGAAGGCTTTGTTCCCAAGGAGATCAATCTGGGGTTCGACGAGTCCGCCGAGGAGGCTAAAACTTTTAGTGTTCCCGCCATGGACGCGGTGATGCTGGCAGCTGCCCGCAAGAATATGGGCAGCATGAAGGGCATGGACATGGGGGGGGCTGACAGCTCCACCATGGAAAATGCCGACGGCACCACCATGGACATGGCCACGGCCGACAGCACCATGAAAAACGCCGACGGGACCACCATGGACATGAGCGGCTCAACTGCTCCTGCTATGAACACGGCGGATGCCAACACCCAGATGGATATGGGCAAAGGCGGACTTCTGGTGACTGATGGTGGTGCTTTTGATCGTGAAATCTCGCTTGAGATGTCAGAGTGGAAGTTCTCCAAGATGCGCATTGATGTCAAAGTCGGCGAGAAGATCAAGTTCACGGTCAAGAACAGCGGTCAAATCCCGCATGAGTTCATGTTCATGGACATGCCATTGATGCAAGCCGTGACCTACCGTGCAACCCGTGCGGACTGGAACCTGGTCGAGCATGAGGCTCTCTATGAGCGCTCATTGGTTCTTCCGGGTGGTGATTTCACCTTTGTTCTCAACGTCGAAAAAGCCGGAACCTGGATGTTCATGTGTATGCTGCCATACCACATGGAGATGGGCATGATGGGTCAGATGTCGACCCCTGGCAATGCAACGGACATGTAGTCCCAAGCGCGGGGGCAAGGCAAAACACCTGCCCTGCCCCCGCGATTTCGAACTTTCTAAAGTTCAACGGTGTGCTTGGTGCGCCGGATTTGAAAATTTCATGAAAGGCTTATGATGACTGACACAACAGCCTATGCGGGCCGTCATGGCTCCCGACTTAGTGACTATTTCAAGCTATTGAAGCCGCGCGTGATGTCGCTGGTGGTGTTCACAGCCGCGATTGGCCTGTTTGCTGCACCGGCCGATATACCGCCGCTCAATGCGATTGCCGCGATTTTGCTGATTGCCATCGGTGGAGGCGCGTCAGGTGCGCTCAACATGTGGTGGGACGCGGATATCGACGCCAAGATGCGCCGCACCGCCAGCCGTCCGGTTCCAAGTGGACGGGTCTCGCCGCGCGAAGCTCGCAACCTCGGGCTTTTCCTGTCGGCTTTTTCGGTGATCCTGCTCGGCATGGTCACCAACATCGCCGCCGGAGCGTTTCTGGCCTTCACCATCTTCTTTTATGTGGTGATTTACACCATGTGGCTCAAGCGCTCGACACCGTGGAATATCGTCATTGGCGGTGCCTCGGGAGCGTTCCCGCCGATGATCGGCTGGATGGCGGTCACGGGTGATATCTCGCTGGCGCCGGTTTTGATGTTCGGTCTGGTGTTCATGTGGACCCCGCCGCATTTCTGGTCGCTGTCTTTGTTCATGAACGACGACTATACCCGCGCAAAAGTGCCGATGCTGCCGGTCACCCATGGCCGCACCGTTACACGCCAACAGATTTTAGCCTACACGCTGCTGTTGGTGCCGGTGTCGCTGATGCTGGCGTTCAGCTCGGTTGGTGGGCCGGTTTATCTGATCATTGCGCTCGCGCTCAACCTCGCGTTTGTAAAGGGCGCGATGCGGATTTGGCGGCGCGAGGAAGAGGCCGCAACTGCCGACAGATTCGCGGTCGAGAGACGGTTTTTCCGTCTGTCACTGATGTATCTGTTCGGCCTGTTCGCGGGCTTGTTGGCCGAGGCAATCCTGCACCATGTGGGGATCGGCTTTCTCTGAGACGGCCTGACCTGACGAACAGCAACGGGGTCAGATCAGGCCCCTTGCACAAACAAAGGCGGCAGGTCAGCACTGGCCCGCCGCCTTTGTTGTTTTGGTGACTCCGACAGATAATAGCGGAAGGGGCCGGGCCAAACGTGGGTCATTTCTCGCGCTTCCAGCTCCGCTTCCAACCCATGCCAATAAGCCACAGGAGAGCGGCATAGGCCAAAGTCACGGGTATCTCCTGAAAGAACCCGTCGATCTGCAACAACTTCTTAGATCGGCTCAAGCGAATCCGACCATATGCGATAGAGTGCTGCCATCTAGGCGATGTTGCATAGAACACTCCAAAAACACGGGATTCCCATTTGGGCGTGAAAGTGATTCATGCTGTAGATGGTACAAAAACTCCGAAAACGTCCGCAAGAACCTTCCCCAAAAGCGTGCTACCGCGTGACCAATTGGCCGGAATACAACCGCGCGTTGGTTGCG
>JAADIJ010000123.1:8169-23363 GCA_013151335.1 Alphaproteobacteria bacterium | reverse complement strand
GTAATGTAGACATCGCAATCAGGCAGCAGGCTGATCACGGTTTTTCGCAGCAAAGTCGCGTAATGGCCGGACATGGGCGCGATCAGCAAAACTTTGCGTTTGGGGGTGGTCTCACGTTCAGTTTTGAAATGAACCAGATCGCCAAATGGTCGTTTCAGCACGGCCTCAACGGTGACCACGCAGTCACGGCCATTGCGCAGAACCGTTTCAATTCCCCAACCGGGCTTGGCAATCATGCGGTTAAATGCGTGCTCGGTAACCTGTCCCCAAGCCGCCATCGTCGCGGGCACGGGGCTTGGCATCAGGCCAAAAACCGGATTTGACCAGAACGCTTTTGCTGTTGCGCCCATCCAAGCGCCCGCCTGACGGGTGCTTTCCATCATATCATAGGTTGCAAAGTTCTGGTTCATGGCTATTACCCGCCTTATAAGTTTGTCTGGCTGGCACGAACTTCGCTGTCGTTACAGCTAAAGTATGTGCGAAGGGTATAATGCACATGCAGAAACTGGGAGCAATTGGATAATATGCCTTCTGAAAAAGTGACCCCCGAACGCAACATAGAGGTTTTGAACAAAAATCTCGAACGAATAGAGGTGCTTACCCAGCGTTTGGTTGCCTCTTTGGCTCAACAGCGCGAAAAGAATCAGGCGCTGGAAGGGCCAGGACAAGAGCTTTATATGAAGGCGGCTGCCGCATATCTTTCCGAAATGATGACCAATCCGTCAAAAATCCTTGAGCAACAGGTCAGCTATTGGGGCAAATCCCTGCGACATCTGGCAGCGGCACAGGAGAGTCTCGCCGCTGGTGAGGTGGTGCCAGAGGATCAATCAGCGCCAGATCGTCGGTTCAAAAACGAAATGTGGAACAGTCATCCTTATTTTAATTTCATCAAACAGCAATATCTGATGTCGTCAGAGGCGATAGGGCACGCCATCGAGGGGCTTGATCATCTTGACGCCACCGACAAGCGCCGGGTTGATTTTTTCGCACGTCAAATCGTCGATCTGATGTCACCGGCCAATTTTCTCGGGTCAAACCCCGAGGCGCTTGAAAAAGCGCTGGCGACGAACGGGCAATCGCTGGTTGACGGGCTGGAAAACCTTGTGCGCGATGTCGAGGCCAATGATGGCGCGCTGGCGGTCACGCTGTCCGATCCAAACGCGTTTGAAGTGGGGAAAAACATCGCGACCAGCAAGGGCTCGGTGGTGTTTCAGAACCGCATGTTTCAGCTCATTCAATACGCGCCGACCACGGAAAAAGTGCATAAAATTCCACTCATTATTTTCCCGCCATGGATTAATAAATTTTATATCCTTGATCTTAAAGAGAAAAATAGCCTGATCAAATGGGCGACCGCGCAGGGATATACCTTGTTCGTGGTCTCTTGGGTCAACCCCGACGCCAGTTATGCCGATGTGGGTATCGACACTTATGTGACCGAAGGGTTTCTAACCGCGATCAGCGAGGTCAAAAAGATCACCAACCAGCCGCAAGTTAACGCGGTCGGATATTGCATCGCCGGCACGATGTTGTCGGTTACTTTGGCCTATATGGCCAAGATAGGCGACAAATCGATCCGCTCGGCGACGTTTTTCACTGCCTTGGCCGATTTCTCTGATCCCGGTGAAACCGGCGTGTTTTTAGAGGCCGATTTTCTGGATGGGATTGAGGCCGAGGTCGCCAGCAAGGGCTATCTTCACCGTTTTTTCATGCAGCGAACTTTTTCTTACCTGCGCGCAAACGATCTGGTCTATGGCCCTGCGATCAAATCCTACATGATGGGAGAGGCCCCCCCCGCGTTTGATTTGCTCTATTGGAACGGCGACGGCACCAACTTGTCCGGACGTCTGGTCATCGAATATTTACGCAAGTTCTGTTTCAATAACGAATTGTCAAAGGGCGAGTTCACTTTGCTGGGCAAAACCCTCTCGCTTAAGGATGTGAAAACCCCGACATGCGCGATCGCCTGCGAAACCGATCATATCGCCAAATGGCAGGGCTCTTTTGCCGGGTTAAACCAGTTTCGCGGGCCCAAGACATTTATCTTGTCAGAGAGCGGCCATATTGCCGGGATTGTTAACCCGCCGAACCGGGACAAATATGGTCATTACACCAATGACGCGAAAATGGTCTCGCCTGACGCGTGGAAGGACGGCGCCAAATTCAATAAGGGTTCTTGGTGGCCAAACTGGGAAAGTTGGTTGTCGCGCCGTTCCGGAGCAATGGTTATGGCGCGAATCCCCGGCGATGCGAGCCATCCCGTGATCGAGTCAGCACCCGGCTCATATATCAAGCATCACCCAACTGATTGATAATAATAGAAATTAAATATTATGCCGCATTGCAGCATTTTCCCTCTTGAAATGCCGCGCTGCAGCATATATCTCCGTGTCAGATAAAGACAAACCCTCTGATGATGGAGAAAAACAATGGCTAAACAATCTTTCGAAAACCCGTTCGAAAAACTCTTTCAGGATATGCCCGTTGACATGACCGCATTTTCTGACGTTTTCAAAAACTCTGCTGCTCTGAGCGAAAAGTTCTCGAATGTGGTTCTTGCCGCCGCCGAGAAAAACGCCGAGATTTCCAGCAAATGGACCAAAGACACGCTGGCAAAACTGGCTGACGTTGCCAAAGCGCAAAACGAGCCGACTGACTATTCCAATGCGGTAACCGCGTTTGCATCTGAGTCAGTCGAGGCCGCATCCGAGCATGTCGCAGCCTTCGCTGAAGTAGCTAAAAAGGTTCAGGCTGAAACAGTTGAACTGGTTCTGGCCGCTGGCAAAGAAGCACAGGCAGAAGCAACTGCCGCTATCAAAACTGCGACAAACAAGACGGCTGAGGCCGTGAAGAAAACGACTGCGAAAGCGGCGTAATTCACCAATTCCTCCCTATTGGTGATTATTTGGCGGGCCCGCAAAGGCCCGCCTTTTTTTGTGCCTTGCCGCATTCCTCATGCTGCACTAGCATTGCTGCACCGCAACACAGAGGTTCCCGATGCCGCAAAACTCCGCCCCCCTGTTGATAAAACGCTATGCAAGTCGGCGCTTATACAACACCGAAACCAGCGATTATGTGACGCTTGATGACATCGCGGGCTTTATTCGTGCCGGGCGCGAGGTGCAGGTTATTGATTTGAAAACTGGTGATGATCTTACACGCCAATACCTGTTGCAGATCATAACCGAGCACGAGTCAAATGGCGAAAATGTCCTGCCTATCAACGTGTTAACCGACCTTGTGAGGTCATATACCGACCAAGCGCAAAGCTTTGTGCCTGACTTTTTGTCCCAGAGTTTTGACATGTTAAAAAAGCAGCAGGCCGATCTTGTGGGGAATATTCAGACCGCAATACCCGACCCGATGGCGGCGTTTGGCGGGCTTGAAGGCTGGCAGCAAAAACAGCAAGAATTTATGTCGGCGATGATGGGGAACTGGAGCCCGAAACAGGCGCCTATCACCCCTCAGGAGACCGACGACTTGGATGCAATCAAGCGTCAATTGGCCGAACTTCAGGCAAAACTCGACGGGTTGTGATGCAGACCCAGACCCGGATGACCCTGTGGGGGATCGAGATATTTCTGGCGGTGGTTGAGGAGGGATCAATCTCGCTCGCGGCCAAACGCCTTGAGGTCAGCTCCTCGTCAATCAGCCAGCAGATCACCAATTTGGAGGCAGCTTTAGGTGTTCGCCTGATTGATCGCGCCGCGCGCCCATTAACCCTTACACCGCCGGGAATGTTGTTTTTACGGCGTGCGCAGATGATCTTTTCAGAGGCCGCGCAGGCGCGTTCCGAGCTTGCAATGCATGATCTTAGCGAGCTGACCCGCCTTCGTCTTGGCATGATCGAGGATTTTGACGCCGATGTGACGCCGCGTCTGCTGGCCGATATGAGCGAAGATTTGAAGTCTTGTCATTTCGTGTTGGAGACCGGTGCAAGCCTGCATCTGGCGGCAATGCTCGAAAGCCGCGCGCTTGATATTATCGTCGCTGCCGATCTCGATCTCACCCCCGACTGGATGCCGGACTGGATGGAGGTACATCCGCTTATTCGTGATCCGTTCATGGTTGTCGCCCCGCTCGGTGCAATTAACCAAGCCGATAGCGTGTTGATTCAATTGCTAAATTTGCCATTCATCCGTTATTCCGCTCGCCAGATGATGGGTCGCCAGATCGAAAGCCATCTTGTGAAACTTGGCCTTTCGATCCCCCACAGGTTTGAGCTGGACAGCTATCACGCCATCATGGCGATGGTCGCGGGCGGCGCTGGTTGGACCATCACGACGCCGCTTGGCTACACCCGCGCGCAACGATTTTGCGGTGACGTCGCGGTGATGCCGCTGCCAATTGAGCCGCTGTCGCGCCGGATTTCGCTGTTTGCGCGACGTGAAGCGATGGACACCATGCCTGCCGACATCGCCAACCGCTTGCGGCCGTTGCTTTCGTCGATGGTGGTTGAACCGAGCGTCGCACAGATGCCGTGGCTCGCGCCGGACCTCGAGGTTTGTTAACCTTTTACGTCTTTGATGGAGCCAAGAACACCGGACACCACCCTATCCAAATCGGCGCGCGTCAGCCGCGCTGGCAGCCGCATATCACAGGCACGCATCAGCATGGCGCGGGTTTTGGGAAGCTCGGGAATATTGCCGATAAACTTCCAGTTCCAGAACGCGCGCGCATTATCGGCATGAAGCCCGAAAATAGAGATCGCCATCCCGTTTGATTTTGAAACCGCCATCAGGCGATGCGCCTCGTCATCGGTGAAATCAACCAGATTGAACTGGATCGAATCCGGGGCGCGCCGCTCGGGGGCGAGCGGCTTGGGAACTTCGATAAATGGCGACATGTTCAGTTTGGCCGCCACGTAGTCATGGTTGGCGCGGCCATCATTTACACGACGTTCGATCTCGGCAAATTGCGGACGGATCACTGCGGCAGATAGGTTGTTCATGCGCAGATTATAAAGCGGCAGCATGTTTTGATGTATGGCAAAGGCGTTGATATTGAGACGATGTTTTTGCCAATTATGCTCGTAAGCGCCCGACATGATGACCGCGCGCGCGATGATATCCTCGTCGTCAGTGATCAAAATTCCGCCCTCGCCGCCATTGACCAGCTTGTAGGATTGAAACGAAAAACAGCCAACCTTGCCAATTGTTCCTATTTTCTTGTCGTGCCACGTTGTGCCCAGCGAGTGGGCCGCATCCTCGATTACTGGCACATGCGCTGCATCGCACAGCGCCATGATCCGGTCCATATCAGAGGTATGCCCGCGCATATGCGAGATCACCACGGCGGCGGTTTGGCTGCTTAACTTGGCCTCAAAATCTGCAAGATCAATACGATAGTTGTCTCCCACATCGACCAGAATAGGTTGCGCGCCCGCATGGATAACTGCCGAGGGTACGGCGGCGAAAGTAAAGCCGGGAATGAGAACCTGATCGCCGGGGCAAACGCCAACCGATTGTAATGAAAGGAAAATAGCTGAAGAACAAGAGTTCAGAGCCAGTGCATATTTCGCCCCCATCAGGGTGGCGAATTCATCCTCCAGCCGTTGGACTGGTCCGGGCTGATCAAGGGCTGCGGTGTAACGAAAAAGATCCCCCGAGGCCAACAGCCCCTCGACCTCTTGGCGAGCCTCAGGCGGGATTGGTTCGGCGTCAAAAACAGATGTGGCAAGCTGGTTCATTTTCGTATTTTCCGAATGTTACTTTCGGAAAAACTGTAACTCAGTTATCGCGGCAACACCACAATAATTCACGATCTGTTCAGAATTGTGGCTTATACGTTCACCAACAGATGCTCGCGCTCCCACGGGCTGATCACTTGCAGGAACTCTTCTTGCTCTGCCCATTTTACTGCCGCGTAGACATTGCAAAACGCGGGCGTCAGCACCTCGATCAGGGCGGGGGAGGCTTCAAATTCGATCAAGGCTTCGCGCAGGCTTCGCGGCAACGCGTCTTGCTCTGAATATGCGTTGCCCTTGATTTCATCGCGGGGCGGTTTCTTATCCTCAAGGCCGAGATAGCCGCAGGCCAGACTTGCGGCGATGCCGAGATAAGGATTGCAATCCATGCCCGCCAGACGGTTTTCAATCCGTTTGGCCGCTGGTGGAGCGATGGGCACGCGCAAGCCGGTGGTGCGATTATCGCGTCCCCATTCAAGGTTAACGGGGGCGGAGTGATCCGGCACATAACGCCGATAAGAGTTAACATAAGGGGCGAGCAGCGAGATCGCCGAGGGCAGATGGGTCTGTAATCCGGCGACAAAATGATGAAACGCTTCGGTTTCTACGCCGTTCTGGTCGGAAAAGATGTTTACACCCGAGGTCGCGTCAACGATCGAGTGGTGGATATGCATGGCAGAGCCGGGTTGATCTTGCATCGGTTTGGCCATGAACGTGGCGTAACAATTGTGCCGCAGCGCCGCCTCGCGGATCAGACGTTTGAAGTAAAACACCTGATCGGCCAGACGAATCGGGTCGCCATGGGGTAGGTTAATCTCGATCTGTCCGGCACCGCCCTCATGGATTATGGTATCAATTTCAAAGCCTTGGGCCTCGGCAAAATCATAAATATCGTCAATGATTGGGCCATATTCATCGACTGCCGACATGGAATAACCCTGACTGGAGGCAACCCTTCGGCCAGAGCGACCAATCGGTGGCTCGATCGGCTGGGTTGGATCGGTGTTTGGGGCCACCAGATAAAACTCAAGCTCGGGGGCGACGATTGGTTTCAGCCCTTTGGCAGCGAACAGCCCCACCACGCGTTTAAGCACATTTCGCGGAGCAAATGGCACCGGATTTCCGGCCTGATCGGCGATATCATGAATGATTTGAATGGTTCGATCCGCCGCCCACGGGGCCGCAGTTGCGGTGGCGAAATCGGGTGTCAGCACCATGTCGGGGTCGGTATAGCGCGCCTCAGAACCAAAATCAGCCCAGCCGCCGGTGATGGTCTGATAGAAAATCGAGTCCGGCAGATACATGCGCCCACCGTTGGCAAACTTGCTGGCAGGCATGGCTTTGCCGCGCGAAATTCCCGGCATATCGGCAACGATACACTCGACCTCTTCGACGCGTTTTCCGTCCAGATACGTGCGCGCGGCCTCGGGTAGTTTCTCAATCCAACTTTTATCACTCGACATTTTATTTTTCCTTAACCGCGAGAATGCGCGAAAAAATCTACCATCTGGGCCTTGATCCTGTCGGTCGCCAGCGGAGTATCAAGCCGAGCCTCCGCCTTTCGCAACAGCACGTCTGGCACCACGCCGATGCCGCGACCCGTTATCAACCCGTTAACAAAGGCCGCGGAAAATTCCGGGTGGGGCTGAATGGTCAGGGCCTGATCGCCATAGGCCAGTATTGCGTTTTGGCAAAATTCGGTCGAGGCCAGAACCTGCGCGTCTTTGGGCCGCGCGACCACTTGGTCCTGATGCCACGCATTCAATATAAGCGTGTCGTCGCTTTGCGCGGCCATGTATTCGGTCGCGCCAACTGACCAGCCACGGGCGAATTTCTCCACCTTGCCGCCCAATGCTTGTGCTACGATTTGGTGGCCAAAACAAATGCCAATCAGCGGAATTTTCGCCTCATATGCGCGCTGAATGAATTTCTCAAGCGGGGGTATCCACGCCAGATCATCATAGGCACCATGCTTGGAGCCGGTAATTAACCAACCATCGGCCTCGTCGACAGAGGACGGAAACTCGCCGTCGACCACCACATAAACGTCAAAAGAAAACCCACCCGGAGCCAAAAACTCGGTGAACATATTGCCGTAGCTTCCAAATTCGGTCGACATATCTTCGGGAAGATGACCCGCTTGCAAAATTCCGATTTTCATCAATCACCTGTTATAAGACGCAGCCTATTGCTAGCAGAGGCGCATTTGACGGGGCAAGAGCGACTTACACCGTTTCAAGATATGTTGTGAATTCAAAGTCTTGCGGCGCGTCCTTAAACACCGCGATTTCCTGACGTTTTTGTAGCACAAGATTTTCGATTAAGGTCGGCGCGAAGATGCGGGCGACCATCGCGTCATTGGCAAAGAGATCAGTGGCATTTTGCCATGTGGCGGGCAAGGTCTCGGCGGTGAGGTCATAAGCGCTTCCGGTGATGGCGGGCGAGGGCGCAAATTTGTCCTCGATCCCAAGCAGAGCCGCGCCAAGCACCGCCGTCAGCATCAAATAAGGGTTAACGTCCCCGCCTGCAACCCGATGCTCAATGCGTCGTGCCACGGGATTTCCGCCGGGGATCCGGATTGCGGCAGTCCGGTTCTCGTATCCCCAACAAACTTTGGTCGGCGCGTGGCTGTCAGGCGCCATGCGCCGGTAAGAGTTGGCGTGCGGCGCGAAAATCAGGGTTGAGGCCGACATGGCGCGCATCAGCCCGCCAACCGCGTGGCGCATCGTGTCGCTGCCAAGTTCGCTGCCGTCGTCAAAGACGTTAACCTTGTTTACATCCAGCACCGAAAAATGGGTGTGCATCCCGTTACCCGGTTGATCTATATAGGGTTTCGCCATGAAGCTGGCGGCAAATCCGTGCTTGCGGGCGATGCCACGCGTAGCAATTTTGAACAGCCACGCGTCATCCGCAGCCTTCATAGCGTCGTTAGAATGCAGTAAATTTATCTCAAACTGACCCAATCCGCCCTCGGATATGGCCGCATCCGCCGGGATATCCATCGCTGCACAAGCGGCATAAAGATCGGTGAAAAAATCGTCAAACGCGTCCAGACCGCTCAGAGCCAGAACATCTTTTGCCGCCATAACCTGCCCTGAAAGCGGCGCACGCGGCGGGCTTGGCCGCGCAGATTTTCCGTCCAGAAGATAAAACTCAAGCTCGGTTGCGACCACGGGGGTTAGGCCACGGGCTTTATATCGCGCAATCACGCGGGCCAAAGCGTGGCGGGGGTCGCCCAAAAAAGGCGCGCCATTGTCGGTAAACATCCAGAGTGGTAGAAAGGCCGAGGGGGTGCTGAACCAATCCATCGGTACCAGCCCTCGCGAGGTCGGGCGCAAACAACCGTCGCCGTCGCCAGAGGCAAAAACCAATGGGCTGTCGGCGATATCTTCGCCCCAGATATCCACGTTGAGCGTCGACAGAGGCATGCGCAAACCGCCTTCAAAGGCTTTGTCCGCATGGGCCACGGGGATGCGTTTGCCGCGCGCGGTACCGTTTAGATCGCTGGTCGCCAGTCGCAGGGAATTGACGTGCTTGTGGCTTTTGAGCCAGTCTCTGTTGTCGTCTGTCATGATGGGTCCTGCAAAGCGAGCCGATTGGCTCGGGCGTTCAAGTCCGACTATCACCAGTCACCTCAGGAAGGTCAACCAGAGGTTAATCCGCGCCGTCTGCAGTTTGGTTTTCGCCCTTAAACCACCTGGAAATCAAGGTGTCGATGGTGCCGTCAGCCTGAAGTGAGGTGATTGCCGCGTTGAGCGTCGGCAAAAGCGATGAGGACTTTGCCACGCCGATCCCGATTTCGCCCTCAATTGGGATGTCTTTGTTAACCAAGATGAATGTGTCGGGCGTATTGGCGATGATCGCTTGCAGATAGGCTTGATTGGCCAGAAAACCTGAAATACTTCGATCTAAAACCGCCATGATCCCTGCGGATGGCGTGTCAAATTGGCGGGTGTTCCAGTCGGTTTGACGCACATAATCAGCCTGAAGGCTGTTGATTTCCACTCCGACTGTCGCTCCGGATGAGAGATCAGCGGCGCCTTTTAGCGTCAGCACCGCGGCTTTTTGCGCCGAAATATAGGGGGTTGAGAAGTTGATCTGGAGTTTACGCGCCTCGGTCACGCCAAATCCGGTCATGATCGCGTCAAACTCGCTATCACCAAGCTGGGAGATCAATTCCGGCCAAGGGGCCAAAACCCAATCGCAATTAAGTGCCGCGCGCGCGCAAATGGCCTTGCCAAGATCGGCATCAAACCCCTGCAACTCACCCTCGGAATCCAGAAAATTATAGGGCGGGTATTCGGCCACCGTGCCAAAACGCACGGTTTGGGCTGCGGCGCTGTTAACAAAGTCGTTAACAAAACCGCCCGCGAGAACCGCAACGACAAGGGCAAGACTGGCGATTTTCACAATATCCTCCTGTTGCACCGACCAAATTGACGCAAGCCAGCGCCGACCGTGTTGCTATACCTCCGGTATTTTGGTGCGGAATTATGGCTATATATTGGCGCTCGCCCGTTATTTACATAAAATTCTAATCACCGCCACGGTTGAGTGCCATGCTGCGGCTTTTTTGCACGCCTGAATCTGTGGACAGAGCAAAGATTGAACCTTTCCAGATATTCAGATACGGCGTTAACTTAGATAAATGAGTGAGAAAAGGATTGATCCATGAGCCCTTCCCCCGTTCTGAAACCCAAAGATGCGCCCGATCTCTCTAGCTTCCAGTGGGATGATCCCCTGCTGTTGGAGGGACAGCTTGAGGAAGATGAGCGCATGATTCGTGACGCCGCCCGTGCTTTTGCCCAAGAAAAGCTGCAACCGCGCATCATTGACGCTTACCGTGAGGAAAAACCCGATCCCGGCGTATTTGCGGAAATGGGCGAAATGGGGCTGCTGGGCACCACCATTCCCGAGGAATATGGCGGCATTGGCGCGAGCTATGTCAGCTACGGTTTGGCCGCGCGCGAGATCGAGCGGGTTGATTCCGGCTATCGCTCGATGATGTCGGTGCAATCATCCTTGGTGATGTATCCGATTTATGCGTATGGCAGCGAGGAACAGCGCCGGAAATATTTACCAAAACTGGCCAGCGGCGAGTGGATTGGCTGTTTTGGATTGACCGAGCCGGACGCGGGCTCTGACCCCGGTGGGATGAAAACCCGCGCCGAAAAAGTTCAGGGCGGTTATGTGCTAAGTGGGGCCAAAACCTGGATATCCAACGCGCCGTTTGCCGATGTGTTTGTGGTCTGGGCCAAGTCGGATCATCACGGTGGCAAAATTCGCGGCTTTGTGCTGGAAAAAGGTATGAAAGGGCTGTCCGCTCCGAAAATTAACGGCAAATTATCACTTCGGGCCTCAACCACTGGCGAGATTGTCATGGAGGGCGTTGAGGTGGGCGAGGAGGCATTATTGCCGCATGTTCAAGGGCTTAAGGGGCCGTTTGGGTGTCTCAACCGCGCACGTTACGGTATTGCTTGGGGCGTGATGGGGGCCGCTGAGTTTTGTTGGCGGGCAGCGCGGTCTTATGGGCTTGACCGCAAACAATTTGGCAAACCTTTGGCCGGAATGCAGCTTTATCAGAAAAAACTCGCCGATATGCAGACCGAGATTGCCTTGGGCCTTCAGGCCGCTTTGCAGGTGGGCCGACTGATGGATCAGGCTTTGGCCGCGCCGGAAATGATCTCGTTGATCAAACGCAATAATTGCGGCAAGGCGCTTGATATTGCGCGGATGGCGCGTGACATGCACGGCGGCAACGGGATTTCCGAGGAATTTCAGGTCATGCGCCACATGGTTAACCTCGAAACCGTTAACACTTATGAAGGGGCCCATGATGTGCATGCGCTTATTTTAGGTCGCGCGCAAACCGGATTGCAGGCGTTTTTCTGACGCGTGCCTTCGGCGAGGATATTTGTTCCAAGAAGAAGGGCGGGAATAATTAGGGCGAGGGCAGCGACAGGTAGTGCTCTGGTGGGATATGGACCAGTGATTTCAGGCGCAAGACTCGCTGATCTGCCGTCGTCAGCGCGCTTATTGCGTCTTGGACTGCGGTTTTGACGATATCTCTTGGATGGGTTTTGGCGGTGATATATGGCAGGCCCGGAGTAGGGTCGGTCCAGTCGATGACCGTCAATTTTGATGCGAAATCGTCGTATTGTTTTATCATATCCCAGCTTAAAGCATCGATCGCTGCGATGTCCGCGTGCCCTTCTGCTACGGCGCGTGCAGAGCGGGTATGACCTCCGGTTTCATGAATGTTTTCAATATGTAGCCGGTGTTTCTTCATGTGAAATTTCGGCGATGCCCAACCGGATTGGGACGAGGTTTCATTATAGGCGAACACGGCTTTTGCAAACTCGGCCAAGGTCGTGCGTGGATCACTTCGTCGCGTAACAAACGCGCTGCGGTAATAGCCGGGCGGGCAGTTTTCATGGCCATAATCAGGTGTGCCGATCAGCGTTACAGTGTGGTGAAGTTCGATCGCAAACGGCCGTCCGCAAGTTTGGCTGAACAGCAGGTTTTGCGCGCGCCATGTGGGCCAGAACGGTGTATCTTGCTCAAGCTCTTGGGGCGCAGCGATGTCTTTGGCACGCAAGCGATCGCGTATTTCTGCCCAGAATCGGGCCGTTGCCGCCAAGGTTTGAGGCCGCGCATACATTCCAAGGCTGGCGATCACCCCCGTCGAGCCGCCACGCGTTGTCGTGCAAAAGCGCTTTCGCGGTCGGAGATGCCCAACAACTTGACCACCAGCCGCATCAGACCGTCCTCATTTTGGTCGCGCTTGCCGTCGACAAGAACCACTTCCCACAGAGCCTCGACCACCGCCGCGCGATCCTCATAGGCGACCACGTCCTTGATCGCGCGGGTGAAACGAACCGTGTCAGGGGCGTCCGCCTCAAGCAACTCGGCCTGCTGTCGCAACTCCTCGGCCTCTTGCTGGCTGAGGGCATAGCGGGTCATTAATATCGCGGTTATTTCTGCGGCTTCATTGCCGTCATACTGTCCATCACTGCGCGCAACACGTACCAAAAGGGCGGACAGAGCCAGCCGCGCATCGGTCGGGCCGAGCGGCTCAGGTGTGGATGACATTAGACGTTTTAGTAAAGATATCATAATATTAACCTCTATGCTTCCCAACCTTCAACAATCGCCAGATTAGCGCTGGAGTGACCGATACGCAACTTCATCGCGCTTTGATATTCGGGTGAGTAGTAACAAGCGCGTGCAGTCTCGAAATCCTTGAACTCGATCACGACAATGCGGCTTTTCTGGCTGCCTTCGACCACCTCCGCCTTGCCGCCACGGGTCAAAAACCGCGCGCCGTATTTGGCGAATGGTTCGGCATTGGCGGCGATATATTTCTTGTACTCGTCAAGGTTTTCCACATCGACATTTGCGACCCAATATCCTTTGGACATAGATTATTCCTTAAACGAGCCGTGATTGTTCCACCGCCGCACGCACGAAATCGGCAAACAGGGGATGGGGTTCGAACGGTTTTGATTTTAGTTCCGGATGGAATTGCACGCCGATATACCACGGGTGATCCGATAGCTCAACGATTTCTGGAAGACGGCCATCGGGGGACATGCCGGAGAAGATCATACCGTATTTTTCCAGCGGCTCACGAAAGCCAAGATCGACCTCATAGCGGTGGCGGTGGCGTTCGGAAATCGTCTCGCTCTGGTAGATTTTGGCGACCTGACTGCCGTTGCGAAGCACCGCATTATAGGCCCCAAGACGCATGGTCCCACCCTTGTTATCGGTGGTTTTTCGCTTGATGGTCCGGTTGCCCTCGACCCATTCTTTGAGGTGGTAAACCACTGGGGTGAAACGTTTTTTACCAGATTCTTGATCGAATTCCTCAGAGCCTGCATTCTCGATTTTAGCCAAATTGCGCACCGCTTCGATCACGGCGAGTTGCATGCCGAGGCAAATGCCGAAATAGGGTACTTTGCGTTCGCGCGCGAATTGCGCGGCCTTAAGCATACCTTCGGTGCCGCGCTCGCCAAACCCTCCGGGTACGAGGATCGCGTCGAAGCGTTCCAGATGGGGGGCGGGGTCTTCGCGCTCGAAAATCTCGCTGTCGATCCACTCGTATTTCACTTTGACGCGGTTCTGGATGCCGCCATGGGTCAGCGCCTCGGCGATGGACTTATAGGCGTCCTCGAGCTGGGTGTATTTGCCGACAATTGCCACCAAGACCTCGCCTTCGGGGTTGTAAACCCGATCCGCAACGTCCTGCCATTTCGCCAGTTTCGGGCGTGGAGCGGGAGATATCTGAAACGCTTTCAGCACCGCGCGATCAAGGCCCACATTGTGATAGGCGAGGGGGGCCTCGTAGATCGATTTCAGATCACGCGCCGGGATCACGGCGTCTTCGCGCACGTTGCAAAACAGCGCGAGCTTAGCGCGCTCTTTTTCGGGAATTTCCCGCTCCGAGCGGCACAGCAGGATGTCCGGTGCCAGCCCGATCGAGCGCAGCTCTTTGACGGAATGTTGGGTCGGTTTGGTTTTCAATTCACCCGATGCGGCCATATAGGGCAGCAGGGTCAGATGGATAAAAATACAGTCGCCGCGCGGTTGTTCCTGGGCGAACTGGCGGATCGCTTCAAAGAATGGCAGGCCCTCGATATCGCCGACCGTGCCACCGATTTCGCACAGCATAAAGTCGACCTCATCCTCGCCAATATGGATGAAGTCTTTGATTTCATTGGTAACATGGGGGATTACTTGGATGGTTTTGCCCAAATAATCTCCGCGACGCTCTTTTTCCAGCACGTTGGAATAGATGCGCCCAGACGAGACGCTGTCGGTCTGGCGTGCGGCAACGCCGGTGAAGCGCTCATAGTGGCCAAGGTCGAGATCGGTTTCGGCTCCGTCATCGGTCACGAACACTTCGCCATGCTCAAACGGGCTCATGGTTCCCGGGTCGACGTTGAGGTAGGGGTCAAGTTTGCGCAAACGCACGGAATAGCCGCGCGCTTGTAGCAACGCACCAAGTGCGGCGGATGCGAGGCCTTTTCCAAGCGAGGAAACCACGCCACCAGTGATGAAAACAAATCGAGCCATGTGCAGCGGAAACCCCCGTGAAATCAAGATATTACAGGCGAAACCAGCTAGTTTAACCCCTGTATCACGGGAGTTGACTAATATTAGATTCGCGCAGCTTTGGCAAGGTCAGAGCCGCAATATCCTGTAGAAAATTGCACAGTTCCAACAAGCAGTGGTGGTAAGGCGACTATTGCGTCGGTTTTGGTGGTGTCGCCGGTGCGCCCGCCTCTGTGGGGGGGGCGAGATTGTCGGCAGGTGGTGTTGCCACAGGGGCCGGAGTTGCCGGAGCCTCGGCCACGGGTGCGGCGGTCGCTCCCAACCGTTCGATAACGGAGTCTCCAGCCGCGTTTTTCGCCGCGAGAATGGTCAGCGTGATTGATGTGGCGATAAATCCAGCAGCAAATATCCATGTCAACTTGGTCAGGGCCGAGGCCGCTGCGCGACCGGACAT
>JAADIJ010000123.1:0-8127 GCA_013151335.1 Alphaproteobacteria bacterium | reverse complement strand
GAGCGTTGCAACAAAACGATGCTGATCAGGCAAAGCGCCAGAATAAGGTGGATGATCAGAATGATGTTTTCCATGTGCTCGTCTCTTCGAAATTCGGCGTTTGCGCCTGCGCTGTCTAAAGGATGCTTGGGGCCTTGTCGATGGGCTTATTTAGGGATTTTACCGCCCGTATTCAAGCGTATGTTCAGGCGATTACTCGCTCAGATCATCCATATCCGACTGGCCAGAGATCGCGCGACGCACATGACTCCACGACAGGCCAATTCCCAGCACGAACGACAGTATTGTCAGCGCGATCCAGATTTTAACCACCGGACTGTCCAGCGACATGAAGCCCTGATCCAGCAGCACCCACACCGCCGCCAGCACGATGGCTGTCACCAGACCCATGCCGATCAGGCCGATTGAGCGCAAGGTCGCGCGCAGATAAATGATATAGCCCGCAATCAGTAATAAGCCGCCCAGCACCACCATTGGTGTTTGCAGGCTGTAATTTTCTCTCGACCACACCAGATAGTTCCACGGCGTCGGGTTATAGGTCGCCGTCAGCAAGCCGAACGCAAGTACCCAGCGGGCCAGAAAACCGGTCATGTTCAATCCCCGTTTGCCTCAATTGGGCGATTTTTGTCAGACTGCGGCAGCTCTGTCCAGTGCCGCGACGATTTTATGGTTTCAACCACCGCGCGCGCCAAGTATAGGATGCTTCGGGTTTCAATTCAGTTAAGAGAGGTCTCGTGATATGGCCAATGTAGTGGTTGTCGGCGCGCAATGGGGCGACGAGGGCAAGGGCAAGATCGTGGATTGGCTCAGCGAGCGCGCCGATGTGATCGCGCGCTTTCAGGGCGGCCACAACGCGGGCCACACGCTGGTCATTGATGGCGAGGTCTATAAACTGTCGCTGCTGCCCTCGGGCATCGTGCGCGGCGGCAAGCTTAGTGTCATTGGCAATGGTGTGGTTTTAGACCCCTGGCACCTGATTGCCGAGATCGAAAAGCTGCGCGCCCAGAACGTGCATATCAGCCCCGAAAACCTGATGATCGCCGAAAACGCGCCGCTTATTTTGCCCGTACATGGCGAGCTTGATCGTGCGCGCGAGAACCAGAACTCTGTGGCCAAGATCGGCACCACCGGACGCGGCATTGGCCCGGCTTACGAGGATAAGGTCGGGCGGCGCGCTATTCGCGTGGCTGATCTGGCCGATCCGGCAACGCTGGAGCTGCGGGTTGATCGATTGTTGGTCCATCACGATGCCTTGCGCCGAGGGCTTGGCATGGAGGCGATTGATCGCGATGCTTTGCTCGCGCAACTTAACGAAATCGCGCCGCAGGTTCTGCCTTATGCCGCACCGGTTTGGAAAGTGCTGAACGAGAAGCGCCGTGCTGGCAAGCGGATTTTGTTTGAAGGGGCGCAAGGGGCGTTGCTGGATATCGACTTTGGCACCTATCCGTTTGTGACCTCCTCTAACGTAATTGCGGGGCAGGCGGCGACCGGTACGGGGATCGGGCCGGGGGCGATTGATTTCGTGCTGGGTATCGTCAAGGCCTATACAACGCGGGTGGGCGAGGGGCCATTTCCTGCCGAGCTTCAGGACTCCGACGGCCAGCGCTTGGGCGAGCGGGGGCATGAATTTGGCACCGTCACCGGGCGGCAGCGGCGCTGTGGCTGGTTTGATGCGGTGCTCGTGCGCCAGACTTGTGCTACGTCGGGCGTCAACGGGATCGCGCTGACCAAGCTTGATGTGCTGGACGGGTTTGAGACGCTGAAGATTTGCGTAGCCTATGATCTGGACGGTACGCGGCTCGATTATCTGCCAATCGCCGCCGACCAGCAGGCGCGTGCCACGCCGATTTATGAGACCATGAAAGGCTGGAGCGAAAGCACTGAAGGTGCGCGAAGTTGGGCCGAGCTGCCTGCCGAAGCGATCAAATATG
Source organism: Alphaproteobacteria bacterium (assembly GCA_013151335.1). Lineage (GTDB taxonomy): Bacteria > Pseudomonadota > Alphaproteobacteria > Rhodobacterales > Rhodobacteraceae > UBA5972. The sequence goes on along the minus strand of JAADIJ010000123.1, from coordinate 6,196 downwards.
TGCGCCGGGTTGAAGAGCTGATCGACTGCCCGGTCGCGCTTTTGTCCACCAGCCCCGAGCGCGAGGATACCATCCTTGTCACTGACCCGTTTGCCGACTGATGGCGCTCTCATACAAAGCCCGCCGTCGCCTGTCTGTGCTGGTCCTGATGGTCGGCCTGCCGGTCTATATCGTGCTGGCCGTTGCCGTTGCCTCCTCGTTTGAGCGCCAGTCAACCTTGGTTGAGCTGCTGATCTATGTGGTTTTAGGCGTTGGCTGGGTGTTCCCGCTCAAGTTCCTTTTTCAAGGTATCGGTAAGGAAGACCCGGATAAATCTGACCCGGATAAATAAGCCTCACGCTTGGTTTGCGGGCCGCTTTCAGACCCCAATTCCCGGAGCCTTACAGGCAATCGGCTGCTCATCGGTCCAGACCACGTCTAGATCGGCCTCGGGTTCGCGACCGGCGGCGCGGGCGGCGAAATTGTTGTCTTTTTTCAAAAACTGCCAGCATTGCTCGTCGCTGTCTCCCTCGTAAAGAAAGCAAATGAACTGTTTGCGCACAAACCAGACACCTTTGCTGCAGGTGCCGTCCGAATATTGCCAGATGGTTTTTTGATCCGGCAAATATTGCTCGGCCCCGTAAGGGCGGCCTTGCTGGGCGTAATAGACAGTTTTTCCTTGGGCGAAGGCCTGAAATTGCTCCACCGACAACACTTCTTCGCTGAAGGCGGCAATTGGCATGAATAACAGAAGAATTAAGATGCGATGCATGGGGCGGCCTGCAAGTCCGGTTAAGGGGTTTTGGCATTTATACAGGATTGTTGCGCGAATGTGGCTTAATTTTATCGTGAAGCTGGGGAGCGCGGGCGTGTCCCACGTGTTTCAGTCACGAGAGCAGGCTCGCTGGACGCCATTGAACGGCTGAACCAAAACTGGCCCCGGATTGCTCCGAGGCCAGATTATTTTTACAGTGCTAAACCATGTTCAGTGCCGAGGTCAGTGCTGGTTCGGCTTATCCCACATATCGGGCGTGGGCAGGGTCTCGAATGTGTGCGCCGGCGGTGGGCATGGCAAGGTCCATTCCAGACTGTCGGCATACTCGCCCCAATAGGAATTCTCGGTCACTTTCTTGCCCCAACGCAGCGTGTAAAAGATCACGCCGAGGAAAAAGAGGAAGGATGCAAACGTGATGAACGCGCCGATTGACGAGACCTTGTTCCAGTAAGCGAACGCCTCGGGATAGTCGATATAGCGGCGCGGCATGCCTTGACGACCCAAAAAGTGCTGTGGGAAGAAGGTGATGTTGGCGCCGATAAAGAACACCGCGAAATGCAGTCTTCCGGCCCATTCGGGGTATTGCCTCCCCGACATCTTACCGATCCAATAGTATATCGCGGCGAATATGGCGAACACCGCCCCGAGGCTCATCACATAGTGGAAATGCGCCACCACATAATAGGTGTCGTGGTAAACCCGATCGATACCAGCTTGGCTAAGCACGATGCCGGTCACACCACCCACGGTGAAGATAAAGATAAAGCCGATGGCAAACAGCATGGGAGTTTTAAGCTCGATCGAGCCTCCCCACATGGTGGCGATCCAACTAAATATCTTGATCCCCGTTGGCACCGCGATCACCATAGTCGCCAGCATGAAATAGCTCTGCTGCGTCAGGCTCAGACCCACCGTGTACATATGGTGCGCCCAGACCACAAAGCCCAGACCACCGATTGCGACCATGGCGTAAACCATCGGCAAATAGCCAAAGATCGGCTTTTTGGAGAAGGTCGAGATCACATGGCTGATAATACCAAATCCCGGCACGATGATCATGTAAACTTCGGGGTGACCAAAGAACCAGAGCAGGTGCTCATAAAGGATCGGGTCCCCGCCACCGGCAGGATCAAAGAACGTGGTGCCGAAATTTCGATCCGTCAGCAACATGGTGATCGCGCCCGCCAGAACCGGCAAGCTGAGCAGAATGAGCAGGGCGGTGACGAAAATCGACCACGCAAATAGCGGCGTTTTGTGCAAGGTCATGCCCGGCGCGCGCATATTAAGAAACGTGGTGATCATATTGATTGCGCCAAGGATCGAACTCGCACCAGATAGATGGACCGCGAAAATGGCGAAATCCATCGACATGCCGCCCTCTCGCACCGATAGCGGCGCATAAAGCACCCAGCCAACTCCCGAGCCAAGCTGTCCCCCACCTCCGGGGGTGAACAGCGACACGAGGCCCAACGAGGCACCCGCCACATACATCCAGTAGCTGAGATTGTTCATGCGCGGGAACGCCATATCGGGCGCTCCGATCATCAGCGGCATGAAATAGTTGCCAAAGCCGCCAAACAGCGCCGGAATAACCACAAAGAACATCATCAGGATGCCGTGATAGGTCACGGTCACATTCCAAAGATGCCCGTTGGGCGTACATTCACGCGTGGTATCGGCGATAAAGCGTACGCCTTCGAGGCACATATACTGAACGCCGGGGTCCATCAGTTCCAGCCGCATGAAAACGGTCATCAGAACCGAAATTAGCCCCAATGTTCCTGCGGTGAAAATGTAAAGTATACCGATGTCTTTATGATTGGTTGACATGAACCAACGGGTGAAAAAACCCGGTTTACCATGGTCGTCATGACCATGCGCAGTTGCGTCTGCCATTGTTTGTTTTCTCCTGACACATCTTCCCTGGGTCTGCGAATCCTTATGCCGGACCTACAAGACACTCGATATCACCACTAAACGAGGGCGAAGCTTCCCTCAAGGGCAACAGATGCCGCAGGGCCGAAATTCGCGGGTTTTCCGGCTGAATTGCCCCACGGCGGAGGCTATCTGGAGAGTTTTTGGTCTGCGCCGCGTTCACGCACGCTTAGCGATGTTATCGAGATGCCTCGAACACGAGCTTGAAATTGCGCTTCAACGCCAGATCAAGGTCATTCATGCTGACGGTCAAGCCAAGATCGACCAGACTGGTCACCCCGTGGTCCTTGATCCCGCAGGGCACGATGCCGTTGAAATGCTCAAGATCAGGGTCGAGATTGATCGAGATGCCGTGAAACGCCACCCATTTCTTTAACCGAACGCCTATTGCGGCGATTTTGTCCTCGCGCGGTGCGGCGTCGCTTGCGGGCGGCTGGTCGTGGCGCATGACCCAGACCCCGACACGCCCCTCGCGCAGCTCTCCCGTGACGCCAAATTCTGCCAATGTACGAATGATCCAGTCCTCGAGTTTGCCCACATAGGCGCGCACATCGCGCCCGCGTCGATTGAGGTCGAGCATGGCATAAGCCACCCTCTGCCCCGGCCCGTGATAGGTATATTGCCCGCCGCGCCGCGCCTCAAACACCTCAAAACGGTCGGGATCGACCAGATCGGCGCGCTTGGCGCTGGTGCCTGCGGTGTAAAGCGGCGGATGTTCGAGCAACCAGATCGCCTCGGGCGCGCGCCCGGCAATAATATCCTCGACCCGCCCCTGCATGGTCGCGAGCGCCTCTGGATACGGCACGGGCTTGTCGGCGATTATCCACTCCAATATCTGATCCGTCCCGATATTTTTCTCCATCTTCGCCTATACGCCCCCGCCGTGATGGGTGCAATTCATGCGCACGCGATTTTTGGCCTTCACAAGCGGAAATTCACAGACTATAGAGCGGCTCTACCTTGCTTTGACGTGCGGTCGTGGCGGAATTGGTAGACGCGCAGCGTTGAGGTCGCTGTTCCTTAACCGGAGTGGAAGTTCGAGTCTTCTCGACCGCACCATCATCCTTTGAAATCATTGAATAAAATAGAATATTGGCTCACAGCCCCACAACTAGTCCCACAAGTGAAATGCGGCAATTGTTTAAGCCCACTTCTCGCCCTCGGCGAATAGCTCTTCCACATCGCTTAGCCTGACCACCGATATGTTGCCTCGATGGTATATTTTGATCCACCCTTTCTTGGCCCAGCGATAGACCGTGGAGCGGTGTACGCCGAACACTTCCTTGCTGCGGCACACGCGGATGAAAATCGGGTGCAAAAGATGAAGGGCGAGTTGATCAATCGCGACAAGGCAATCGGTACGGCGTTTGATTTCGGTCGCTGCATTCGGGATGCCTGGATGAACTGGCCACCACGGGTGGCGGCCGACATGGCAGCCGACCTCGGGGTGGAGGCGCATGCGATGGAACAAGTGCTTGAACAGCACATCCGCCAGCACCTCGCCGATCTGGCGGAGACAGAGATTGAGCTCAGATGACAATGAAAACCCAGATGCGTTTGAGGCGGCATTACGCTCAGGATTGGCCCCAGATCCAGCACTGACGGTTTCAGAATGGGCCGACCAGCTGGCACCAAGCCAGACGCTTTGCGCCGCGCGGTGCTCGAGCAACTTGCCGCCGCAACTGACGCCACGATCATCGCGTCTATTGCCCCGCGCGTGGTTGATGCCGCACCCAAAGAAAGTCCGCTGATTGCGGCGGCCCAATGGGAGCAGCGGCGTGGCATGCGATTGCGGTTCATTTATCGCCGCAATGGGCCAAGTTTGCTGGTGGCTGAAAAGGCCCGGATCAATACGCGCGGCACGGCGGTGGCGTCGCGCTCCAAAACCGGACGGGGGCAGGTTTCTGCGCCAATCTTCATTCTGGTGCCGCAGGTCAAGCTGCGCAAACGACTGGATTTGGCGCGGGATGCGGAGCGGGTGGCGGGGGCTGTGCCGGGGTTGGTGGTGGCAAAATGGAGAGAAGGAACATGATGAAGGGATCGCTTTGAACCGGCCTTCGTCGATGCGGGACGGAACCGAAATTCAATCTTGCTCAACTCGTCGCAGCAAATGCCCACCAATGTCGCTGGTTGTTTTTCGCCAGCCGATATTTAGCTATACTAGGTAGTATCTGCTCGACGAGGTAAGCCCGCATGACAGTTTTTCTTATCCTCTTGCTCGCCGTCGCAGGCGCATTTGGTTACCGGTACTGTTCGAGACGACAGAACCGCACGAGCCTTCTCGCAACAGCGCTTTCGGATCATCAGCGCGCCATTGTTGCACAACAGGTCCCTCTGACCCGGAAGCTTCCGTCAGAATTACGCGGCAAGTTTGAGGGCAAGATCAACGCCTTTCTGGACCAGATCGAATTCGTCGGGTGCAACGGGTTGGACGTAACCGAGGAAATGGAGCTTTCTATTGCTGCACAAGCCTGCCTTCTCGTCGTCAACAGCGACATGTGGTACGAGCATCTTTATACGATTCTCGTCTATCCCAGCGCCTTCAAGTCGCGACAAACTGAACACAATGGCTATGTCGTCACCGAACGCGAAACGGTGCGAATAGGGGAGAGTTGGTCGCGGGGTCCGGTGGTTCTTTCCTGGGCGCATACCAAACAGGGCGCCATCAACGACGAGGACGGCCACAACGTCGTGTTTCATGAGTTTGCCCACCAGATCGACGATTTGTCGGGCCACACCGACGGTGTCCCGAACCTCGACAAGAGCCAGAAATTCGCTGACTGGGAGCGGGTGTTCGTCACGGCATTCAAGAGCCACGTTCAACACGTCCAAGCAGGGCACGAGACGGTATTTGACGCTTACGGCGCGCAGGGGCAGGAAGAGTTTTTCGCGGTGGCGGTCGAGGTCTTCTTTGAAAGACCGGTGGCACTCAAACACAAAGAACCGGCGGTCTACGAGCAGCTGGCAATGCTTTTCCGGCTGGAGCCGTCGACTTGGGGATAGTCTTTCCACCTGACCATCACAAACCGAAGGTTCAGGTAATCAGGACCTTGGTGTTGAATTGGCAACTGGACCATCCAGATTGTCAAGCGTTCTGACACCGCCACTGGTTTTGACGTGATCCCAAGAAGGTGGGTGGTCGAGCGCACCTTCGCATGGCTCAATCGCTGCCGAAAACTGGCCAAAGACTGGGAGAAATCCATCGCGAGTGCTGAGGCATGGATATTCATCGCACACATCAGAACCCTCACCGGCAGAATTGCAAGCCTTTGCAATCAAACGTAACCTTTTGACTCGGTCTCTTAGGAAAGTCTGAACAACGGGTTCTTCGCTGGCAGAGATTGCCGATCGGCTTTAGGATGAGCGGCCCCCACCACTTTCCGACCTATTTCGCAAGTGTTTTAGCTGGAGTCCTCGATTTCAGGCAGAGTCCCCCATCAGGCATCTTCGCGCGAGGTAGAGGTTGGCCAGTGCCATCAGGCTGAACATCTGCGCCTCGTTTTTGGC
>JAADIJ010000122.1 GCA_013151335.1 Alphaproteobacteria bacterium | reverse complement strand
GGATTTCGATTTTCTATGCTTGCCACTGTACCCATCAGAAAATGGGTGCAAATGTGGCGAGTTTTTGTGTGTTAAATCGTGTTAAAGTGTCTGTCTGTTTTGTAGTGCCATTTCCCAATTAGACCCTCAGAGGCGATGCAGATGATAATTAACCACGATTTTGGCAGCGCGGACCGCGTTCGAGGCACCAATGCCCGCCAGACGACATTTGACGACATTTGGCCCCAACAGGCAGGACAGACGCTAATGGTTGGGTTTGACGGCCCTACCAACCTGTTTGGATTTTCCGAACGCCCGCACCAGGCGATATATTTGTCGCTGTCCCGGTTTCATGCGCTGGAGAAATCAAGTTTTTGCGCGCTTGGCCCAAAACTGGTTTTAACACCGTTGATCGCTGCAAGAATTGACACGATTGAGATCGCAGTGGCGCTGTCACTATTTGGGTTCAAGGGTCACTACCGTGCGGTGATCTCGCGCTTGCCCAACAGAGAAATGGTTCGCAAAGAGGTCATAAAGGCCGTTTCCGGTATTGATTTTGATGTTGTTGAGCTTGGAAGTTGTCAGGTTGAACATCTTGATTTATCAAAGAAATTTAGCATCGGGAGCCTCTAGGATCAGGGCTGCTCGACACTCAGAGGGACCCCTCGCCTCCCGGCCAAATCAACGAAATATTGCCAAGCCACACGACCAGAGCGCGCGCCGCGAGTTTGCTGCCACTCGATCGCCTCGGCTTGCAGATCCTCGGCGCTGATGGATATGTTGTAGGCGTCGCAATAGCGCCGGATCATCGCCAGATACTGGTCCTGATCGCAGGGATGAAACCCGAGCCACAGCCCAAACCTGTCAGAGAGCGAGACCTTCTCCTCCACCGCTTCGCTCGGGCTAATGGCGGTCGAGCGCTCGTTTTCGATCATGTCGCGCGGCATCAGATGGCGCCGGTTGGAGGTCGCGTAAAACAGCACATTTTCGGGGCGGCCTTCGATGCCGCCATCCAGCACCGCCTTGAGGGATTTATAATGGCTGTCGTCATGTCCAAACGATAAATCATCGCAAAACAGCAGAAATCTTGCATCCGATTTGCGCAGAAGGTTCAGCAAGCGGCCAATGCTCGGCAGGTCTTCGCGCTGGACCTCGACCAGCTTCAGCCCCGCATGTGATGCCAGAACTTCGGCGTGGACGGCTTTGATTAGCGAGGATTTGCCCATGCCGCGCGCGCCCCAAAGCAGGGCATTATTAGCGGGCAGACCGGCGGCAAACCGGGTGGTGTTTTCAAGCAAGGTGTCGCGCGCGCGATCAATGCCGATCAGCAGGGCCAGTTCCACCCTGTTGACGCGCGCCACCGCCTCCAGCCTGTCGGGCGAGACATGCCAGACGAAGGCCTCCGCAGAGCCAAAATCAGGAGCGCCGCCGGGTTTCGGGCTGAGCCGTTCCAGTGCGGCGGCGATCCTTTTTAGGGTCTTCTTGTCCATTAAGACTTGTCGTCGGACGGCGTGGTTTCTGCGCCATCGGCCTCTGCGTCATCGCTCGCTTCGCCGTCGATATCGTCATCCCACAAACCCTCGGCCTTGAGCTTTTCTTCGCGCTTCTTTTCAACGCGGCGAACCAGTTGGATCGATATTTCGTAAAGCCCGTAAACCACGGTAAACAAGATGATCTGGGTGACCACATCGGGCGGTGTGACGACCGCGGCCAACACCAGAATGCCGACGATTGCGTATTTGCGCACTTTGCGCAGCCCGGCGGCGGAAACAAGCCCGACCTTGCCCATCAATGTCAGCAAGACCGGCAGTTGGAAAGTCAGGCCGAACGCGACGATAAACTTGATTGTGAGCGCGAGATATTCCTCGGCCGAGCCTTGGAACACCACGCTTGGAATGGTTCGCGCGATATCTGCGGAGGCATCAGGGGCTGATCCAAGCTGTTGAAAGCTCAGGAAAAATTGAAATGCGAGCGGGGTAATCACATAATAGGCGAATGACGCGCCAAGCAGGAACATGAACGGTGAGGCCACAAGGAATGGCAAGAACGCGCCCTTCTCGGTCTTGTAAAGACCGGGCGCCACGAACCGCCACATCTGGACCGCAATATAGGGAAAAGCCAGAATGAAACCGCCCAGAAGAGAGATGCGGATGGCGACGAAAAAGCCCTCTTGCGCCTTGATAAACACAAGGTTGCATTCCTGCCCATTGTTGACCAGCACTTCGCAAAGCGGCTTGGTCAGAAAGTTGAAAATCGGCTCGGCTTGGGTGTAGGCGATGACCATGCCGATGATGAACGCAACGGCGGAATGGATCAGGCGCGTGCGCAGCTCGGTCAGATGCTCGATCAGGGGAGCGGTCGAACTTTGAAGGTCGTCACTGCTCATGATTTAGCTTTCGGTGTTGGCTTGGCGCGGCTCGGGGCTTTTTTGGCCGCTGCGGTTTTAGATGCCGCGGCTTTTTGGGCCGGTTTTTTGGCGGCGGGCGCCTTAGCTGGCTTTTTGGCTGGCGCTCTAGCGGATATTTTGGAGGTGGCGGGTTTTTTTGTTGCGGGCTTTTTCGCCGCCGACTTTTTAGCTGCAGGTTTAGCTTTGGCCTTCGTGCCAGACTTTGCAGCCGCTTTGGTTCCCGACTTTGTCGCCGATTTTGTCACAGCCTTGGCGGATTTGCTGCCCTTAGGTGGGGAGGTGAACTTGGCGGCGGGATTTTCGTCATCCCAGCCATCGGTGGCGAAATCTTCGGCCAATGTTTTTACACTGTCCAAGCCCAGATTGCTGACCGAGGTCATTTTTTGCAGATCGTCTTTCAGCTCTGACACGCCACTTTCCTTGGCGGCATCTTCCATGGAGCGTTGAAACTCGCGCCCCATCGATTTCGCCTTGGCGGTAAACTTACCCAATTGGCGAAACATGCCCGGTAAGTCTTTTGGCCCTACAACAATCAGCGCAACAACGCCAATCAGCAACAGCTCGGTCCAGCCTAAATCAAACATGTGCGTGTGACCCTTTAAGGCAGAGCGTTCAGGATTTTTCTTTTTCTTTTTCGGTCTCGGGCGTCACGTCAACGGCCTCTTCGGCGGCGGCGGCCTCAATCTCGGCTTTGCCTTCGGTGACACCTTTTTTGAACGAGGTGATTCCCTTGCCGACTTCGCCCATCAGCGACGAGATTTTACCGCGCCCGAAAAGCACCAGCACCACCACGGCAATCAGCAAAATCCCCGGCAATCCAATATTGTTAAGCATGTTATATGTCTCCCTTGATGGCAGTGCGCGCGCGTGAGGCGGCGAGCCCAGCTTTCATGTTCTGCCAGACATTTATGGTTTTTCGACAGAAGATCAAAGCCCCAAATTCGGCATTTCTACAGTTTAAGCCTCTTTTTAGTGGTTTCAGGCCGAGGGCATGGCGGTTTCGACCAATGTGGCCCAGTAAGAGCAGCCTGCAGGGATCGCCTCGTCGTCGAAATTATACTCGGGATGATGGCACATGGGCGTGTCGCCATTGCCGACCAGAATATAGGCACCGGGGCGCTCTTCCAACATGTAAGAGAAATCCTCGGCCCCCATGATTTGCGGCGCGTCATCAATCACGCAAGCTTTGCCCGCGACTTTTTCCGCCACCTTGGCCGCAAAGGAGGTTTCGGCCGCGCTGTTAACCATGACGGGATAGCCGCGTTCATAAGTCACGACCGCGCGGGCCCCTAAAGCCTCTGCGGTATTAAGCGCAACCCGGCTGATCGCCGCCTCGGCCATGTCCTGAACATCCTTGTCCATGGTGCGCACGGTGCCGCGCAACTGCACGTGCTGCGGGATCACATTATAGGCGTCGCTTTCGGTGCGAAACGAGGTGATCGAGATCACCAGTGCTTTTAGTGGATCGGCATTGCGCGCGACCACCGACTGCATGGCCACGACGATTTGCGCGCCAACAAGGGTCGTGTCCACGGCCTCTTGGGGTTTGGCGGCGTGACCGCCCTTGCCCTCCAGATCAATGGTGAACTGATCGGCAGCGGCAAAAAACGCGCCGGGGCGGATTGCAAACTCGCCAACAGCAAAGCCCGGCATGTTGTGCATGCCGTAAACTTGCTGAATACCGAACTCTTCCATCATGCCGTCAGCGCACATCTCGCGCCCCCCGCCACCGCCCTCTTCGGCGGGTTGGAATATCATCACGGCGGTGCCGTCAAAATTGCGGGTCTCCGCCAGGTATTTGGCGGCCCCGAGCAGCATCGCCGTATGCCCGTCATGGCCGCAAGCGTGCATTTTGCCTTCGGTTTTGGATTTATACTCCAGCCCGGTGGCCTCAAATATCGGCAGCGCATCCATGTCCGCGCGCAGGCCAATCACCTTGCCAGAGTGGTTGGTTTTGCCCTTGATCACTGCAACAACGCCAGTGCGCCCGATGTCGCCTTTGACCTGATCACAGCCAAACTCGGTCAGCTTATCCATGACAATCGCCGAGGTCCGCTCTGTATCAAACAGCAACTCGGGATGCTCATGCAGATCGCGTCGCCACGCGGTGATTTCGGAGTGGAGATCGGCAAATCGGTTGATATGGGGCATGGGTTTATTCCTCTGCTAAATGGTCAATCAGGCGATCCATAAAGACCTCGCCCGCGTTGAATTGCTCAATGGATATGAATTCATTGGGTTGATGTGCCTGCTCGATACTGCCGGGGCCGCAGATGATCGCGCTATAGCCGCCTTGCTGGAATTGCCCGGCTTCGGTGCCATAAGAGACCACATGCTGGCCGTTATCGCCGGTGAGTTTGCGCGCCAGAGCCTCGGCCACACCGTTTTGTTCAGGCTGCAATCCCGGCACGTCATACTCGATTTCAAGCGTGATTTTGCAACCGGGGTGAACCGCCTGCATCGCCGCCTCGATTTTAGCGACCTCGCGGCGATAAGCGGCCTCCCAATCGGCCGCCTGCTCGGTGGGAATACAGCGAAACCCCATGGTAAAGCGGCAATCCTTGGCGGTGATATTATTGGCCGTGCCGCCACTGATCATGCCCACATGCGCATTGGTCCAAGGCGGAACAAAGGCCGACGGTGGCCCGTTTGCCGCCCGTGTCGCGTTCTCGGTATTCATGCGGTTGGCCCAGTCAATCAGCCGCGCCGCCTCGTGAATGGCGCTGACGCCGGTATGTTGAAGCGATGAGTGAACCTCAAAACCCTGAATATGGGTGGCAATCCCCAAGCCGCCTTTATGGCCCGAGACCGCCTGCATCATTGAGGGCTCGCCAATGATGGCGGCGCCAGCGCGGGGCATCAGGCGGGCCATTTCCTCGATCATTGAGGGGGCGCCAAGACAGCCGATCTCCTCGTCATACGAGAGCGCGATTTGCAGCGGACGTTTGAGGCCACGAGCCAGCGCTTTGGGCACAGCACTCAGCGCCAGCGCATCAAACCCCTTCATGTCGCAAGTGCCGCGACCATAAAGTTTGCCGTTCTTTTCAATGACTTTGAACGGATCGCTGTCCCAATCCTGCCCCTCAACCGGCACCACATCGGTGTGGCCAGACAAAATAACGCCGCCCTCAACCTTTGGTCCCACATGGGCATAGAGGTTGGCTTTTTGCCCTGACGGGTCGTAGACCAGATGCGACTCAACCCCATGTGAGGCCAAGTAGTTGCGCACAAACTCGATAATCTTCAGGTTGCTTTGGCTTGAGACTGTCGGAAAAGACACCAGTTTTTCAAGCATCTCGCGCGCAGAAATCTGCTGGCCCATGTGATTTTTCCCTGATGATTTGGCCCAAGACTGATCCAGCTTGGCCACCTCGTCAACCGCCAGTGGGCATTCTCGGGCAAGCGACGCTACGGAAACTGACCAACTGGAAAAAAACTTTGTTGCCGTGTTTGGATATTCGTGCTTACCTTGGCGAATAATAAGCTGCGACGATCACATTTGTTTGATCAACACGCGGTGGACTGACTGGGAGACTGCCAATGCCCGACGGGGCTGCGCCGATACTGGATGTATCGGACCTGAAAACCGTTTTCACAACTCGGGGCGGCGAGGTTCACGCGGTGAACTCTGTCAGCTTTCAGCTTGCGCCGGGCGAGCTGCTGGGCGTGGTCGGCGAAAGCGGTTCGGGCAAATCGGTCACCATGATGTCGCTGATTGGCCTCTTGCCCATGCCGCCTGCCGAAATTCGTGGCGGTCAGGTGATGTTTGAAGGCCACGACATTCTGAAAATGACGCCAGCGCAATTGCGCGCGGTCAGAGGCCGCAAGATCGGCTTTGTGTTTCAGGACCCGATGACATCGCTCAATCCGGTATTCACCGTGGGTTTTCAGGTTGCAGAGCCGCTGCGCCGCCACATGGGCATGCGCAAAAAACAAGCGTGGAAGCGCGCCGCCGAGTTGCTAGAGCTGGTGGGAATTCCTGACGCTACGGCGCGGCTGTCAGACTATCCGCACCAGTTCTCGGGCGGGATGCGCCAACGGGTGATGATCGCGATTGCGCTGGCGTGTGACCCGCAAGTTTTGATCGCCGACGAGCCGACCACGGCGCTTGATGTGACCATTCAGGCGCAAATTCTCGAGCTGGTGCGCGAGCTGCGCCAAAAGCTCGGCATGGCGATTGTGTGGATCACCCATGATCTCGGGGTTATCGCCGGAATTGCCGATCGGGTGATGGTGATGTATGGCGGCCAAATCGTTGAGCAAGCGCCCGTGCGCGAGCTTTTCGCCAACCCCCAACACCCCTACACACGCGCGCTGCTGGAGACTTTGCCAAGCGTCACCGGCGCGCGCAGCAAACGTCTTAAAACCATCGAGGGCCAGCCCCCTGCCCTTGGCGCGCACCCGACGGCCTGCCCGTTTCGCGCGCGCTGCCGGCATGTGATGGATGTCTGTCACGAGCAAAATCCGGCGATTACCACCTTGGACGCGGGCCATGACGTGGCCTGTTTTTGGGACGCGACAACGGGCGAGGCGCGCCATGTTTGATGGTGTGAAAAAGCCGATCCTGAAGGTTGACGACCTCAAGATGCATTTCCCGATCTTCAAAGGGGTTTTCCGGCGTAAAGTCGGTGAAGTTAAGGCCGTGGACGGGATCTCGTTTGAGATTTACGAGGGAGAGACCCTTGGTCTGGTCGGCGAGAGCGGTTGTGGGAAAACCTCGGCTGGACGGGCGATTTTGCGGCTTTATGACATCTCCGGCGGCTCGATTGAGCTGAACGGTCAGGATATCTCGAGCCTTCAGGGGGATGAATTGCGTCGCCTGCGCCCCGAAATGCAGATGATTTTTCAAGATCCGCAAGCCAGCCTCAACCCGCGCATGACCGTGGCCTCGATCATCGCCGAGCCTCTGGACGAGCATAAAAAGCTGTCAAAACAACAGCGTATGGCGCGGGTGTTTGAGCTGATGGACGCGGTCGGTCTTCATCGTGATTTTGCCAACCGCTTTCCGCACGAGTTTTCCGGTGGTCAGCGCCAGCGTATCGGTATCGCCCGCGCATTGGCTCTCAACCCGAAATTCATCGTTTGCGACGAGCCGATTGCCGCGCTCGATGTCTCTATTCAGGCGCAAGTGGTTAATCTGCTCGAGGATTTGCAGGAAAAATTCGGCCTGACGTATCTGTTTATCAGCCATGATTTGTCAATGGTGCGCCATCTGGCCACTCGCGTGGCGGTGATGTATCTCGGCAAAATCGTCGAGCTGGCCCCGCGCGCGCTGCTTTATAGCGACCCCAAACACCCCTACACAGAGGCGCTGTTATCGGCGGTACCCGAGCCTGACCCCTCCTCCCTCAACAAGCGCGAGCGGATTATTCTCGAGGGCGATGTGCCCAGCCCCTCCAACCCGCCAACGGGCTGTAACTTTAGCACCCGTTGCCCGCGCGTTATGGATATTTGCAAGAAAGAAGTACCTGAATTCAAACAGTTAGATGATGGCCGCCATGTTGCCTGCCATTTGATGGATTAAAAAAGACGCAGGATCAACCTGCTCGCCCGAGGAAACAAGAGCAACTCAACAAAGGAGAAGATGATGACACTTAAATCAATTTTATTAGGAGCCGCAGCAGCCGTTGCGCTGGCTCCCATGGCCCAGGCGGGTCGCGGGGATAGCGGCCACGCCAATATCATTTACTGGCAAGCCGCCTCGATCATGAACCCCTATCTTTCCGGCGGAACTAAAGATATCGACGCCTCCTCTATGGTGATCGAGCCCTTGGCTCATTACGACGAAAACGGGGCGATGGTGCCAACTCTGGTCACTGAAATTCCCACTGTGGCCAATGGCGGCGTTAGCGCCGATCTGACCAGCATCACATGGAAGCTGAAGCCCGGTCTGAAATGGTCCGATGGCTCGGCCGTTACCGCCAATGACGTGGTCTTTACCGCCAATTATTGCATGGACCCTTCCGGTGGCTGTCAGCAATTAGCCAAATTCGCCGATGTCACCAACGTCGAGGCGCTGGACGACCTGACGGTGAAAATCTCCTATGGTAAGCCGAAACCGTTCCCTTACGGACCGTTTGTCGGCTCGACCACGCCGGTTATTCAGGCCAAGCAATTCGCCGATTGCATGGGCACCAAGGCCCCGACCTGCACCGACGCCAACTTCAAACCGATCGGCACTGGCCCGTTCGAGGTCACCGAGTTTCGCGCCAATGACACGATCTCGCTCAAGGCCAATCCGAACTACCGCGATCCGGCCAAACCGGCCTTTGCCACGCTGACCTTTAAAGGTGGCGGCGATGCGGCTGCGGCGGCGCGCTCTGTTCTGGAAACCGGCGAGTTTGATTACGCTTGGAACCTGCAAATCGCCCCAGAAATTCTCGCGCAGATGGAGAGCAAGGGCAAAGGCAAGATCGTGGCCGGTTTTGGCCCTCTGGTAGAGCGGATCATGGTCAATTTGACCGATCCCAACCCCAAATGGGGCGATGAGCGCTCGACCGTCAAGCACCCGCATCCGTTCCTGAGCGACATCAATGTGCGCAAGGCTCTGTCGATGGCCATTGACCGCAAAACGCTGGTCGAAGTTGGCTATGGCAAGGCCGGTCAGGTGACCTGCAACGTACTGCCAAGCCCGGCGATTTACAACTCTACCGCCAATGATGGCTGTAAGGTTCAGGATATTGCCGGAGCCAACGCGCTGCTTGAGAAGGCCGGCTGGAAGCTCGGCTCGGACGGTGTTCGCGCCAAAGACGGCGTGCGTCTGTCGCTGGTTTACCAAACCTCGACCAACGCTGTTCGTCAGGACTTTCAGGCGATCATCAAGGATTGGTGGCGTCAAATTGGCGTGGCAACCGAGCTCAAAAACATCGATGCAGCCGTGTTCTTTGGCGGCGATCAATCCAGCCCGGACACGTTCCAAAAGCTGTTTGCTGACGTTGAGATGTACGCCAACAACTTTGACGGCACCGATCCCGAGGCCTATATGGGCAGCTGGAAATGCTCGCAAATTCCTTCGCCATCAAATGCTTGGCTGGGCGCGAACATGCCGCGGTATTGCAACGCCGATTACGACAAGCTCGTAGCCGAGATGTCGGGCACTGCCGACCTCAACAAGCGGGCCGATCTGGCCAAGGCGATGAACGACATGCTGATGCAGGATTATGCCATCATACCTTTGGTATGGCGTGGTAATGTTGCGGCGCGGGCCAACTCTCTGGCCGGGGTCAAGCTCAATGTCTGGGACTCCGATTTGTGGAATGTTGCCGACTGGTCGCGCAAGTAATCCCTTGAAGTTCCTCTAAAATTTCCGGTCGCGGTGATGATCCGCGGCTGGATATAAAGATGCATTGGCTAAGGTCTCAGAATGTTTAATTATACCCTTCGCAGATTGTTGTTCACAATCCCGACGCTTCTGTTCATCAGCCTCGTCATCTTTTTGCTGCTGGATCTGGCCCCCAATGACCCGACCGGCAACCTGCCCCTAACCATCCCGCCCGAAGTGCGCGCGATGATCCGCACCAATCTCGGCCTCGATCAGCCGGTGTGGTGGCGTTATATTCTGTGGCTGCGACAATTCTTTGTCTATGAGCCGCTCAACCTGATCGAGCAAATGTTCCACATCACCATCGGCGATGGCCATCGGTTGCGAATACTGAGCTATGCCACCCGCTCGCCCGTGGTGGATTTGATTGTCGAGCGTATGCCGCAAACCCTGTGGGTGGTTGGCATGTCCTACGTGGTCGGCATCATGATCGCGCTGCCGATCGGGGTGATCTCGGCCTATAAGCAATATAGCTGGTTTGACCAAACCGGTACTTTCGTGTCGATGATCGGGTTTTCGGTGCCGACATTCTTTACCGGCGTGCTGCTGATCGTCATTTTCTCGGTCATGGTCCCAAGCGACAGCTTTTTCTGGTTTCCATCGATCTATGACACCACGCTTAAAGTCACCGATCTGGCGAGTTTTGGCAAACAAGTGCGACAGATGGTGATGCCGGTATTTGTGCTGGCACTTTATAATGCCGCACAGATCAGCCGGTTTATGCGAGCGAGCATGCTCGACAATCTCAACCAGGATTATGTGCGCACCGCGCGCGCCAAGGGCCTGAGCGAGCAGGTCGTGGTGCTGGTCCATGTGCTTAGAAACTCGCTTATTCCGGTGGTGACGGTGATCGCGCTTGGCATCCCGCAAGTGTTTGGCGGCGCGATTATCACCGAGCAGGTGTTTAAGGTGAACGGCCTTGGCCAATTGCTGATTATCGGCATTCAGGGAGCAGATATTCCGCTGGTACAGACCCTGACATTCATCTTCGCCGTGCTGATTGTGCTGTTCAATCTGGTGGCCGATGTCCTTTACGGCATCCTAGATCCGAGGATCCTCTATGACTGATCTCAACACCAATCCCATCGGCGAAATAGAGCGCATCACGGTGAGCGAAAACCCTCGCAGCCAGTGGTGGGATGTCTGGGCCCAGTTCAAAACCCATAAAGGCGCGGTTCTGGGAATGACGTTCTTTGTGCTGATCATCCTGTTGGTGCTGATCGGCCCCTATATCTGGACGCTGGCCCCCGACCGCCCCGATCTTTTGGCCCGAAATAAAGGGCCGAGCATGGGGCATCCGCTTGGAACCGACCAGCTCGGGCGCGACTCCCTCGCGCAAATGCTGGCCGGAGGGCGGATTTCGCTGGCTGTGGGGGTGGTTGCCATGACCCTGTCGCTGGTTGTCGGCTCGCTGGTTGGCGTACTCGCAGGCTATTTCAAACGCCTTGATGGGATGCTGATGCGCTTTACCGATTTGTTTTTGGCACTGCCGCTGTTGCCCCTGCTGTTGGTCATCATCATGCTGTTTCGCGACACGTTACGCGCCGCCTTCGGCCTAGAAGCCGGCATTTTCATTCTGATCGTGTTCGTGATCGGCATCACCAGTTGGATGCAAACCGCGCGCATCGTGCGCGGAGACGTTCTAGCCCTTAAAGAACAGGAATTCGTGCTGGCCGCGCGCAGCATCGGCACCCCACCCTGGCGTATGATCATGCGCCATATCCTGCCCAATGTGATGAGCCCGATCATGGTGTCGGCAACGCTTGGCATCGCCAACGCGATCATCACAGAAAGCGCGCTCAGCTTCCTTGGCCTTGGCTTTCCCTCGGATTTTCCCACATGGGGGCGTCTGTTGTTTGACAGCACCAATTTCATGACCCTCAGCCCCGAGCGCGTGATCTGGCCCGGCCTCGCGATCTCGCTGACGGTGCTGTCGGTCAACTACATGGGCGACGGCCTGCGCGACGCGCTCGATCCACGGATCAGAGGGCGATAGCGCGCGCCTTATCGCGGCGTCATGCGGATCGCGCCGTCAAGGCGGATCACCTCGCCGTTAAGCATGGAATTCTCGACGATGTGGCGCGCCAGTGACGCGTATTCGGCAGGCTCGCCCAGCCGTGAGGGGAACGGCACTTGTGCACCGAGCGAGGCTTGAACCTCTTCGGGCAGGCCCGCCAGCATCGGCGTTTTGAATATCCCCGGTGCGATTGCCATCACCCGCACGCCGGATTTTGACATGTCGCGCGCCATCGGCAAGGTCATCGACACGATCCCGCCTTTGGAGGCCGCATAGGCGATTTGGCCGATCTGCCCGTCAAAGGCCGCGACCGAAGCTGTGTTGATGATCACCCCACGCTCGCCATCATCCGTTAATGGCGCAGCACTGGCCATGCCTGCCGCCGCGTTACTGGCGCAATTGAACGTGCCCAGCAGATTGATGCGGATCACTCGCTCGTAAAAGGCGAAATCATGGGGGTTGCCATCGCGATCGACGGTTTTTGCGGCGACACCGATGCCTGCGCAATTAACCATGATCCGCTCTTGACCCTGCGCCTCGCGCGCGGCCGCAAACCCCGCCTTGACGCTGTCAGGATCGCTGACATCGACGTGAACAAACGTGCCACCAAGCTCCGCGGCAAGGGCCTCTCCGGCCTCTTGGTTGAGGTCAAACAGGGTCACAGGCGCGCCAGCCTCGCTGAGCGTGCGCGCCACCGCCGCCCCAAGACCGGAGGCCCCGCCTGTGATGATTGCCGGTGTGTCAGAGCAGATTTTCATGTGGAGGTCCTCGCAGAGTTTATCGTGCCAAATTAGTCAGGGCGACTTAATCACGCGCAGACGGGCGACGCAATCGCAGGGTCACCTCGGCCATGATCGAAATGGCGATCTCGGCAGGCGTTTTGCTGCCGGTATCAAGGCCGATTGGTGCGTGAATACGGGCGATCTGGGTCGCACTCAGCCCGGCCTCGGCCAATCGAGCGACCCGCTTGGCGTGGGTTTTCCGTGAGCCGAGACTGCCTACATAAAACACCGGCGACCTCAGGGCGACCAGCAGGGCCGCGTCGTCGATTTTGGGGTCATGGGTCAGGGTTATCACCGCAGTTCGTGCGTCAAGCTCCAGATTTGGCAGCGCCTCATCGGGCCACTCCTCAACGATCTGCTCGCGCGGAAAGCGCAGCTTGGACGCAAACGCGCCGCGCGGATCGACCAGTTGCGGCGCATATCCACATAGTCGCGCCATCATCATCAGCGGCTGGGCGATATGGACCGCACCAATGATAATCATCTTCAGGGGCGGGTTGTGAACCGCGACGAACCATTCGCCCTCAAAGCCCGATTTATCGCTGTCGAGCCGCGCGCGAACCCCGATTGAGAGCGCACCATCAAAGGCCGAGTTAAGGTGGCGTTGCCAGGTTTCAATATTGACCGACAGCACCACCGGCAGGCGCGTTGCGCGCGCAGTAACCAGCTCGGACAACAGCGAAATATCCATGCCCTGCCCGATGCCAATCGGCTCAACCATGATGCGGATTGTGCCGCCGCAAGCCAGCCCGACCGAGAACGCATCCTCATCCGTAATGCCATAAGTCAGCAGCCGTACATGCCCGTCAAGAAGCGCCTCTTGCGCCTCTAAAACCACCGCTCCCTCGACGCAACCGCCCGAGACCGAGCCTTGAAATTCGCCGTCCGAGCCGATGACAAGCTGCGCGCCAACCGGCCGTGGCGACGAGCCCCACGTCTCGATCACCGTCGCCAGCGCCACCTGTTTGCCCACACGGTGCCAGCGCATCGCGATTTCGGGGATGTTGTCATATTCAGTCATAAATCCCCCTCGCCATTTTCAATCGTGATGCTAATTCCCTTGCGCGGCCTTGGCTTTCGCGGCCCGTTTCTTGGCCTCGATTTTGCGCCATTTGCGCACGTTTTTATTGTGCTCGCCAATGGTTTGGGAAAACGCATGCCCACCGGTGCCATCCGCGACGAAAAACACGAAATTAGAGGTTGCGGGATTGAGCGCCGCCTCGATTGAATCCTTGCCTGGATTGGCAATCGGCGTCGCGGGCAGCCCCTCTATCACATAGGTGTTCCAGTCGGTCTTGGTGCGCAGCTCGCTTTGGCGCAGACCCCGGCCAAGATTGCCTTTACCCTTGGTCACGCCATAAATCACCGTCGGATCGGTTTGCAGCCGCATGCCGCGATTGAGCCGGTTGATGAACACCGAGGCCACCATTGCGCGCTCGGACGGAACGGCGGTCTCTTTTTCGATGATCGAGGCCAGCGTCAGGGCCTCGTCCGGGGTTTTAAGCGGCAGACCTTCGGCGCGCAGCCCCCACGCATCGGTCAGAATACGGTGCTGCGCCAAGGTCATGCGGCGGATCACAGAGGCGCGCGTGTCGCCTTTGGAAATCGAATAGGAATCCGGTGCGAGCGAGCCTTCGGGGGGAATATCGGTCAGATCGCCGGTGAGCAAAGGCTGGTTCATCAGCAAGGCCACGATTTGAAAACTGGTCAGCCCCTCGGGAATAGTCACCTGATAAGACAAGGAGCGCCCCGAGGTCACCAGCGCCAAAATCTGGCGCATGGAGGAATAGGCGGGGATTTTATACTCGCCATATTTAAGCTGTTTATCCTCGCCGGTGGAGCGCGCCGAAATTCTGAAAATGGTCCCGTTGGTGATCAGGCCCTTGGCCTGCAAACGGTCAGAAACCGTGGTCAGCCGATCGCCCGCGCGCACCTCAAACACCACATCCTCGGCCACGCCACCAGCTTTATCCATCTGTGACGTGCCCCAAGCGATCACGCCTCCGACCATCATCATGGCCAGAATGAGCAAAGTCAGAGCATTTGAGGCAATGTGGCGGATCATCTGAAGCTACCTGTCAATTTTGCCGAATATAACCGAGGCATTGGTGCCGCCAAACCCGAACGAGTTGGACATAGCCACATCGATGTTGCGCTTAACGGCGACTTTTGGCGCGAGATCAAGTATCGGCTCCACCGCCGGATTATCAAGGTTAAGCGTTGGCGGGGCCACGCTATCGCGAATTGCCAGCACGCTGAAAATAGCCTCAATCGCGCCCGCCGCCCCCAGCAGATGGCCAGTTGCCGATTTGGTCGACGACATGGTGGTATTGGCCGCCGCCGCGCCCATCAAACGCTCAACCGCCGCAAGCTCTATGGTGTCGGCCATGGTCGAAGTTCCGTGCGCGTTGACGTAATCAATCGCCTCGGGTGCTAAATTGGCGCTTTTCAAAGCCGCCTGCATGGCACGAAATCCGCCATCGCCATCGGCAGCGGGTGCGGTGATGTGATAGGCGTCGCCTGACATCCCGTAGCCTAGGATTTCAGCATAGATTTTGGCGCCGCGCGCGCGGGCATGCTCATATTCCTCCAAGACCACGATCCCGGCCCCCTCGCCCATCACGAAACCATCGCGATCGCGATCATAAGGGCGCGAGGCCACTTGTGGGTCGTCGGAATGTTTGGTCGAGAGTGCCTTGCAGGCATTAAATCCGGCCATTCCCAGCTCGCAAATCGGCGCTTCGGCACCGCCTGCAATCATCACATCCGCATCGCCAAACATTATGATACGGGCGGCGTCGCCAATAGCATGGGCCCCGGTGGAACAGGCGGTGACCACCGCGTGGTTCGGCCCCTTAAAACCAAAGCGGATCGACACCTGTCCCGACACCAGATTTATCAGCGTTCCGGTGATGAAAAACGGCGAGACCCTGCGTGGCCCGCGCTCTTTGAGGGTAATCGCCATGTCGGCGATGGTGCTGAGGCCGCCAATGCCGGAGCCGATCATCACGCCGGTACGAAGGCGATCTTCTTCACCTTCGGGTTTCCAGCCCGCGTCCGTCACCGCCATCTCGGCGGCAGCCACGCCGTAAAGAATAAAGTCGTCGATTTTGCGCAACTCTTTGACGGACATCCAGTCTTCGGGATTAAACGTGCCGTCGCTGCCATCGCCGCGCGGAACTTCGCAAGCGTAATCTGTGGCCAGATGGCTGGCATCAAACCTCGTAATCGTCGCCGCACCGGACTTGCCAGCCAGCAAACGCGACCAGCTCTCTTTTGCACCGCAGGCCAATGGCGACACCATTCCCAGACCGGTCACAACCACTCGACGCATGCGTATTCCTTTTGAAGTTTTTTCCCTGTCAGGCCGTGATACACAATCTAGCGGGACCACTGCAAGCCTGCTTTGGAATTTTGGCGATCTATGGCCAGCGCGCGTATCGCCGCTGGTTTTGCTCAAGCTGCCGGATCCTGATATTGAGATCGAAAATATCGGTCTGAAGGAAGAACACATCGGCAGGAGGGGTGCCGCTATTGGCTTTGATCTCGGCAGAGATTTCGGCCCTGAGGTCGGAAACCTGCTGCTCAAGTGATTGAATTTTCACAGAAATCTGATAATAATTCTGCCCCCAAGCAAAGGCTGGCTGCATGGCCTGGCGCTGAGGAGCGGAGCAGACATTGCGAATGTCGCCCCCGCTTCGCCCGACCTGATAGGCGCTTTCGGGCTGGCAATAGGTTTTCAACCCTTCCAGACGCCCCCGCTCCCAAGCTTTGGCGTCAGGTGCGATACCGAGATCACCGCAAGCCTTGGCATGATCCAAAGCCGCGCGGGCGTATAGCCCTTAACCCCGTCGGCAATACCGATCTGCTGCCAGTTACCCTCCAGACATTGCTGTTTGGTTAACGAGGCACAGGCGGAGAGGATCACCAGCAACAGCACTCCACGCTTAAAGAACAATTCAAACAACAGCATTAAATATTCCTTCACCAAGCTTACCATGCGGTAAGGTTTACGATGCGACATTTTGCGCGCCAGTGAAAGTGCACGCGCCGCGAAATCTAAACGGCGGGCGAGCCTGTGACGTTGGAGATACAGGGACAGAGCGTGGGCAGACCACAAAACCGGTCACAAACCGTGGCCTAAAGCCTGAAAAAAACGAAAAAAGACGCCCCGAAGGACGTCTTTAATCAAATAGTCCCTAAACCGAGTTGGTTCAGGAGGCCTCGGTGATGAACTTTACCGCATCGCCAAAAGACTGGATAGTCTCGGCTGCATCATCGGGGATTTCGATGCCGAATTCCTCTTCAAAAGCCATGACCAGCTCAACCGTATCAAGGCTATCGGCCCCCAGATCGTCGATGAAGGAAGCGCCTTCGGTTACTTTATCTGCGTCAACACTCAGGTGCTCAACAACAATTTTCTTAACGCGATCTGCGATGTCGCTCATATTTTTTGTCCTCATGGTTGCGGGAGTGGCTCCCGATTCTCTAGCACAGTCCCCACATGGAGACCTGTTTTGCCCAAACAACAGGCAAACCGACGCGACCGCTTAAATCCGCTTCGGCGAAAAACTTGCCGCGCTATAACACAAACTTGGCGCGTGGCAAATGGTTTCGTGTACACCTTACGGGCGCTGGTAGCCCAAGCAGTACGGTGCACTGCACTTAGGTACGATTTTCTGATCGGCCAGTTATTACCAGCAGGTAATAGAACAAAATCCTAGTCAGGAAAACTAAGCAAAGTGTCGCTCACTCCGCCGCGCGTCCCCCATGCGTTTTCTTTTCGAAAAAACCCGGCGACAGCAAAAAATATTTCGGATAGTCCATTCGGATAGTCAAATTGACGAAAAGCAATAATCTTCACAACCCATCGAGAATGCGATGAAACCAAATCTGTTTGTTTTAGGGGCTCCCAAATGCGGGACGACGTCGCTCGTTCACTGGTTGGGCCAGCACAGTGAAATCTTTTTTTCACCAAAAAAGGAACCTCACTATTTTTTCTCGCCCTATCGCCGCACGCCGATTTCTTTTGAAAAATATCAGAACTATTTCAAGATGAGGCCCCAGCATAACCCAGCGTTTCGGCCCGACTAATTGGATTTGGGCATAGCTGGGCGATTTGGGTAGCCAGTTTACGGCTGTTTGG
>JAADIJ010000008.1 GCA_013151335.1 Alphaproteobacteria bacterium | reverse complement strand
TGGAGGTGGTGCTTCGGCGACTGGCGTTTTTACCTCCGGATCGGGGTTTGCCGAATTTCGGGCTGATTTCCTGCGATGGCTCCGGCGCATTTTTGTTGCGCAAAGCGGTCGCGGGGTTCGGGCTGCCGCGATACGGGGCTGGTTGCGCGCTGTGGCCGCTTTATCAGGCGATGACCCAACCCCATGTGCCGCTGGCCGCGCGTCTACAAACCAATGACGCGCAGGTGTTCGAGGCGCGGGCCTTGGCGGTTTATGCCGACCCCGCCGCCTCGGTGCCAGTGCTTCGTTCAACCATGATCGTGCGGGCGAGCGCGCTGCCCTTGACGGAGGGTGTGGTGAAAATCGGCCAAACCTGCCGGATCTGCCCGCGAGACGGTTGCAAAGCCCGGCGCGAGCCGTCCATTCACGGGATGTCGGCATAGGTTTGGGTCGCAGGGCTTGCCAAACGGCAGTCAAACACAGCAAGATGGGTGAAAATCACGCGGGGGGATGCGTTGGAATGGGCAAGCATGTCCTTCTGATCGAGGATGAGCCTAATATAATAGAGGCCATCTCGTATATTTTGCGACAGGATGGCTGGCGGGTGACCTCTCATTCTGACGGCGCGACTGCGCTTGAAACGGTTGCGCGGGTGGCTCCGGCCTTGGTGATCCTTGACGTGATGTTGCCCGGTCGCAGCGGGTTCGAGATTTTACAGGATTTGCGCGCCTGCGGTGAGACCGCCGATTTGCCGGTGCTGATGTTGACGGCCAAGGGACAGGCCAAGGATCGCGCCGCCGCCGAGACTTATGGCGCCAACACCTATATGACCAAGCCGTTTTCCAATGCCGAGATGTTGGCCGCCGTGCGCGCGCTGGTCTTGTGAACCGCGACGAGCAACAGCAGGGACTTGGCGTGACCGAGCGGGCCTCGCCGCAGTTTCTTGACCTGAAAAGCTATCGTCACAAGCGGATTATCGACGCGGCCAAGCTGTTGCCGGTGATCGGCGCGGCGGGCCTGTTTTTCCCCCTGCCATTCTTGTTCATGGACAAATCCCCCAGCGGAGCAGGCGGAGCGACCGAGGTCGCGCTGTTCTTTTTTGGCGGGTGGATCGTGCTGATCGTGGCGGCATTGCTGCTGTCGCGGGCGCTGATAAACTCCGCGACAGGTGACTGATGCTGTCGTTTAACATTCTGGTTCTGGTCGCCACGCTTTATGTCAGTTTCCTGTTTTTGGTGGCGTTTGGTGCTGATCGCCGCGCGCGCCGGGGTCAGCTTGGCTGGCTGCGCTCGCCCTTGGTTTATACGCTCAGCCTGTCGATTTATACGACGGCTTGGACCTTTTACGGCGCGGTTGGCTCTGCGGTTCGTAACGGGCTGGAGTTTCTGGCGATCTATCTTGGCCCGACGCTGGTTTTCGTCGGTTGGTGGTGGTTTTTGCGTAAACTCGTGCGGATTGGGCGCAACCACCGGATCACCTCGATTGCCGATCTTTTATCCTCGCGTTACGGCAAAAGTGCGTTTCTGGCGGTCATCGTTACCTTGTTGGCAGTGGCCGGAACCACGCCCTATATCGCGCTGCAACTGCAATCGGTGGCGCTGAGCTTTTCGGTGTTTGCCTCGAGTGCAGCCAGCGGGGCAGCAACGCCCGGCGTCAATGCAACCGCATTTTGGTTGGCGGCGGGCTTGGCGGTTTTTACCATCCTGTTTGGCACGCGCTCGCTTGATGTGAACGAGCGCCATCACGGTGTGGTCACGGCCATCGCGGTCGAGGCTGTGGTCAAGTTGATCGCGCTGCTGACCGTCGGTTTCTTTGTGGTTTGGGGGGTTGCCGATGGCCCCGCCGATATCCTGTCGCGGATCAACAGCGCCAATATCAACATGGCCAGCGCCAGTGGCAGCCGTTGGGTGACACTGTTGTTTTTGTCGGGTGCGGCGATTATTTGTTTGCCGCGCATGTTTCAGGTCACCGTGGTTGAAAACGCCGACGAGCGCCATCTGGCGACCGCAAGCTGGGCCTTTCCGCTTTATCTTTTCCTGATGAGCCTGTTCGTTTTGCCCATCGCCGTGATGGGGCTGTCAGAGCTGCCGGTTGGCTCTAATCCCGATTTGTTTGTGCTGACCCTGCCGATTGCCCATAACCGCGAGATATTGGCGATGTTGGCGTTTCTCGGCGGGTTCTCTTCGGCCACTTCGATGGTGATTGTGGCGGCGATTGCGCTGTCGACTATGGTCTCCAACCACATCGTCATGCCGCTTTGGCTGCTGATGCGCCGCCCTAGTGCCGAGATTTCGGGCGATGTGCGCTATGTCCTGATCCTGTCGCGCCGGATCAGCATCGCTGGCATTCTGGCGCTTGGCTATGGCTATTTTCGCTTTACCGGCGGCACCACCGCGCTGGCCTCGATCGGGCTGATCGCATTCACTGGCGTGGCGCAGGTGCTTCCGGCGATGGTTGGTGGGCTGTTTTGGCGCGGGGCCACGCGCAAGGGTGCGATTGCCGGGCTGAGTGCGGGGTTCTTTTTATGGGCTTACACCCTGTTTTTGCCGAGCTTTGAGGGCAGTTGGCTGATGAGCGCGAGTGTGCTGACCAATGGCCCGTTCGGTATCGACTGGCTGATGCCCCAAGCACTGTTTGGCATGACCGGCGTTGACCCGCTGGTTCACGCGCTGATCTGGAGCATGGGGATCAACACGCTGTTGTTTCTGGGGGTGTCGCTGGTCACGTTTCCGTCGCCGATCGAGCGTCTTCAGGGCGCGCAATTTGTCAACGTGTTCAGCCATTCGGCAGCCCAAGGCCCGCTATCGTCAATGTTGGTGGCGGCCGATGATTTGTTGGTGATGGCCCAGCGGATTATGGGCAACAAGACCGCGCTGGCGCTGTTTCGACGCGCGGCTAAGGCCCAAGGCAAGGCCGACGGGCTGCCCGACCCGACGCGGGAGTTTGTGGATCGACTAGAGCGCGAGCTGGCCGGAACTGTGGGCGCGGCCACCGCCCATGCGATGATCGGGCAAATCACTGACGGGGCGGCGATCTCGGTTGAGGACCTGATTGCGATGGCCGACGAGACCGCCCAGATCATGGAACATACCGCGCAACTTGAGGCCAAATCGGGCGAGCTTTCGCGCACCGCACGCCAATTGCGCACCGCCAACGAGAAGCTGACCGATCTGAGCGTTCAGAAAGACGGTTTTTTGAGCCAGATCAGCCATGAGCTACGCACGCCCATGACCTCTATCCGCTCGTTCTCGGAGATTTTGCGCGAGAGCGATGATTTGTCGTCTAAGCAGTCCAAGAAATATGCGTCGATCATTCTGGAGGAAAGCATTCGCCTCACTCGACTGCTTGACGAAATCCTTGATCTCAGCGTGTTGGAAAACGGCCAGGTGGCGATGCAAAGCCAACAAGGTATGCTGTCAGAGCTGCTTGATCGTGCGGTTTCCTCTGCTGTCAGCGACAAGGGCGGGCGCGCGCTTGAGGTGCTGCGCGACCCCGAAAACGAGGCCATTAAGCTGACCACCGATCTTGACCGTCTGTCGCAGGTGTTCATCAATCTGGTGTCAAATGCGCGTAAATATTGTGAGGCGACCGAGCCCGAGCTGCGGATCATTGTCACCAAACAGGCCGATGGTCTGTTGATTGATTTCATTGATAACGGTGCGGGCATTGCCGAGAAACACCGCGAGATCGTGTTTGAAAAATTCTCGCGCCTGTCGGATTCCTCCGCTGCTGGCAGTGCCGGGCTTGGACTGGCGATCAGTCGCGAGATTATGCGAAATCTGGACGGCTCGATTGAATATCTGCCGGGTCAGAACGGCGCAGGTTTTCGGGTATATGTTCCGGGTGGACAATAAGGGATAATAAGAAAAACTGATAAAATGACAGAGCTGCTCTAACTTTTGGATGTTACGGCAGTTCGAAAACCGGTCCATATTTTTTGGATTGCGCGCTAGAAAAACGGTGTGTCGTCATCGATCAGCAGTGAGGGCTGGGCGAAATCGGTTAGGGCCTTGATATCGGTGAGTTCGACCGACTGGCCGTCTACTGCTACCCCATATTTTTTGAGGCCGTTCAATGCTCGCGACAGGTTTTCGGGGGTCATTCCGAGGTTGGAGGCTAGGCGCGATTTTTGGGCTTCCAGCAAAAACCGGGGCGCTTTGTCGCATTGGCGGTAGCAGGTCAAAAGGTAATTGGCCAACCGTTCCAGCGACGATCTGAGCTTGAGGTTCTTGGAGTTTTTGATCGCGCCGCGATAGCCATTGGCCAGTTCGGTTACGATCGCTTTGGCAAAAGCCCCGTCGGTTTCAAACACGTTGCGCACGTCGGCAGAGGGCAACAAAACGACTCGCGATTTGCACAAGGTGCGGCCTGACATGAGATAGGGGCGGTTCTTTACCGTCGCGGCAAGGATAAAGGTCGATTGCGGCCACACGGTCCACATGGAGGTTTCGCGGTGGGCCCAATTGGCAAAAAGCTCGACGGCTCCCGCCTGAACCACATAAAGGAAGTCAGGTGCGTCGCCCTCGGTGATCAACTCGGTCGAGGGCGGGTAGGTCTGGACATAGGCAGCCCTTGTCAGGGTTTCAAACGACTGGGTCGAGATGTCGTGAAACAGGGCAAGGTTGCGAATTTCTGGAAATTTCTCGGTCAACTTGATGCTCTCCGTGAGTTGTCTTGATGTTTATCATACTTAGATGCGGAAAGCGTCAATAGCAAGACTTAGCCGCGTTATTGTATATTTTCCGTCGTTTAGGACTTATTTGTCGCGATCAAATCCGTTAAATTGTTTTCAAAACCGCCGGATAACTTGATCCAAGTCAATTTCTCCGACCCAAAAACCTGATCTTACTACCCGCGCGAGTGCAAACTCTGTGCTGGCGGAACTTATGGAGGCTTTCATGCATAATATCGACGGGGTACGCACAGGCGACCAGTATCGTGCGCTTGGGCTTAGCACCCTCGCATTTACGGTCTGTTTTGCGGTTTGGACGATCTTTTCCATTATCGGCGTCAAGATCAAACAGGATCTCGGGCTCTCCGAGACGCAATTTGGCCTGCTGGTGGCAACGCCGGTGCTGACAGGCTCCATAAGCCGCATCTTCCTGGGTGTATGGACTGACCAGATCGGCGGGCGCATCATGCTGCCGCTGCAAATGTTGATCACCGCGATCAGCGTTTGGTTGCTGGCTTCGGTTCAAACCTATGCGGTTTTCCTGATCGTCGCCCTTGGCCTTGGCCTTGCAGGTGGGTCGTTCATCATCGGCATCGCTTATGTTTCGCGCTGGTTCCCGGCTGACAAACAAGGCACGGCGCTGGGCATATTCGGCGCGGGCAATGTGGGGGCGGCGGTGACCAACTTTGCAGCTCCGTTCCTTGTTATCGCGCTTGGCTGGCAAGATACTGCGCGGGTTTACGCCATCGTTCTGGTGATAATGGCTATCGTCTTTTTCATCTTTGCCAAGCCTGATCCGGTCGTGGCAGACCAAAAGAAAAGCGGCAAGAAGTCGGTCTCTGCAATCATGCAGCTTGAGCCGCTTCGCGATATCCGGGTCTGGCGGTTTGCAACCTATTACTTCTTTGTGTTCGGCGCATTCGTGGCCTTTGCTTCGTTTTTGCCGCGCTACTATGTGGGCGCTTACGGCGTGTCGCTGGCGGCAGCAGGGGTGTTTGCTGGCCTGTACTCCTTACCCGCCTCGATCTTCAGGGCGCTCGGCGGATGGATGTCGGATGTCTGGGGCGCGCGGTTCGTGATGTACCTGACCTTCTTTGTGTCGCTGGTGGTGTTGTTTGTGATGAGCTATCCGCAGACCACCTATATTGTCGAAGGCATTCCGCTGGCAGATGGCTCCCCCAATCTGATCCAGTTCAAATTCGGCATCCCGCTTTATATGTTCGTGTTCCTTTCGGTCATATTGGGCTTTGCGATGAGCCTTGGTAAGGCGGCGGTCTACAAGCATATTCCGGTCTATTATCCCAATAATGTGGGCGCTGTTGGCGGTCTGGTGGGGATGATCGGCGGGCTTGGCGGCTTTGTTTTGCCGATCTCCTTCGGGATTTTGCTCGATACGTTTCAGGTCTGGTCGATGGTGTTCATGCTGATGTTTATCATCGTGGCAATCAGCGTGATCTGGATGCATCTGGCCATTCGCAAGATGGATCGCGAGAAGTTCCCCGAGCTGCGCCACGAGACATCCTTGTCCGATGTGCCCGCGCAGGGGTCCACAAAATAATCAACATTCCCTGATGGGCTGAGCGTTCGGCCCATCTTCACCCAATACCAAAGGAGAATAACTTTGGGACAAGATCTTAGAAACTGGAATGTCGAGGACGAGGCCTATTGGGCCTCGACCGGCAAGTCCATCGCCACCAGAAACCTGTGGATTTCCATTCCCAGCCTGCTGTGCGGCTTTGCCGTCTGGCTTTACTGGGGCATCATCACGGTGCAAATGATCAATCTCGGCTTTGCGTTTGACAAGTCCGACCTGTTTACGCTGAGCGCGATTGCCGGTTTGACCGGGGCGACCTTGCGTATTCCGTCGACCTTTTTCATTCGCATCGCTGGCGGACGTAACACGATCTTTTTCACCACGGCGCTGTTGATGATCCCGGCTGTTGGGGCGGGTTTCGCTCTTAGCAATCCTGACACCCCGCTGTGGCAGTTTCAGGTTCTGGCGTTTCTGTCTGGTATCGGTGGGGGCAACTTTGCCAGCTCCATGTCCAATATCAGTTTCTTCTTTCCCAAGAAAGTTCAGGGCTATGCGCTGGGTATGAATGCGGGTCTGGGCAACTTTGGTGTGACAACGATGCAGATCGTTATTCCGCTGGTGATGACTTTTGGTCTGTTTGGCGGCAAGGGTCGCGAATTGGTCAACACATCGGGCACCCTGATCGGTAAAATCCCCGCAGGCACCGAGACCTTTATCCAGAACGCCGGTTTCGTGTGGCTGCTGGCGCTGGTGCCGTTGGCGATTTTCGGCTGGTGGGGGATGAACAACATCCGCGACGAGCATGTCTCGCCCGATATTCCCAACCCTGCTGGCGCGTTCAGCACCATCTCTGGCATGTTGCTGGTCGGGTTTCTGACCGCAGCGTTTGGCTTGTGGCTGATGCTGCCGGCCAAGGTTGGAGGCTCTGGTTTCATGGTCTCCAAATGGCTGGTGTTGCCTGTGGTGATCGCGCTGACGGTTGGCTTGCTCAAGCTGATCCCCGGCCAAGTTGGACAAAACCTGACGCGGCAATATAAGATTTTCGGCAACAAGCACACATGGGCGATGACCATCATCTACACCATGACATTTGGCAGCTTCATCGGCTATTCGGCCGCTTTCGCGCTGACCATCAAGGTCGTGTTCGGGTTCCAGCATCTGTTGGTTGACGGGGTGATGACGCACAATACCGTGAACGCCAACGGGCCGTCCGCTCTGATGTATGCGTGGATGGGGCCGTTTATCGGCGCCTTGATTAGACCCGTCGGTGGCATGATCGCGGATAAGATCGGTGGCGCAAAAGTGACGCAAATCATCTCCGTCGTCATGGTCGCCTCGGCTGTCGCGCTGGCGTTCCTTTTGCAAAAAGCCTATGTTTCGGCCACGCCCGAGACCCTGTTCCTGCCATTCATGATCCTGTTTTTAATCTTGTTTACAGCCACAGGTATTGGCAACGGATCGACCTTCCGCACCATCGCTGCGGTGTTTGACAAAGAGCAAGCAGGTCCGGTATTGGGTTGGACATCGGCGGTCGCCGCTTATGGCGCGTTCATCATTCCCAAAGTATTTGGTGAACAGCTCAAAGCAGGCTCGCCTGAATACGCGTTGTACGGGTTTGCGATCTTTTATGCGGTATGTATCGTGATCAACTGGTGGTTCTATCTGCGTCCCGGCGCATATGTGAAAAACCCCTGATCTGACCGCTTTTGAACATAATGCCAGCGCCATCGGGCGCTGGCATCACCTATTTTTCCATGGAGAAAACACATGAGTCACCTTCTGGACCGCCTGAACTTTCTGAAATCTACCCGCGTGGACACCTTCTCAGACGGTTATGGCACCACCACGGACGAGAACCGCGACTGGGAGAACACCTATCGCGGCCGCTGGCAGCACGACAAAATCGTACGCTCCACCCACGGTGTGAACTGCACAGGCTCCTGTAGCTGGAAGATTTACGTGAAGTCCGGCATTGTGACTTGGGAAACCCAGCAGACCGATTATCCGCGCACCCGTGCCGGTATGCCCAATCACGAGCCTCGGGGCTGTGCGCGTGGGGCCTCCTATAGCTGGTATCTCTACTCCGCCAACCGGGTGAAAACACCGCTGATCCGCTCGCGATTGCTCAAAAGCTATCGCAAGATGCGGGCGGGCAATTCGCCGATTGAAGCCTGGACCAAGTTGCAAGAAGACCCGATCCTGCGCGCAGATTACACCAAGATGCGGGGCAAGGGTGGTCTGGTGCGTGCAAGCTGGGACGAGGCGACCGAAATCATCGCCGCCGCCAACGCCTATACCGCCAAAACCCACGGCCCTGACCGCGTGTTCGGCTTTTCGCCCATTCCCGCCATGTCGATGGTGTCCTACGCTGCCGGTGCGCGCTATTTGTCGCTGCTTGGCGGCACCTGCCTAAGTTTTTATGACTGGTATTGCGACCTACCACCGGCCAGCCCGATGACATGGGGCGAGCAAACCGACGTGCCTGAAAGTGCTGACTGGTACAATTCCGGCTTTCTGCTGCTTTGGGGCAGCAATGTGCCGCAGACCCGCACGCCTGACGCGCATTTCTATACCGAGGCGCGCTATCGCGGTGCCAAATCCGTTGTTATCAGCCCGGATTATTCCGAGGCCGCCAAGTTTGGCGATCTGTGGCTGGCCCCGACTCAAGGCACCGATGCCGCGCTGACCATGGCCATGGGTCATGTGATCCTGCGCGAGTTTCATCTGGATCGCCAATCGGAGTATTTCACCGATTACGCCCGACGCTATTCCGATATGCCGATGCTGGTACGTCTGGTCGAGCAGGACGGCAAGCTGGTGCCGGGGCGCTTGTTGCGCGCCGATGATTTTGACAAAAAGCTTGGTCAAAAGAACAACCCGGAGTGGAAAACCATCGCGCTGGATGACAAGAGCGGTGACCCTGTGGTGCCTAACGGCTCTGTCGGGTTTCGCTGGGGTGACAAGGGGGAATGGAACCTTGAGGCCAGGGCCTCGCGCAAGGATACTGACCTGCGCATGTCGCTGTTGCTGGAGGAGAACCACGACGAAGTTGTCGGGGTTGATTTCCCGTATTTTGGCGGCGCTGTTTCCGAGCTGCCAACCAAGGGCGACTATCCCGATGTGCTGACGCGCAATGTGCCGGTTAAAAAGATCGCGCTGGCCGATGGCGAGGCTTATGTGGCCACGGTGTTTGATTTGTTTTGCGCCAATTACGGCCTTGATCGCGGTCTTGGCGGCGATTGGGTCTCAAAAGATTACGACGACGATGTGCCGTTCACGCCCGCTTGGGCCGAGAAAGTCACCGGCGTTACCCGCGACAAGATCATCGTGGTTGCCCGCGAGTTTGCCCTCAACGCAGAAAAGACCGAAGGCAAGTCGATGGTCATCCTCGGGGCCGGTCTGAACCACTGGTATCACATGGATATGGCCTATCGCGGCATCATCAACATGCTGGTGATGTGCGGTTGTATCGGCAAGCCCGGCGGTGGTTGGAGCCACTATGTGGGCCAGGAAAAACTGCGTCCGCAAACCGGCTGGCAGCCGCTGGCATTTGCGCTGGACTGGTCACGACCACCACGTCACATGAACGGTACTTCGGCGTTTTATGCCCATACCGATCAGTGGCGTTACGAGACTTTGGAGGCGGGCGAAATCCTGTCACCAACCGCGCCTGCCGGGGATTGGAAAGACGCCAGCATCATCGACTATAACATCCGCGCTGAGCGTATGGGCTGGCTGCCATCGGCCCCGGCCCTCAAAACCAACCCGCTTGAGGTTGCCGCGCAGGCCAAAAAAGCCAAACAGGAAATCCCGGCTTTTGTTGCCAGCCAGTTGATGTCGGGCAAGCTTGAGATGTCGTGCGAAGATCCTGATGCACCGGAAAACTGGCCGCGCAACCTGTTTGTGTGGCGTTCCAACTTGCTCGGCTCCAGCGGCAAGGGGCATGAGTATTTCCTGCGCCATCTGCTTGGCACCGATAACGGTGTTCTGGGCAATGATCTGGCTGCCAATGGCGGCAAAAAGCCGATCGAGGCCAAGTGGCATGACGAGGCTCCGGGCGCCAAGCTCGACCTGCTGGTGACCATTGATTTCAGGATGTCCACCACCGCGGTTTATTCCGATATCGTGTTGCCCGCAGCCTCGTGGTACGAGAAAAACGACCTCAACACCTCGGACATGCACCCGTTCATCCACCCGCTTCAGGCGGCGGTTGATCCGGCTTATGAAAGTAAATCGGACTGGGATATTTTCAAAACCATCGCCCGTAAATTCTCGGAGATCGTGCCGGGATATTTGGGGGTCGAGACCGATATTGTCTCGTTGCCAATCCTGCATGATACCCCTGCCGAGATTGCGCAGGATCAGGTCAAGGACTGGAAAAAAGGCGAGTGCGATCTGATACCGGGCAAAACTGCGCCGAACTTTATCAAGGTCGAGCGTGATTATCCCAATCTTTACAAGCGCTTCACCACTGTTGGCCCTGCTCTGGATAAGCTCGGCAATGGTGGTAAGGGGATTTCTTGGGACACCAAGGTCGAGATCAAGCACCTCAAGGAACTCAATGGTGTGGTCACTGAAGAAGGTGAATTTAAAGGTCTGGCCAAGCTTGAAACCGCGATTGATGCGGCCGAGATGATCCTGATATTGGCCCCTGAGACCAATGGCGAGGTCGCGGTGAAGGCATGGAACGCGCTGTCGGAATTCACCGGTCGCGAGCATGCCCATCTGGCCGCCGCCAAAGCAGACGAGAAAATCCGCTTTCGTGACATCGCCGCACAGCCGCGCAAGATCATCTCGTCGCCCACATGGTCAGGCATCGAAAGCGAGGATGTTTGCTATAACGCTGGCTACACCAACGTTCACGAGCTGATCCCGTGGCGCACCCTGACCGGTCGTCAGCAGCTTTATCAGGACCATTTGTGGATGCGGGCGTTCGGTGAGGGGTTTGTCACCTATCGCCCTCCGATTGACACCAAGACGGTGACGCCCGAGGTCAATGAGGCGGCGCGCAATAACGAGCCACATGTGGTCTTGAGCTTCATCACCCCGCACCAGAAATGGGGCATCCACTCGACCTATTCAGACAATTTGCTGATGCTGACGCTCAATCGCGGTGGGCCTTGCGTGTGGATTTCTGAAAATGATGCCAAACGCGCCAACCTCGTCGATAATGACTGGGTCGAGGTGTTTAACGTCAACGGGGCGCTGACCGCGCGCGCGGTTGTCTCGCAGCGGATCAAGGACGGCACACTTTATATGTATCACGCGCAGGAGAAAATCGTGAATACGCCGGGCTCGCAAATCACCGGGCTTCGCGGCGGTATCCACAACTCTGTTACAAGGACGACGATGAAACCCACCCATATGATCGGCGGTTACGCCCATCAATCTTACGGGTTCAACTATTACGGCACGGTCGGCTCAAACCGTGACGAGGTGGTGATCGTGCGCAAACTCAACAAGGTCGACTGGCTCGACAATCCAGCGAAAAAGGAGGCTTGAGCGATGAAAGTACGCGCACAAATCGGCATGGTTCTGAACCTTGATAAATGTATCGGCTGCCACACTTGCTCGGTCACCTGCAAGAACGTCTGGACCGGACGCGACGGGGTCGAATACGCCTGGTTCAATAATGTAGAGACCAAACCCGGCATCGGCTATCCCAAGGATTGGGAGAACCAAAAACAGTGGAATGGCGGTTGGAGCCGCACCAAATCGGGCAAGCTGCAACCCAAACAAGGGGCCAAATGGCGCATCCTCGCCAACATCTTTGGCAACCCAAACCTGCCGGAGATCGACGACTATTACGAGCCGTTTGATATGGATTACGACCATTTGAAATCGGCACCGGAAATGGAGGCATTCCCGACTGCACAGCCGCGCTCTCGCATCAGTGGCGAGCGCATGGACAAGATTGTCTGGGGCCCAAACTGGGAAGAAATTCTTGGTGGCGAGTTTGAAAAACGCTCCAAGGATTACAACTTTGAGGATATTCAAAAAGACATCTACGGCGAATATGAAAATACTTTCATGATGTATTTGCCGCGCTTGTGCGAACATTGCCTCAACCCGACTTGCGTCGCTTCATGCCCCTCGGGCGCGATTTACAAACGCGAAGAGGACGGCATTGTTCTGATCGATCAGGAGAAATGTCGCGGTTGGCGCATGTGCGTGTCGGGCTGTCCTTACAAGAAGATTTACTACAACTGGGAAAGCGGTAAATCGGAGAAATGCACCTTCTGCTATCCGCGTATCGAAAGTGGTTTGCCGACGGTTTGCTCGGAAACCTGCGTTGGACGCATCCGCTATCTCGGCGTGATGCTTTATGACGCCGACAAAATCCAGCAAGCCGCCTCGGTTGAAGACGAGCAAGAGCTTTATGACGCCCAGCTTGGTGCTTTCCTTGACCCCAATGATCCCGAAGTTCAGGCCGCAGCCCGCGAAAGCGGCGTGCCTGACGAGTGGATCGAAAGCGCCAAGAAATCGCCGGTGTGGAAGATGGCCATGGACTGGAAGATCGCCTTCCCGCTGCATCCCGAATATCGCACATTGCCGATGGTGTGGTACGTGCCACCGCTCTCGCCGATCCAGAACGCCGCCGAGGCCGGCAAAATCGGCATCGACAACGAGATGCCCGACGTGAAATCCCTGCGCATTCCGGTGAAATACCTCGCCAATATGCTGACCGCAGGCGATGAGGCCCCGATTGTCACGGCGCTGGAGCGGATGCTGGCCATGCGCGGC
Organism: Alphaproteobacteria bacterium; assembly: GCA_013151335.1. Taxonomy (GTDB): domain Bacteria; phylum Pseudomonadota; class Alphaproteobacteria; order Rhodobacterales; family Rhodobacteraceae; genus UBA5972. Next base: position 2,315 of record JAADIJ010000008.1, on the reverse strand, counting down.
TATATGCGCTCTAAAACCGTGGACGGCGTGATTGATCTTGAGATCGCCAAACGGGTCGGCCTGACCGCTTTGGAGATCGAGGACATGTTCAACATCATGTCGATCGCCAATTACGAGGACCGGTTCGTGGTGCCGACATCGCACCGTGAACAGGCCGAGGATGCCTATGACATCCGCTCGGGTTGCGGCTTCACCGATGGCAACCAATGCTCGACCGGCTCCAGCGGCGGCAAGCTGTTTGGCAGCCGCAAATTCGTGGTGCCAACCGGGGGGGCGCGCTGATGAAAACCTTCAAAGCGCTCTCGGCATTGTTGTGTTATCCCAGCAATGATCTCAAGGCGGCGACCGGCGAAATCCGTACCGTCCTTGAGGCCGAAAAAATCCTCTCTGATGGCGCTCGCGCGGCGTTGGAACCTCTGCTTATCGAGTTGGAAACGCTTGATATTTATGAGCTTCAGGAGAATTTCGTGCTGTTGTTTGACCGCACCCGCACCCTGTCGCTCAATCTGTTTGAACATGTGCATGGCGACAGCCGCGAACGTGGTCCGGCGATGGTTGATTTGCTTGAAACCTACCGCGCTGGCGGCTTTGATCTGGTCAGCACAGAGCTGCCGGATCACCTGCCGATCCTGCTTGAATTCGTCTCCGGCAGACCGATGGACGAGGCCAAAACCTTGCTTGACGATGCCGGTCATATCGTCGCCGCATTGGCGGATCGACTGGAGCGCCGCGGCAGCACTTACGCCGCAGTTCTCAACGCGCTGGTGGAGTTTTCCGAGGTTAAAAAATCCGACGAACTGGTTCAGCAATTGCTCAGCATGAAAGAGGACGACCCCGACGATCTCGACGCGCTTGACGAGATTTGGGAGGAGGCCGAGGTGACGTTTGGTCCCGATCCAAATGCCGGATGCCCGGCCTCGCGCGATCTTTTGGCCGCGATGGACCCCGGTCAACCCAAGGCTAAACCCCAAGCTCAACCCTATAGTCAGCCCGACGCGGCTGTCGCTCAAGAATAGGAGCCGACCATGAACCAGTTTCTTTTCGGAACTTTGCCCTACATTGCCCTGACGGTGTTGCTTGTCGGCACAATCGCCCGCTACGAGCGTGATCCGTTCACCTGGAAATCAAGCTCGAGCCAGCTTTTGCGGCGCAAGCAGTTGATCCTTGGCTCGGTCCTGTTTCATGTGGGCGTTCTGGTGGTATTTTTCGGCCATCTGTTCGGCCTGCTGATCCCAATCGGCGTCTATGAATTCTTCGGCATCCCGCCCGAGGCGAAACAGCTTTTGGCGGCCCTTGCTGGCGGTTTGTTCGGCACCATTGCCATTATCGGCGCGCTGATATTGGCGCATCGACGGCTGGTTGACCCGCGTGTTCGCGCGCGCTCAAGCTTTGCTGACACCGGCATTTTGCTGCTTTTGATCGTGCAACTCGCGCTCGGCCTGATCTCCGTTCCCTATTCGCTTTCGGCGCTGTCCGAAGGTGGCGTGATCAAATTCATGGCTTGGGCCAACGGGATTTTCACCTTTGACGGCAACGCGGCCAGCTATCTTCAGAATGTGGAGTTGATCTTCAAAATCCATATTGTGCTTGGCCTGACCATCTTCATCCTGTTCCCGTTCACGCGCCTCGTTCACATGATCTCGGCCCCGATCCGCTATATCTGGCGGCCCGGTTTTCAGATCGTGCGCACCCGCAAAAACTCGGCCAATCGGGCCAAATAGAAAGGGCAGACCATGAAACCGCTCGTTCCAGAAGTAAGCGTCAACGGCGAGGTGATCTCTGCCGAGGCCATCGCCGCCGAAGTGCAAAACCATCCAGCCCCCAAAGGAAAACCGGGGCTGGCATGGAAGGGGGCCGCGCGCGCGCTGGTTCTGCGCAGCCTGATTTTGCAAGCAGCACGCAAAGACGGCCTGAGTGCCGATCCGCAAGAAGTCGGCACGGATAAGTTCGAGACCGATGAGGAGGCCCTGATCCGCGCCTATATGGAGGCCGCGATTGACCCCGACGAGGTCACCGACGAGGCGTGCAGTACCTATTACAGCGACCCCAAACACGCCATCTACGCGCCCAATCTATATATGCCCGCCCATATCCTGATCGCCGCGCGACCAGAGGATAAAGCGGCCCGTGCAGCCGCCAAAGAAAAGGCGCAGGCGATTTTTGAAACCGTCAAGGCGCAGCCCGAGAACATTGGCCGCATCGCCAAAACCGCATCCGACTGCCCGTCAAAAGACGATGGTGGCATGCTCGGGCAAATCGGTGATGGCGACACGGTGCCGGAGTTCGAGGCGGCGCTGAAAGACATCCCTGCAGGC
>JAADIJ010000062.1 GCA_013151335.1 Alphaproteobacteria bacterium | reverse complement strand
CCCCCTCGCGCGACGCGTTTTTGCACAGCTATTGCAACACCGTGCCAACCCCAGAGGGAGGCACCCACGAGGCCGGTTTCTGGGCCGCGATCCTCAAAGGCATGCGCGCATATGGCGAGCTTGTGAGCAATCGCAAAGCCGCACAAATCAACCGCGACGACGTGATGGCGGGCGGTTGCGCCATGGTGTCGTGTTTCATTCGCGAGCCGGAATTTGTCGGCCAAACCAAGGACCGTCTGGCCACGGTCGAGGCGCAAAGGCTGGTCGAAAACTCGGTCCGTGACCATTTTGACAACTGGCTGGCCGCTGACACCAAGGCCGCAGGCGCGATCCTCGATTACCTCGTGCTGCGCTCTGAAGAGCGTCTTCGCCGCCGGGCCGAAAAGGAAACACAACGCAAAACCGCGACCAAAAAACTGCGCCTGCCCGGCAAGCTGACCGATTGTTCCGCAACCAATCGCAGCGGCACAGAGCTGTTTATTGTCGAGGGCGACAGCGCTGGTGGTTCGGCCAAAATGGCGCGGGACCGCAAGATACAAGCGCTGCTGCCTCTGCGCGGAAAAATCCTTAACGTGCTGGGGGCTGCCAGCAATAAAATGAACCAAAACAACGAGATAAGTGATTTATGTCAGGCGCTTGGCGTGAGCCTTGGTCCCAGATTTAACGTCGCTGATCTGCGTTATGACAAGATTATCATCATGACCGATGCCGATGTTGATGGCGCGCATATCGCCAGCTTGTTGATGACTTTTTTCTTCACGCAGATGCGCCCGATGATTGATCAGGGCCACCTTTATCTGGCCTGCCCGCCGCTGTTTCGACTGACCCAAGGCTCTAAACGCGCCTATGCCACCGACGAGGCCGAGCGCGACCGCATCCTTAAAAAAGGTCTTGGCGGCAAGGGTAAAATCGACATTTCCCGCTTTAAGGGCTTGGGCGAAATGGACGCGAGTGATCTTAAGGAAACCACCATGAATGTGGCGACCCGCAAGCTGATCCGGGTCTCAATTGATGATGATGAACCCGGAGAAACCGCCGATCTGGTCGAGCGTCTCATGGGCAAAAAACCCGAAATGCGGTTTCAATATATTCAGGAAAACGCGCGATTTGTGGAAGAGCTTGATGTCTGATTTAAAAACCACCTCCACGGCGAAAACCGCCCTGCGCTACGCGGATGCGGGCGTGGATATCGACGCTGGCAACGCACTGGTCGAGCGGATCAAACCCGCCGCCAAAGCGACCGCGCGTGCCGGGGTGATGACCGGTCTTGGCGGGTTTGGCGCGCTGTTTGACCTCAAATCAGCAGGCTTTAACGACCCGATTTTGGTGGCCGCAACCGACGGGGTCGGCACCAAGCTTAAAATCGCAATCGATACGGGCTTGCTTGACACAGTCGGCATAGATCTGGTCGCCATGTGCGTTAACGATTTGATCTGCCAAGGGGCGGAGCCGTTGTTTTTCTTGGATTATTTTGCAACAGGCAAGCTTGATATCGACGAGGCCGCGCGGGTAATCGCAGGCATCGCCACCGGCTGCAAACAGGCGGGAGCGGCCTTAATCGGTGGTGAGACCGCCGAAATGCCGGGCATGTATCACGGCGGAGATTTCGATCTTGCCGGTTTCGCCATTGGCGCGATGGAGCGCGGCGTCTCCCTGCCCAATCAGGTTCAAAACGGCGACGTGCTGCTTGGTCTGGCATCAAACGGCGTCCATTCAAATGGCTACTCTTTGGTGCGAAAAATCGTGGCGCGCTCGGGGCTGGACTGGTCCTCGCCCTGCCCGTTTGCACCTAACAGTAGCACCAGCTTGGGCCACGCCTTGCTTGCGCCGACACGGATTTATGTCACGTCAATACTTGATGCGATTCGCAAAGACGGGGTTAACGCGCTCGCCCATATCACCGGCGGTGGTTTGACCGAAAACCTGCCGCGCGTGCTGCCAGAAGGGCTGGGCGCGGCTATTAACCTTGACGCGTGGCCCCTGCCGCTGGTGTTTGTCTGGCTCGCACGCCAAGGCGCGATGACCCAAACCGAGCTGTTGAAAACTTTCAATGCCGGGATTGGCATGATTGCGGTCGTGCGTGCCGAAAACGCCGATGAAATCAGCGCGACCCTCACCGCGCATGGCGAAGAGGTTTACCGGATCGGAAGCGTCGTCGCGGGCCAAGGCGTGAGCTATGAAGGCACGTTGTTATGACCCGATTGCGCGTTGCAATTTTGATCTCTGGTGGCGGCACAAATATGCTTTCGCTGATCAACAGTATGACGGGTGATCACCCCGCGCGTCCGGTTTTGGTCCTGTCCAGCACCCCCGAGGCTGGCGGCCTTGAAAAAGCGCAACACTTTGAAATCCCTACGGCTTTCGTTGATCATCGAGATTTTCCGGACGCGCGCCAACAGTTTGAAGCCAAGCTTAATCAAGCGTTAAGGAGCGTCTCTCCCGATATCATTTGCCTCGCCGGTTTCATGCGTATTCTGAGCGCTGAATTCGTCGAAAGTTGGCACGGAAACATCCTTAACATCCACCCGTCACTCTTGCCCAAATACCGCGGCCTTAGCACCCACAGACGCGCACTGGCGGCGGGCGATCACTTTCACGGCTGCACGGTTCATCGTGTCACCGGCGCACTGGATGATGGCCCGATTTTGGGGCAATCGACGGTTCCAGTCACCTCCAACGACACCGAAGAGACCCTTGCCGCAAGGGTTCTGGCGGCGGAGCATATTCTCTATCCCGAGGTGCTGCGCCGTGTCGCCTCGGGCAATAAAACCCCCGTCATCTGGCCATGACCGATCCGGTTTCGACCATTCGAAACCTCGGTCCCGCCACCGAAAAGATGTTCGCGCGCGCGGGCATCACCTCTGCCGAACAACTGCGCGATCTCGGGGCCGACGAGGCTTACATCCGTGTGCTCGCCTCTGGAACGGCCCCCCATTTCATTGGCTATTACGCGCTGGTCATGGGCCTGCAGGGTCGCCCGTGGAACGATTGTCAGGGTCAGGAAAAGACCGATCTGCGGGTGAAATTTGATCGACTGAAGGCGCAGGTGACGCAAACTGAAAAAGGCCACCTCGGTATAGAGGCGGCCTTAGACAAAATCGGTGTGGTCAAGCGAAGCCGCTAAACCCGCTTTAAATCAATCGCTTAGCCAACCAGTTCAAGACCCGAGAAGAAATAGGCGATCTCCTCTGCCGCTGTTTCCGGCGCGTCAGAGCCGTGAACAGAGTTTTCACCCATCGACAGCGCGTAATCCGCACGAATGGTTCCGGCAGCGGCGTCGGCTGGATTAGTAGCGCCCATGACTTCGCGGTTTTTGGCAATCGCATCTTCACCTTCCAGAACCTGTGCAACAATCGGCTCGGACGACATGAATTCGCACAGCTCGTCATAAAACGGGCGCTCGGAATGGACAGCGTAGAACACGCCAGCTTGCTCTTTGGTCAGGTGCAGGCGCTTGGAGGCGACAACGCGCAGGCCAGCGGCCTCGAATTTGGCGACAATTGCGCCGGTCAGGTTGCGTTTGGTGGCGTCAGGTTTGATGATCGAGAATGTGCGTTGGAGGGCCATGGGCTGAGGTCTTTCATATCTGCGTTAAGGGCGGACGCCCGGTAGGAATTTGCGGCTGACTAGCATCTTGCATCTGGCTTGAAAAGGCGCGAATTTTTGGCCGATTGACACCCCGCCCCGCTTCAGGGCAAATGCGCGCCATGTTACGCATCCAAGACATCAGTTTTTCGATCGAGGGCCGCCCGCTATTTGAGGGCGCTTCGGCGGTCATTCCCACTGGCCACAAGGTGGGATTCGTTGGACGAAACGGCACGGGGAAAACCACGCTGTTTCGCCTGATTACCAGTGAATTATCGCTTGAAGGCGGGGCTATTTCCTCCACCAAAGGCGCGCGAATTGGCGGGGTGGCACAAGAGGCCCCGGCCAGCGATCTCTCCTTGCTGGAAACGGTTCTGGAGGCCGACACCGAGCGGGTGGAACTGTTGGCCGAGGCTGAAACCGCGACCGATGGCACCAGAATTGCCGAAATTCACGGGCGATTACAAGATATTGACGCGTGGTCGGCGGAGTCTCGCGCCGCAATGATTCTGTCGGGACTAGGCTTTGACGAAGCGGCGCAAGCACGGCCATGTGCGGATTTTTCCGGCGGTTGGCGCATGCGCGTCGCCCTCGCCGGGGTGCTGTTTGCCGAGCCTGAAATCCTGCTGCTTGACGAGCCGACTAACTATCTCGACCTTGAGGGCACGATCTGGCTTGAGACCTATCTGGCCAAATATCCCCATACGGTGTTGGTAATCAGCCATGATCGCGAGCTTTTGAACCGCTCCGTTAACGCAATCTTGCATCTTGAGAACCGAAAATTAACCCTTTGGACCGGCGGTTATGACCAGTTTGATCGCGGACGGCGCGAAAAGCTGGAACAAGCCACCGCCGCCAAGCGCAAACAGGATGCGCGGCGCGACCATATGCAGGCCTATGTGGACCGGTTCCGCTATCAGGCCAGCAAGGCCAAACAGGCCCAGTCGCGTCTGAAAATGATTGAGCGCATGGTGCCGATTGCGCTGGAGGAGGAACAGCGCATCGTCGCGTTTAATTTCCCCTCGCCAGAGGAGCTGTCGCCGCCGATTGTCAAGCTTGACGACGCGGTGGTGGGGTACGATGGCAAGGCGGTGCTGCAAGGCCTGAACCTGCGGATCGATCAGGATGACCGCATCGCACTACTTGGAGCCAATGGAGAGGGAAAATCCACTCTTTCCAAGCTGTTAGCGGGTAAACTTAAACCGATGGAGGGGCGAATTCACACCTCTTCCAAGCTGCGCATCGGCTATTTTGCCCAGCATCAGGTAGATGAGTTGGAGCTTGACGAGACCCCGCTTCAGCACCTGCGCGCACTCAGACCACTGGAAACGCCGGGCCGATTACGCTCGCGTTTGGCCTCGGGTGGATTGGGGGCAGAGCAAGCCGAAACCGTGGTTCGCAAGCTCTCTGGCGGGCAAAAATCGCGCCTGTCGCTGCTGCTGGCAACCTTGGACGCACCACATATTTTAATCCTCGATGAGCCAACCAACCACCTGGATATTCAAAGCCGCGAGGCGCTGGTTACGGCGCTGAACGACTATCAGGGCGCGATAATTCTGGTCAGCCACGACCCCCATCTTGTGTCCTTGACTGCGGATCGGCTGTGGCTGGTAAAAGACGGAAAAGTCACGATTTTTCGCGATGACATGGATGCTTATCGCAGGCTGCTGCTGTCTGAGCGCGGTGGGGTCAAAGCCTCGCAACCGGTCGAGAAAAAGGTTAAACCGGCCAAGCCCTCCACCGGCAAGCGCCGCCAATCTGCCCCACTGCAATCCGAAGTTTTCAAATGTGAACAAAGAGTTAGCAAGCTGGAGGCGATGCGAAAAGAACTGGACCAAAGATTGGCGGCGCCCACAGTTTATGAAGCGCGAAATCTAAAGAAATTGGAAGCGTTGCAGAAAAAACATCATGAATTGCAAGACGCTCTGGCCCGCGCCGAGGCGATGTGGCTAACTGCAGTTGAAAAGCTCGATCAAGCCAAAGGGGCATAGATGCAAACGCAGGATGTGGCCTCCATTATCTATTTCTTTCTGCTGATACTGGTCATCGGCGGCTGGTTCTTTGCCCAGCAGCGCCAGAGCATGAACAAAACCTTGCAACAGGTTGTTTTATGGGTATTTTTATTCGCCGGGGTGATCCTGCTTTATAGCGTCAAAGACCAGTTGCGCTTGCAGATCATGCCCAAACAGGCGGTGCAAATCGGCAGCAACAAGATCGCGATTTCGCGCTCCGCCGACCGGCATTTTTACACGACTCTCAAGATTAACAACATGCCGGTGCAGTTCGTAATCGACACCGGGGCCACCGATATGGTGCTGTCAAAAAAGGACGCCGTGCGCGTTGGCATTGATTTGGCAAATCTCGCCTATCTCAACGTGGCTCAGACGGCCAATGGCAAGGTGCGCACCGCGCGGGTGACGCTTGACGAGGTGGTGCTTGGCCCGTTTGTGGACCGCAATATCAGCGCTTGGGTCAATGACAGCCAGATGGGCGAGTCCTTGTTGGGCATGAGCTATTTGTCGCGGTTTTCCAACCTGCAAATCTCTGGCGATACGCTCTATCTAAGTCGCTAGATCAGGTATTCTTTGAGGCTTTTTCGAACCAGTTTCTCCCTTCCTGAGACCAGTATTTTGCCGGGAACCCAGCGTCGGTGACGCCGCTCCACTGCTCTCTTGCGCGTGTAAGAGCGGCCTGATCGTTCCCATCGAAAACTATACAAATCCGTTTGAAATCAGGTACTTCCGTAAGAGCAACTTGGGCCATTGCGACCGCGATCAAGATGTCAGCCCCGTTGGAAACCTTGTCAGAACAGGTCAGCAAAATCGGTTGGGAGGTGTCATGATTGCCGCCGGATTTTCCATGCGCCAGAAATCCATCCTCAGCCCCCAGCCACAACTGATCATCAAGCTGGTCCAGTGCTTGTTGAGAGCCGACACGCACCACCACTTTCCAACCCTTTGCTCGTGATTTTTCCAACAAATCCGGCAAAGTTTTTTCAAGCGGAGTGCGCGTCAAATGATAGAATAGAACTTCGGCCATCAGCGTTCATATTCGTCCGCGATCAGCCGGTTGAGCGCCATGACACCCCATCCGGTCGCCCCTTTTGGAGCCAGCACGCTGTTGGTTTTCAAGAGCGCGACGCCAGCAATATCCAAGTGAATCCACGGGGTATCTTCCTTAACAAACCGCTGCAAAAACTGCGCCGCAGTGATTGAGCCAGCAGCGCGGCCACCCACATTCTGCATGTCGGCAATTCGCGATTTGATCAAATCATCATAAGCCTTGCCAAGCGGCATACGCCAAGCCCCCTCGCCCTCCGCTTCGGCAGATTTCAGAAATGCGGCGCATAAATTATCGTCATTGGAGAAAACACCGGCGTTTTCATGGCCAAGGCCGATAATGATCGCTCCCGTCAGGGTTGCAAGATTAATCATGCCGCAAGGGTTAAATCTCTCTTGTGTATACCACAAAATATCCGCCAAAACGAGGCGGCCTTCGGCGTCGGTGTTAATAACTTCGATGGTATCGCCCTTCATCGAGGTCACCACATCGCCGGGTCGCTGCGCGCGTCCATCGGGCATGTTTTCAACCAAGCCAACCACGCCGACCACATTGGCTTTTGCCCCCCTCAGGGCCAACGTACGCATCACGCCGGAGACCACGCCAGCGCCGCCCATGTCCATGGTCATGTCTTCCATTCCAGCGCCGGGCTTGAGGGAAATGCCGCCGGTATCAAACACCACGCCCTTGCCGACCAGCGCAAACGGAGCCTCGTCACCGCCGCCTTTCCACTCCATCACCACCACTTTTGTCGGCGTTTCAGAGCCAATCCCCACGCCGAGCAATGCGCGCATACCAAGGCCTTCAAGCTCGGCTTCATTAAGGACCGTGACCTCAAGATCAAGCTTTTTCATCGCAACCAGGCGCGCAGCAAAATCGGTTGTTGTCAGGATGTTAGCTGGTTCATTCACCAAATCTCGCGTAAAAAATATGCCTTCGGCAACCGCGGTCAGGGGGGTTGCCGCTTGGGCCACGACCTCTGGTTTATTGACGATAAAGTTGACAGATCCGGCGAGTTCATTCTCTGAGGTCTTGTGCTGCTTGAAACTGTAGCCACGCAAACTCAGGCCAAAAGAAATTTCGGCGGCTTTGGGATTGCCTGCCGCCAGCACCGTGAGTTTTGATGCACCCTGAAACTTCGCCATTGCCGCGCCAGCCTTGCGCGCGGTCTGAATATTTGGCCGTCGGGAAATTTTTATGACCTGCACGGCACTTGCCGACAAGCCAGCAGGAAAGGCCAGAACATGACCCGACCCTTCGGAGGATTTGACAAAATCCGCGCCTGCCGCCAGCCGTTTTACCGCGCCTTTGGTTAACGTGTTAATCTTTCGCGCCATCGCGTCCATCGCGCCATCACCGTCAACGAGGATGGATATTTTCCCCTCGATTGCGGCAATCTTGTCGGGTTCAAATTGGTGAAATTCAATCTGCGCGGGAGAGGTCATGGCTTGGAAATCCCTGTCTAGGTTAATGGTCGTGAAATACCTAGAGGTGCTGCTCGCAAAAGGCCAGATATCTCTGTTGTCAAAACTCATAATGGGTTAATTTGTCTGGAAAACTCCAATCTGGGCGCTATTGGGAACTAAACTTGGCCAAAATCGACAGATATATCTTGTCTCAACTCATGGGACCGTTCGCGATATTTTCGCTGATTTTGATCGGTATTTACTGGGTCGCGCGCGCAATTGGTCTGTTTGACACCTTGATCGGCGATGGCCAGTCGATCGGGGTTTTCGTGGGAATCATAACCTTGTTTCTGCCGCAAGTGGTAGCGATTGTCTTGCCTGTCGTGTCGTTCGCGGCGGCGATTTATGTCAGCAACCGGCTGCACTCTGAAAGCGAGATGGTGATTTTTCAAGCGGCCGGGTTCACGCCCTATCGGCTGGCGCGCCCGTTTCTGGTGTTTGGCCTTTTGGTGGCAACTCTGGCCAGTGCGCTTAGCCATTATCTGGTGCCAGCGAGCATCGCCCGTCTAGAGCAACGCCAGCGCGAGGTGTCACAGGATGTGGCCACGCGGCTTATTGTCGGCGGAAAATTTGTTCATCCCTCGCAAGATGTGACTTTTTTCGTGCGCAAGGTGAGCAAAGACGGCTCTCTGGTTGATATTTTTCTATTTGATCAGCGGCCCGATCAGCGAGATATCACCTACACAGCCCATAAAGCGGTACTGCTCAAATCCGACGATAACGCCCGTTTGGTGATGTTTGACGGCTTGATCCAGACCTTTGACGCCAAGAACCTGTTGCTGACAAAAATCCAGTTTGATCAGTTTGTGTTTGATATCGGCTCTTTGGCGACGGGGTCAGACGCGCGACCGCCGAAAATACGGGATTATTCGACGCTTGCCTCGCTGTTTCCCACCCCAAAAATGCTGAAAGACACGTCTGCAAGTGCAGCCCAATTCCGCCTTCAGGCCTTTTTACGCTTGGAGCAGCCACTGCAATCATTGGTTTATCCACTGATTGCAATGGCGGTCTTGATGTTGGGCAATTTCAGCCGCTTCGGGGTGTTTCGCCAAATTATGGGAGCAATCGCGCTGGTCGTGACCCTGAGCATCCTCGCGGTGCCGCTCAGGGATGTGGCCGCAAACAGATCGGGGCTTCAATGGGTGGTGTTTATCCCTGATATATTAGGTTTGCTCGCAGTTTACGTGATGTTGAGGCGCAGCGCGGGCCGCAAGACCGCTCGGGCGCGGGATATTGGGCTTGCAGTCGGAGCGGCCACATGACCCTGAACCTCTATCTCGCGCGAAAATTTCTGTGGCGGTTTTTGGCGTTGCTTGGCGGGTTTTTCACGCTGGCCGTTGTTACCGACGCGATGAGCCTGCTCGGCCAGTTTCAGGCGGCCAATCTCAACGTGTTGGATACGTTGAGATTGGCGCTGCTAAAAGCCCCGACCAGCGCTTATCAGCTTTTCCCGATAATTTCGGTGCTGGCCGCGCTGATGTTGTTTCTGGGGCTGAGCCGAAATAGCGAGTTGGTCGCCACGCGAGCGGCGGGAATGTCCGCCCTGAAAAGCCTGCTGGCACCGGTCATTACCGCCTTTTTAATTGGACTAGTGGGGGTTGTCGCGGTAAACCCGCTTGCATCCGCAACCCTGCGGCAGTTTGAAAGCGAAACCGGGCGATATAAAAGTGGCACGTTATCATCTTTTTCGTTAAGCAGAAAAGGGTTATGGTTACGCCAAGCCAATGTGTCAGGACAAACAGTGATTTTTGCCCAGAAGGCCAACTACAATGCGACGAGATTGCTAGGCGTGACTTTTTTCGAGTTCTCGAGTGCCGGGATCGCCCTGCGCCGGATCGAGTCCGCTTTCGCGGTGCTGTCGCCCGGCGCTTGGAAATTGGGGCCGGGAAAATTCTGGAAAATCAACGAGCCAGATCAGGTTCCTGATAAAACTGCGCAGAAGTTTGACACGCTCATCCTGCCCTCGGATTTGACCAGCGACCAGATATTAAACAGTTTTGGCGACCCAAATACCGTGTCGATCTGGGATACTCCGGGGTTCGTCAAACGGCTGGATCGCTCGGGGTTTTCGACCAATCGCCACCGTGTGCATTTCCAGATTGAGCTGGCCTTGCCCCTGTTGCTTGTGGGCATGGTGCTGATCGGCGCCGCTTTTTCCATGCGCCCTGCGCGATCGGGTCGGGTTGGGTTGATGGTTTTGTTTACGGTTCTGGCCGGGCTTGGTGCGTTTATTTTGCAAGATTTTGCTGAAATTCTAGGGTCAAGCGGCGCGATTCCGGTCGTCGCCGCCGCGTGGGGTCCACCGATTTCGGCGATCTTGTTTGCCTTGGGTATGATCCTTCATATGGAGGACGGGTAGCGTGCCGCAAAGCTTCGCTCGTTTTTTGACCCTCCTGTGCTCGCTGTTTCTGTCGGTGAATGTGGCGGCTGCGCAGCAACAGCCAAAGGCCACGCTATCGGCTGACAGGATCGTTTATACCAGTGGTTACAAGGTGTTACGAGCCTCTGGTAATGTGATTATTATCTATGGAGATAGCCTGCTTGAAGCCAGCGCCCTCACCTATGACGAGCAAAATGACCGCATCACCGCCGACGGACCGATACGTTTGAAGCAAGGCGATAATGTAACCATTTTTGCCAGCTTTGCCGAGCTTTCGGGCGATATGCGCAACGGGATTCTCAAAAGCGCGCGCATGGTGCTCAACCAGCAATTACAGCTAACGGCGGTGGAGATCACCCGCAGCAAGGGGCGCTATAACGAGCTGTTCATGGCGGCGGCCTCGACCTGCACCGTCTCTGTGGCCAAGCCGACCCCGCTTTGGCAGTTTCGTGCGCGCCGGATCATTCATGACGAAGAGCGCAAAGTGCTGTTTTTCGAGCGCGCCCAATTGCTGATCGGCAATGTGCCGGTCGCCTATATTCCCCGCCTGAAAGTTCCCGACCCAAGCGTGAAGCGGGCCAATGGCTTTTTGGTCCCGGGGATCAGCAACTCATCAAAACTGGGGTTTGGCGTTTACGCGCCCTACTTTGTGACCTTGGGCAAGTATGCGGATGTGACGCTGACGCCATTTGTGTTTTCAAGCGGAACCGCCTCGCTCAAGTTCGATTTTCGCAAGCGGTTTTTTAACGGCGAGTTCAACGCAGTTGGCCGCATCAGCAACGACACCGTGGCCAGCAACACGTTGCGCGCTTACATATTTGCCAATGGCAAGTTGACATTCAAAAACGGGTTTAAAGGCGAGCTTGGCCTGCAAATGGTGTCCGATCCCACCTATTTGACGGATCACGGCATTTCCAGCACGTCGCGACTTGAAAGTTTTGTTAGACTGTCGCGCACGAAAAGAGCGTCTTATTTCGGGGCCGAGCTGTTGGGTTTTCGCTCGCTGGCCGCAGGCATCACCCCCTCGCAAATCCCCTCTGCTTTGAGCGATATCGGGTTCAAGCGCCACTGGTCCGACGGTCTGTTTGGCGGGCGCACGGGGCTGTCGTTGAATATCAACAGCTACACACGAAGCTCCACCATCGATATTGTCGGTCGCGACACGCTGCGCCTCGCCTCGGTGGTTGACTGGCAGCGACAATGGGTTGGCGCGCGCGGTCTGGTGTTTGGGCTGACCGCCCAAGTTAACGCCGACGCCTATAATATTCGCCAAGACAGTGGTTTTTCGTCGAGTATTACCCGTCTGGCCCCCACTCTGGCCGCGGATTTTAGGCTGCCGATGGTCAAGCGGGGCAAAACTTCGCTGCAAACGCTTGAGCCGCGCATTCAGATCGTTTGGTCAAAGCCCGGCACCACGCCGGTTCCAAATGAGGACAGCACATTGGTTGAATTTGACGCAACCAACCTGTTTGCACTGAACCATTTTTCGGGCATTGACCAGATCGAGCAAGGTTTGCGCGCTAATATCGGCGTTAGTTACTCTCGCAAATCCGAGAACGGCTGGAATATTGATGCGACACTCGGTAAAGTGGTGCGTGCGAGCGATCCTGCGCAATTCACCCTCGCGTCGGGCTTGTCAGGAACCTCCTCGAGCTACGTTCTGGGCGGGCAGGTTTCGCTGCCGTCCAAGTTTCGCGTGATCCAGCGCGCGGTGTTTGACACCTCGTTCAGCCTGTCTAAAAACGAAACCAAGCTCGTCTATCACGGCAAGAAAATTCAGGCCTCGTCCAGCTATTTATGGCTGGTATCCGGGGCCGCAGGCAACAGCGTCGACCGCTCGGAATGGACGTTTGACGGCGGTTGGGATCTTGGCAATAACTGGCGCACCAAGACCAGCTGGCGCTATGATCTGGCAGCTTCCAAGCCCAGCAATGCGGCAATAGCGTTAACTTATCGCAACGAATGCATAAAAGTTGCGCTTTCGCTCTCGCGTCAGTTTGCAGCTTCCTCTAATGTGGGGGCATCGACGAATATTGGTTTGCAAGTGTCGCTGGAAGGCTTTGGTAGCCGCGCCGATAGCAGCGCATATCAACGCAAATGCGGCGATCTCTAGAGGGTAACATGCGTAAAACTTCGCTCAAAACTAGATTAACAACCCACGCTTTGGCATTGATTTTGCTGATATTTCCAAGTTTTAGCATGGCGCAAAATCCCTATGCAGAGGCCCTGACAGTTAACGACGCCTCCATCACCAATTTTGAAATCAGTCAGCGTGTGTTGATGCTCAAAGCCATCGGCACCTTGGGCGATCTGGAAAAACAAGCCACCGATGCCCTGATCGAGGACCGCCTGCGCCAGCAATCGGCCCGCACGCTTGGTCTGACCTTGACCGAAGACGAAAAAGCCGCAGGAATGACCGAATTTGCGCAACGGACCAGTATGACCACCGAACAATTCGTGGCCGCACTCGGTCAGGAAGGTATCTATCCCGAGACGTTTTACGACTTTGTTGATGCGGGGCTGATTTGGCGCAAAGTTGTCCAGACCAAGTTCCAGTCCAAAGCCTTTATCACCGAGAGCGAGCTTAACACCGCAATGGCGCTTGGCACCACAGCGGTCGGCGCCTCAGTGCTGGTATCGGAGTTGATCTTACCCCTCCCAAAGGGATCTGAGGCGCAAAGCATTGAACTTGCAACAGAATTATCAAATCGTCTGAAAAGCTTCAAGGGGTTTGAAGAGGCTGTACTTACCTATTCCGCTGCCGCAACGCGCAATAAGGGTGGCAAGCTTGATTGGATGCCGATCACCAATCTGCCGCCGGATGTGGCCAAGCAGATCATGACTATGAGCGTTGGCGAAGTCACCACGCCGGTTCAAATGCCCAAAGCAGTTGCGATTTTCCAACTGCGCGGCATTCGCGATAACCGCACTATTGCCGCCAAAACCATTGCCTATGATTACGCAAAGCTTTTGATCCCCGGCGGGCGCAGCGAAGCGGCATTAAAACAAGCGACGACGCTTGCCGGCTCCATCGACACCTGTCAGGATCTTTCTGCCAAGGCGCAAAAATTCCCCACCGAGCTGTTTAGCGAGCAAGTCACGCCTGTTGGCAAAACGCCAAGAAATATCGCGCGCGAGCTGAAAAACCTCGACACTAATGAGGTCTCGTTCAACCTGACCGAGGGCGCCAACAACCAATATCTGGCGTTTTTGATGCTGTGTGGCCGCACCAACAAGCTGTCGGAGGGCAATCGCGAGCAGGTGCGTCAGGCGCTGTTTGGTCAACGGATGGAGGCGTTTGGCCAAGGTTATTTGCAAGAACTCATGGGTGACGCGACCATCGTCAGAAAATGACCGCTCCGATAGCGCTGACATGCGGCGAACCTGCGGGGATCGGGCTTGAGCTTAGCTTTTGGGCTTGGGAGGTTTTGCGCCGCGATCTTGACTTCTTTTTGATCGCCGACCGGCGGCATATGGCGCAAACCGTAACCGATCTGCCTGCAATCGAGATTTGCGACCCGAGCGAGACCGCCGCCACCATGGCCAACGGCCTGCCCTTCCTGCATCACCAATTCGCCGAGACACTGATGCCCGGCCTGCCCGCGCGCGCCAATGCCATCGGCGTCATCGACGTCATTCGTCGCGCGGTGGATCTGGTCAGAGCGGATCAGGCCTCGGCTATCTGCACCAATCCCATTCACAAAAAAGCCCTGCATGATGGTGCCGATTTCGCCTTTCCCGGCCATACCGAGTTTTTGGCCCATCTTGGCGGAGTTGCGCGCTCGGTGATGATGCTGACCTCGCCCGAGCTGCGTGTGGTTCCCGCGACCATCCATGTGGCGCTGTCTAAGGTTCCCGATCTTTTGACCGCCGAGCTTTTGAGCGAGACTTTGCGCATCACCCATGCGGCCCTTAAAACCACATTTGCCATAGAAAACCCGCGCATTGCCGTGGCCGGTCTCAACCCTCATGCGGGCGAAGGCGGGGCGATGGGACAGGACGAGATCAAGCTGATCGCGCCGCTCATCGCCCGTCTCAACGCTGAAGGGCTGAACCTCACCGGGCCTCATTCGGCGGACACGATGTTTCACGCCGAGGCGCGCGCTCGCTATGACGCCGCCGTTTGCATGTATCACGATCAGGCGCTGATCCCGATCAAAACGCTGGATTTTCACGGCGGAACCAACGTGACCTTGGGCCTGCCGTTTATTCGCACATCCCCCGATCACGGCACCGCTTTTGACCTTGCGGGCAAAGGATTGGCCAATCCTTCAAGCCTTATTGCCGCCTTGCGTCAGGCCCACAGCATGGCGATCAACGCCAGCGAGGCCACCTGATGGCAACGATTGACGGGCTGCCGCCGTTGCGTGATGTGATCGCGGATGAAGGGCTGAGTGCGAAAAAAGCTTTGGGGCAGAATTTTCTGCTGGACCTCAATCTTACCGCGAAAATCGCGAGGCAAGCTGGCGATCTTGGGGCCTGCGATGTGCTTGAAATCGGTCCCGGCCCTGGCGGTCTGACCCGCGCCTTGCTACATGAAGGGGCGCGAAAAGTTCTGGCGATTGAAAAGGACGCGCGCTGCCTGCCCGCACTCGCGCGCATTGCCGAACATTACCCGAACCGCTTGCAAATCATCGAGGGAGACGCGCTGCAAATTGATCCGCGCCAGCATCTGAACACGCCCATTCGCGTGGTCGCCAACCTGCCTTACAACATCGGAACCGAGCTGTTGATCCGCTGGCTGACGCCGAAATGCTGGCCGCCGTTTTGGGACAGCCTGACCTTGATGTTTCAAAAAGAGGTCGCGGCGCGGATCGTGGCCACTCCCGGCACCAAAGCTTATGGGCGGCTGGCTATTTTGACCCAATGGCGGGCCAAGGCGCGGATTGTGATGGAAATCTCGCCGCAGGCTTTCACCCCGCCTCCCAAGGTCACACATCAGCGGTGGTGCATATTGAAAAGCGCAACAAAATGCTGTTTGCGGCTGACGAGAAAATCCTCACCCGTCTGGTTGCCGTCGGTTTTGGGCAGCGGCGAAAGATGCTGCGCGCCAGCCTCAAATCCATTCACCCGGATATTCAGGATATTATGCTCTCAGTCGGAATTGCCCCCACAGAACGGGCCGAAAACCTGTCTATCGAGCAGTTTTGCCAACTCGCCCGCGCAGTTGAAAGCTGATTACACGCCCAACTATTCGGCGGCCTGATCGGTGTTTTCGGTCTTGGGCTTGCGGCGCGAACGCTGTTTTCCCTCCGGGGTTTCCACCAGCCCTGACTCCTCTGAGCCTTGCACCGTCATGGGCTGCTGGGCATCAGGTTGTTGGACATCTTGTTGTTGGACATCGGGTTGCAGTTGCGCCGCAGGCTGTTGTGCCAATTCCGGCTGATCGGAGTTTTCATGCGTGGACGCGTGATTGTCGCCGTTTTGCGCCGCCTTGCGCTGTGCATGCTGGGCTTGTTGCGCCTCATGCTGCTCGCGCCTCTGGTTCTGCTCACGGGTGGCGTCATTGAGCAGACGGGTATAATGCTCGGAATGTTGCAAAAAATTCTCGGCCGCCACACGATCACCGGAGAGTTGGGAATCTCGTGAAAGCATTTGATATTTATCAATAATTTGTTGTGGCGTACCCCGCACCTTGCCTTCGGGACCTGAGCTGTCGAACACGCGACTGATCACATTGGCCGAAGACCTGCGGTTTTGGTTTTTGTTGCGCGAACGCGACTTATTGGAAGTTCTCATGTTTTTCGGTTTTCTGCCCCACGCGGGGCTTGTTGGGAAGTTTTGCAGTTTATTCAGCTCTAAAAGCTGATCATTCCCAAGTTTACTTTTCGAGAGCTAGCAGCGGGTAAGACACATAACTCTGATCAATCATCCGCTTATACGAACCCTATACAGCCAGCCTTGTTCAAGACAAGTTAAAAAGCTGAATATTTCGTGTGTTTTTATCATAATCTTGCAAAAATACCCAGTTTTCGCGCGATTATTGCATTTCAACCACGCGATCACGCCCGTCGAGGTCTTTATGGACCGCAATCAGCCCCAATCCGACCTGCTCAAACAACCCACGCACCGCCTCGGCCTGAGTGGGGCCGATTTCCATCAGCACCCGACCATTTTCGCCAAGATAAGTGCCAATTTCGGCGGCGATTTCCGCATAAGCCTCAAGCCCGCTGATGCCGGGGGTAAGCGCGCTCATAGGCTCCCATTTAAGGATTTCCGGTTGCAGTCCGGCCATTTCCGCCATGGCGATATAGGGCGGGTTAACCACGATAAGATCAAACTGCCCCTCGACCGTCTCAAACCAGTCCGACTGCATGAATGTGGCCTGTTTGCCAAGGCCAAGCGCGTCACCATTGCGCGTGGCCACGTTCAGCGCAGCCGCGCTGAGATCAACGCCGAGGCCGCTTGCCGCTGGGTCTTCCGCCAGCAACGACAGCAAGATGCACCCGCTGCCGGTGCCAAGATCAAGCACGCGATGAAACGGGTTTCGTAATGCCGCCTCGATCAGCGTCTCAGTTTCGGGGCGCGGGTCCAATACATCTGGCGACACGTTAAAGCGCCGACCCCAAAATTCGCGATAGCCGAGGATATGCGACACCGGCATCCGCGCCCGCCGATCCGCAACCGCCTGATCAAGCCGACGCAGCGCCTCGTGAGTAATCGGATCGTTCAGGCACAGCAACGATCGGCCTCGATGCCAAGCGAGAACGCGACAAGCTTGCGCGCATCCTCCAGAGCGGCCTCGATCCCCGCCGTCTCAAGCTCTGCTGCCACCGCGTTGAGAGTGGTTTGAACGGTCGCGCTCATGGGTCCATCGCCGCCAGACGGCTGGCTTGATCATCGGCGATCAGCGCGTCGATCACCTCGTCGATATCGCCCTCAAGCGCTTGATCCAGCTTATAAAGTGTGAGGTTAATGCGGTGATCGGTCAAGCGCCCCTGAGGGAAATTATAAGTGCGGATACGCTCGGAACGATCCCCGGTGCCGACCTGCCCCTTACGGGTTGCCGCGCGCTCGTCATCGACCTTTTGACGCTCCAGATCGTAAAGGCGCGTGCGCAGAACCTGCATGGCAATCTCGCGGTTGCGATGCTGGGATTTCTCGGCGCTGACCACCATGATGCCGGTGGGAATATGCACGATGCGCACGGCACTATCGGTGGTGTTGACGTGCTGGCCGCCAGAGCCGCTGGCGCGCATGGTGTCAATGCGCAGATCGGTGGCGGGGATGTCCAGATCGACCTCCTCGGCCTCGGGCAACACCGCAACCGTGGCCGCCGAAGTATGCACGCGACCGCCACTTTCGGTGGTTGGCACCCGCTGCACCCGATGAACGCCGCTTTCAAATTTCAGCCGCGCAAACACGCCATTGCCGGTGATATTGGCGATCACCTCTTTATAGCCGCCAAGCTCGGTTGGTGTTTCGGAGATCAGCTCGAACTTCCAGCCGGAGTTTTCGGCCAAGCGCTGATACATGCGCATAAGATCGGCGGCAAACAACGCGGCCTCGTCGCCGCCAGTTCCCGCCCTGATTTCGATAATGGCGGGGCGCGCATCGGCCTTATCTGTGGGCAGCAGCGTGAGGTTAAGGGCCAGTTCCGCCTCGGGCAGCGCGGTTTTCAGCGCGCCAAGCTCTTCTTCGGCCAGCGCTTTCATCTCGGGGTCAGCCAGCATTTCTTCGGCCTCGGCGATATCGCGCAGCATCTGCTGATAGGCGGCTATTTGCTCGACCACGGGTTTGAGCTCGGCATATTCGCGCCCCAGAGCGGCGAAATCATCACCTGCCGCACCTTCGGCCATCTTGGCCTCTAAAAAGCCAAAACGACCGGTGATTTGTTCAAGTTTGCCCAGAGGAACCATGATCTAGGATGTGCCTGTCACAAGCGCTGCGGTCAAGCGAAAGCTTGCTAGTGGATCGAACGCAACATTTGGGACCCTCCGCGAGCGCAACACATTTGGCGCAGCAACCCAAATGTTGTGATAATTTGATCCATCAAGCATAAAACCAGTAGTTCGAAACGTAAGTTTCGATCCATTAGGTGCGCCCACCGCGCCCGCCGCGTCGCCTCGGAGAGGGCGCGGTTTTGTCGAGACCTTCGGCGATGACCGCGTTCATGGGATGGTCGCGATTGGCGTGGATATATTCGGCGCGCAGCTCGTTCAGGGCCGCGCGCATATCAACCTGCGCCGGAACCCCCAAGGCCCAATCCAGAAAGATCGAGCGACATTCAGCGCTGGTAATTCCGTCAATGCGGTAAGCCTCAAAAATCAACCCCCGAGGGTCAACGGCCAGATTTCCTTTGTCCATGATCCCTCCCAGATCAGCTTTTTGCCGCGATGTAGCAGCATGTGCATAGCTCGCAGTGCGGCGGGTTTTGTGGCCCAGAGCGACCACGCCTGATGTTTCAGCGACCGGTTTCCTCGTCAGGACCGGATTCTTGACCAGATTCAAGCGTGCGATCAATCAGCGCCGCGCTGGTCTCGCGCCCGGTCTCCAGCCTTGTTTCCAACGCCTTAATACTATTTTCATCCGTTTCTGCCAGCAAAAGATCGCGCACCCCCCGCCCCATCGCCTCAGCGGCAAAGGCCTTGGCACCGACCAGCCGTCGTAGCTGCTGAACCCGTCTGAGACGGGTGTAATTGCCAGCCAAACTCGTTTGCTCGTCCGCGTTCAGCCAGCCAAGCCTCTGCGCGCGGGCAAGCTGCGCCAACACATCTTGATCACAGCAGCCCGTCAACAGCGCCGCCGCTTGCGCCAGCATTTCAATGTCGAGCATCCGTCCCGGCCCCTGTTTGGCCTCCCAGATATCGCCCAATCGCGCCGCGTCGCTGGCGCTGGCCAATCGCGCGCGCATATCGCTGACATCATTAAGTGTACGCGCAGGATCACGCGTCTGACCAAGGATGACGCAGCGAAAATCCTCTACCTTTTGGCCAAGCGCCTGGCCCCCCGCAACCACGCGCGCGCGGGTCAGGGCCAGATGCTCCCACGTCCAGGCCTCGGTCTGTTGATAGCTGACAAACCCACTAAAGGCGGTCGCGACCGGACCTTTGCGACCGGAGGGGCGCAGGCGCATATCGACCTCGTAAAGCTGGCCCTCGGACATGGGCGAGCTGAGAGCGGTGACCAAAGCCTGGGTCAGACGCGCGAAATATGTGCTGGCGGCAAGCGGCTTTTTCCCGTCAGAAAACTCCACCCCTGCCGGGTCATAAATCACGATGAGATCAAGATCAGAGCTGGCGGTCAGGCTGCGCGCGCCAAGCGATCCCATGCCAAGAACCACGGCCTCAGAGCCGGGCAAGCGCCCATGTCGACGCACAAATGCCTCTGTGACTGCCGGGAAAATTACCCCCAGCACCGCTTCGGCCAAATCAGAATAGCTCGCCGCCGCCTGCTCGCTGGAAATCATCGATTTGAGGTGATGA
Organism: Alphaproteobacteria bacterium; assembly: GCA_013151335.1. GTDB lineage: Bacteria > Pseudomonadota > Alphaproteobacteria > Rhodobacterales > Rhodobacteraceae > UBA5972. The sequence continues at coordinate 8,921 of JAADIJ010000062.1, read as the reverse complement.
ACGCCGATCCTGAAATGCTGCTCCTTCATCCAGCGCCGCGCCGCGTTCAGCTTGTCCTCATAGTCGTCAAGCCGCGCCAAAACCTTGGTTAAATCGGCAGAGAGGGCGGGTATATCGCCGACCGGCTGAAAGAAAATCCCCGAGATAACCCCATCAAAAACTTGCGAATTTCGCGACAAGTACCGCGCCAAGCCCGGCGCGCTGCCACAAATCTCGATCAGCAGATCAATCAGTTGTGGGTTGGCCTCAAACAGCGAAAACAGTTGCACACCGGCAGGAAGCCCCGCCAGAAAGCCATCAAACTGGTTCAGGGTTTCGCTCGGGTCTGCGGTGGCCAGCAAGTGCTGCAAGATCAGCGGCTCTAACCGTTTAAAGATCGAGCGCGCGCGCGAACTGCGCAAAGCGGGCAAGCCGTGCCATTTGTCCATCAGCTCGCGCATGGCCGCGCTAATCTCGGGAAGCTCGGGCGTTTGCGCCACCTCCGGTGCGAAAAAACTTTCGGTCAGATCATGCACCATTTCCAGTCGCGCAATGATATCCTCGCGAAACTCAGAGACAGCCTCCACCCCACAAAAAGCCGCCAGCCGGGCGATTTGTTGAGCTTGCGTGGGGATATCATGGGTTTGCGCGTCCGCCAGCATTTGAATGCGATGCTCCAGTTGGCGATGCGCCTCATAGGCGGCAATCAGCGCGCTGGCGGCCTCCTCAGAGACCCAGTTTTTGCGCGCGAGCACCGTGAGCGCCTCGCAAGTTGCACGCGCGCGTAGCTCCACATCCCGCCCGCCGGCAATGATTTGACGGGTCTGGGTGAAGAACTCGATCTCGCGAATGCCGCCACGACCAAGCTTGATATTATGCCCCGGCAAGACGATGGCGCCGCCCAAGCCCTTATGTTCGCGAATACGCAAGCGCATATCATGGGCGTCCTGAATGGCCGCGTAATCAAGGTGTTTGCGCCAAACGAACGGGCGCAGGGTCTGCAAAAACGCCTCCCCCGCGCGGATGTCACCAGCGCAGGCGCGGGCCTTGATATAGGCGGCGCGCTCCCACGTTCGCCCGAGGCTCTCATAATAGCGCTCGGCCGCCGCCATCGACAAACAAACCGGCGTGACCGAAGGGTCGGGTCGCAGGCGCAAATCGGTGCGAAACACATAACCATCGCCGGTGACGTCGGACAGTAATTTGGCCATGCGCCGGGTGATGCGAATGAATCGCTGGCGGATCGTGTCAAAATCCTCGGGCGCATGGCGGGTTTCGTCAAACAAAACGATCAGGTCAATGTCGGACGAATAATTCAGCTCAAACGCGCCCATTTTGCCCATGGCCAACACCACCAAACCGCAGGAGGTTCCCATGTCGGCCTCGGTGCAGCCGGGTAAAAGCCCGCGCGCAAGCTCGGCGCGCAGCAACATATTGAGCGCGGTGCTGACGGCAAAATCGGCAAATTTGGTCAAAGCGCTGGTCACCTCGCACAGCCCCCACATGCCGCCGGTATCGGCCAGCGCCACATAAAGCGCCACCCGCCGCTTGGCTTGGCGCAGCTCGCGAGCAAGCGCGTCAAAGCTCTCGGCAGTGACAGCGCCATGAATTTCGCCAAGCACCTGATCGGGGGAGAGCGGCAAAACCTGCGCCAACCATGCGTGCTCGCGCTGGATCAGCCCTCTGAGATAGGGGCTGCACCCGCCAACGCCGTTGAGCAGTTTTTGAACATTTGCGGGCGCATCCGGCAGGCAGGCGGCGGCCTCACGCCCAAGCGCTGGTTCAAACGAAATCGGGGCCAGTGTGGTTTTGGAGATAAGGGACATATGCCAAGGATGAAACGCTGAGCGCGCGGCGTCAACAGGCCTTGCGACCGGCAAATAGCTGCGCGATAAATCAAGCGAGCTGCCAATTTTCGAGGGATCATGAGCAAAAGTCTAAACCGGGTAAAAGCCCACCTGTCGACACTTGGTTTGAGCGTCGAAATTCTGGAAATCACCACCCCCACCAACACGGCGGCGCAAGCGGCGGAGGTTGTGGGATGCGCGGTTGACCAGATCGCCAAATCGGTGATTTTTCGCGGCGAAACCAGCGGTAAGGCTGTGCTGTTTTTGACCGCAGGCGGCAGTCGGGTCGATGTGGCTGCGGCGTCTGAACTGGCGCAAGAGCCGCTTGGCAAGGCCGATGCGGCGATGATCCGTCAGCAGACCGGCTTTGCCATCGGTGGGGTGTCGCCCTTTGGACACCTCAATCCGATAGAGGCCTTCATGGACAAAAAACTGCTCAGGTTTGCGACCATCTGGGCCGCTGCCGGCACGCCGCATCATATGTTTGAGATGTCGCCCCAGACGATGCGTCATCACACCGGTGCCCTTGCTGCCGAGTTTACTGAATAACGCGCAAAACCGCCCGCGCGGCGCGCAATCCCGGTGCGTCATCCGATGCGCCAAGCAGGCTCATGGCCTCATCGCCCGCCTTTATCTGAGCCGCGCGCGCTTGTTCATCTTCAAGGTAGGACAGCACACATGGGGCGATTTTTTCAGGCACGCAATCTTCAAATAAAAACTCCGGCACGGCGGTGGTTTTCGTCAACAGATTGACCAACGTGGCCGAGGCCAGATTAACCTTTCGCTTGACAATTCTGGTGGTGAGCCAGTTGAACCTATAGGCAATCACCATCGGCGTTTTCGCGCGCGCAAGCTCAAGCGACACGGTCCCCGATGCCGCCAGCGCCAGATCGGCAGCGGCAAAGGCGATGGATTTGCGCCTCTCTGATTGGCGCGCATCCCCTGTGCGTGGATCAAGCAAAATCGGCTGAACTGGCCAGCTTTTTAGCCGCTCTTCAAGCATCCCTGCGACGGGTGATGCGGCAACTACCAAGACTTTGACATCAGGTCGTGCGCTTAAAACCTGCGCCACGGAGGCCGCGAAAACCGGCTCCATCCGCGCGACCTCACCGCTGCGAGAGCCGGGCAGCACCAACAAAAGCGGCTCTGAATGCGTTAGTCCCAACTCCGCGCGGAACTGCCGGATTTCGGCAGAGCTTGGCGTGGCTTCGGCCACAACCGGATGGCCGACGAAATCGCAACCCATGCCCTCGGCCTGCATATATGGCGGCTCAAACGGGAACAGCGCCAGCACATGATCCACATTTCGCGCCATCTTCGCCGCACGCTCCGGTCGCCACGCCCAAACGGTGGGGGCGACATAATGTATTGTTTTCAGAGTATTATCAGACGATCTCGCTCTGGAAACTACCCGCAGACAAAAATCGGGGCTATCAATTGTGATCACAGCGTCCGGTGATAGCTTTGTGATCACATCTGCGGTCTCGCGCACCCTCGCCAACAGCTTTGGCAATCGTGGCAGCACCTCGAGTATGCCCATGACCGACAATTCATCAATCGCAAACAGGCTCTCCAGCCCCTCGGCCTGCATGAGCGGGCCACCCACGCCGCTGAACCTGGTGTCAGGCGCCAGCGTTTTCAGGCCAGCCATCAGGCTTGCGCCAAGCTTATCGCCCGAGGGCTCGCCTGCGATTAAAAAGAAATGGGCGGGGCCGCTCATTGCGCATCTGCGCCGAGGCCATCGCTCGTGCCATATATAAATAGCCCAAGTTGGTCGGCGCGCGCGATGATCTCGGCGCGATCGAGCATCAAAACCGCGCCCGATTTGATCGCGATACCGGCCAAACCGGCCTTGGCCGCCAGCTCCACGCTGGTCACGCCGATGGCTGGCATATCCATGCGCAAATCTTGTGAGGGTTTCGGCCCTTTGAACAAAACGCCCTTGGCCCCGTCAGGATTGGGTCGCAGATTTTGCGCGGTTTTGGCCACAAAGCCAAGCATTATGTCGGTGCCTTGCAAGGTCTCAAGCCCCAGACACTGGCCCTGCGCGACCACCGCCGCCTGCCCCAAATCAAGCTGCCCCAAACCGCCCGTCAGCACCTCGGCGCGGGCAATATCGGCGAGATCGAGCGCGCTTGGTGCGTGCTGCCCCATCACCCCGCTCAAGGCGAGCAGCTCGGGCAAAATCTCGTGGGCGGCTTTGATCACCAAACCCTGATCCTCAAAGATTGAGGCGATCAGGCGCAAAATCGTGCCATCTCCGCGCCCGATCGCCGGAATAAGTCGCGGCGCGAGCGTGCGGGTGACGTCGTCAAGACGCTCCAGTTGCAGGTTGGGCCGATCTATCCGACCCGCAAACACAACCGAGCCACAATTATCCGTGCGCAAGGCCTCAAACAAAGCACCAAACCGCTCAATCTCGGCCTCGATCACAGTTTCAGCGCCGAGCCAGTCCAACGATTGCCCTCGCATTTTCACCACCGAAAAAGCGCGACCCTGCGCGCGGCAAGCATCTGCCAAAAGCTGTGGCAACTGGCCAGCACCTGCTATGATCGCCAATTTATCGGGGTTGTTGCTCACATCACCACCTATTGTGGGGTGCAAAAAGACCGGTCGGAATTTGACAGTACAAATTCCAGCAAATCAAGCACCAGAGGGTTGCCGGACGCCTCTGCCTGAAGGCTCTTGGCCCGTTCAAGCAGCGCTCCCTCGCCGGAAAACAGGGATTTATAGACCCGCCGAAGCTCGTTCATCTGCACCTTGTCGGCTCCGCGACGTTTAAGACCGATCAGGTTCAGCCCGCCCAGCGTGCCACGCGGAGAAATCACCGAGCCGTAAGGGATGACGTCATTGACCACCACCGCACCGGCGCCGATCATCGCCCCTTTGCCAACCCGGCAATATTGATGCACGCCGGACTGACCGCCCAGAACCGCGTTGTCGCCAATGACCACATGGCCCGCGATCTGCACCGCGTTTGCCAGCACAATACTGTTGCCAATCTGGCAGTCATGGGCCACATGCACATACATCATCACGAGGTTATTGTCGCCGATGCGCGTCACCCCACCGCCGCCATCAGTGCCGGGGTTCACGGTGGCATATTCGCGGATATGGTTGTTTTTGCCGATCTCGATCTGGCTGTCCTCGCCGTCGAATTTCAAATCCTGCGGCTCGGAGCCAATAGAGGCAAAGGGCCAGATGCGACTGCCATCGCCGATGCTGGTCTCGCCAGCGATCGACACATGGTTTTTCAACTCGACATTGGCCCCAAGCACAACTTTTGGCCCAACCACGCAAAAGGCCCCGATCCGGCAATTCGGCCCGATGCGCGCGCCAGTTTCAACGACGGCCGAGGGGTGGATATTGGCGCTTTGATCAATCACTGCGGCCTCCGGCTATTTGTTTTCCTTGGGAACGTCGATCATCGCCGAGAACTCGCCGGACGACGCGACTGCCCCGTCAACTTTGCCCTCGCCCCACAGCTTCCAGATTTTTCCATGCCCGCGAATGACCCTAACATGCAGCTCCAACTGATCGCCGGGAACGACCATTTTGCGAAAGCGAAACTTGTCCATGGTCATGAAATAAACCAACGGTTCGCGGTCGATCAAATCCAGAGTTTGCGAAATCAGCACCCCCGCGGTTTGCGCCATCGCCTCGACAATCATCACGCCGGGCATCACCGGTTTCGCGGGGAAATGGCCCTGAAAATGGGGCTCGTTAATGGTGACGTTTTTGATGCCAACAGCGCTTTCGCCAACACGAATATCGCGAACCTTGTCGATGAACAGGAACGGATAACGGTGGGGAATCATGCGCTGGATCATCGCGAGATCGGCGCTCGGCAAATCCTCAAGGTTTGTGTCGGTCATATTCTGGCCTTTTATTATAGGGTTTGCATCTGCCCACTTCAGTAGCAATCAGTTTGAGGACTGACAAGTCGGGCGCGTCATTCTTTGGCTGGCGCCACCCCGTCTTTGATGGCGGCATTGATTTTGTCCATCGCTTTGGCGGTGATGTCAATCGCATCCGACGAGATGATGACCGAGCGGCGATCCAGAATGACCAGCGCGCCGATGTCGCGGGCATATTTCAGCAAAACCGGAAATGCCAGATTGAAGAACCGCTTGCGCTCTTCATTACTCCAATTATTGAGATCAAGTGATTTTTGCGCGCGCCCAGTACGGATTTTTTCGACTTTGGCATCAAATGCATCGGCCAAAACACGAAAATCGGCGGGCGCGAGGGTTGGGCGTTTTTTGGTAAGCGCCAGTTCCTCGTCTTTGAGCTCAGCCTCCATGCGGGTGTTCTCAAAGACAATCGCGGCCTTGCGGGTGGCTATCTCTGCAAGAACGCGTTTGCCAAACAGCGACTGGCTGTAAAGCTGGTCCTGATTGAGGGTGAATATCTTGCTGTTCGCCTGCTGGGCGAGCGCCAACGACGATGCCCCCAACAGTAGAAATCCTGCTATGACGAAGGCGTAAAACCGGCGCGCATTTCGCAGCTTGGGCATTTAGAACCGCGCACCGATTGTCAACTTGAACCCTTCCGATTGGTCATAAGTCGGGCCGCTGAGGACTTTGGTGAAGTTAAAGCGCAGAGGTCCCACGGCTGTTTTCCAAAACAGTGAGACACCAACGACGCTGCGCAGTTGCATTGAGGCATCGACAAGATCAAAACCGTCGGCCGCGATAAGGCCACCATCTCGATTATTTAGCCCCCAGACAGAGCCGACATCAAAAAATACGCCGCCGGCAACGCCATATTCCTCGGGTAACCCGATTGGGAAATTGGCCTCAAACCGCGCAACCGCGAATTTGTTGCCGCCAAGTGCATCCTGGTTGGGCACGTTCCTGTCACGCGGCCCGATTCCGTTAACCTTATAGCCGCGCATGATATCCCCGCCGAGGAAAAAACGGTCGGTGATTGCGCTACCGCCGCCGCGACTCACCAACAAGCCGCCTTCAAATTCGGCACTCAGGGTGACCTGATCATTGAACATCGAGGTACGTACGCCAACTAAAGCAGTGGTTTTGGAATATTTCGCCGTACCACCCAGACCTGCGACTTGTTGCGACAGGCGCACGATCGTCCCGGCCTTGAGGTTAAGTCCGCTGGAGCGGGTATCATATGTATAGGTTGCCCCAAGCGAGCTTACTTTTTGACTACTGGCAGCAATCAAAATAGACGGTGTGCCCGTAACATTTGAAACCGTATCGGTTGTATTTCGATATACTAATCGCACACGTCCATTTTGACTGACAGGAAAGGATATATTGGGAGAAATACCCGATGTTGCGGTATCGTAAAACGTGTTTTGTTGCGTCGTTGCGCGCCGAAATGCGCTCAACTCAAGACGAACATTTCGGCCAAGGAGGCGCGGCTCGGCGAATGTCAACTCAGTGGTATTGGTCGAAAGCCCACCACCAAGATCGACCTTGATGAACTGCCCGCGCCCGAGAAAGTTTGATTCAGACAAGCTTATCGTTCCGCCAAGCCCACTTGACGCACCATAAGACACACCGAAATTCAGGCTGCCAGTGGGCTGCTCCTTGACATTGACATCAACGATCACCCGGTCCGGCGAAGAGCCCTCGCGGCTGTTGATGTCGGTTTTGGAGAAAAACCCAAGCGCCTTGATACGGTTGGCGGCAATCCGGATTTGACGCGGGTTGAACGGATCACCCTCGACAGTTTCAAATTGGCGCCGGATCACCCTATCCAGCGTGGTGGTATTGCCTTCAATGTCGATGCGCTCAACAAATACGCGCGGGCCTCGGTCGATTACGAACTCTATATCCAATGTGCGCTTGGCGTCATTTCGCGTAACGCGCGGGTTCACCCTGATGAAGTTCAAACCGTTTTTAGAGGCAAGATCTTCCATCCGGCCAATGCTGCGCTCAACCATATTGGGCGAATAAACTCCGCCCTTCTTGACCTTGATCACCGCGCTATAAGCGTCCGGGTCGATCTCTTTCAACGCGCTGGTGGCGGTGATTTTGCCAAACTTATAGGACTGACCCTCGCGCACTTTGAAGGTCACGAAAAAGCCGTTGCGCTCGCGCACAATATCAGCCGTGGCCGAGACAACCTCAAAGTCGATAAAACCGCGCGACAGGTAATAATCGCGCAAGACTTGCTTGTCAAAATCCAGTCGGTCGGCGATGAATGTGTCGCTCTTGATGAACCGGCGCAGAATACCCGCCTGTTTGGTTGACAACACCTTGCGCAGGCGACGATCCGAGAAGTTGCGGTTGCCGATGATGCTGAGGCGCTGGATCTCGACCACTTTGCCCTCGAAAATCTCAAACACCAGATCGACGCGATTGTCAGAGCGGCGGATGATCTTGGCTTTCACCTCGGCAGCTTGGCGACCGGACTGGCGATAGGCGTCAACGATCAGGGCCACATCGGCCTCGGCCTGAGCCGGGCTATAGGTGTGGCGCGGTTTGGAGGTGATCAGGCTGGCCAGTTTATCGTCCTTGATCCGCTTGTTGCGCTCAAAGCCGATGCGGTTGATGGTTGGCCATTCGCGCACGGCAATCACCAGCGAGCTGCCTTTTACCGAGATCGCCACATCTTCAAACAACCCGGTCGCCGTCAGCCGCTGACGCGCGGCATTGATTTGGCCGGGGGTCACCTCGATGCCGACCTTGATCGCGGCAAAGTTTCGAATGGTTGCGGTTTCGATGCGCTGATTGCCTTTGACAATCACGCGACTGAAGCTCACGACCCCTAAGGCCTGCGCCAGTGCCGGTGGCACCGTACTTGCAAGCGAGCCCACAATAAGCAACGTTACCAAAGCAATCAAACGCGTTGCCCTGAAATTCCCCACCAGATGCATTTTCATCAATCCACTATCCTACTGACCCGACGCTATGGCTCGCATTTGTAACTGCGCGAACTCTTTCTCGCCTGAATAGTTGGATTCCCCCCCCATGTCAAAACGACAAAGCCAAAAAGGCCACTGTATTTCAACAGCGACCTAAAAAAGTCACATAACGAGACCTCTGCGTAACTCATCGATTCCCAAGGTGATCTGATTTTGCTATTCTTTTGCTATGCAAAAATCATTTTCGACCCAACCCGAAC
>JAADIJ010000065.1 GCA_013151335.1 Alphaproteobacteria bacterium | reverse complement strand
TTGAAAAATAACCGGTTGAGTGCCCTTTGGGGGCCAACCGGACATGGGTGCACCGTGAGAAGAGAAAAGGGGCCGGTTCGCTGGCCCCTTTTGCTGCCTCTGCCCTGCAAGCCCATCACGCCGTAAGTCACGTCGGCGCAGTCACCTCCGCCACCGGGAACTGATCCGCCAGATTGTCGGGTTTGACCACGTCCGTTTTCCTGTGCAATCTAAGGCGCGCCAGTCCCGCTCCAGTTCAGAACCACCTTGCCGCTGGAGCCAGACTTCATTGCCGCAAATCCTGCCTTGAAATCATCCACGCCAAAGCGGTGGGTGATAATGGCGCTCACGTCCAGACCGTTTTGCAGCATGGCCAGCATTTTATACCATGTCTCAAATATCTCGCGGCCATATACGCCCTTGATGGTAAGCGATTTCAGCACGATACGCGACCAGTCCACCGCCGATTTTCCCGGCGGGATACCGAGCATGGCGATCCGCCCGCCCATCACCATCGCGCCAATCATCTGGTCAAGCGCCACCTGCGCGCCGCTCATCTCCAGCCCGACATCAAAACCCTCAAGCAGCCCCAAGCTGCTGGTAACCTCTTTGAGGTCGGTATTTGCGACATTTACTGCGGTCACATCGGCGACCTTTGCGGCTAAATCCAGCCGGTCCTGATTGATATCGGTAATCACCACATGGCGCGCGCCAATATGTTTGGCAACCGCCGCCGCCATGATGCCGATCGGCCCAGCCCCGGTAACCAGCACGTCCTCGCCGATCAGATCAAACGAAAGTGCCGTATGAACCGCGTTGCCGAGCGGGTCTAAAATAGCGCCAATATCGTCGCTGATATCGTCAGGCAGCGGCACCACGTTGAAGGCGGGCAAGCGCAGAAACTGGGCGAAAGCGCCCGGCTCATTGACCCCGATACCGCGGGTTTCAGGATCAAGATGGAAGCGCCCAGAGCGGCTGGCGCGGCTGTGTTTACCAATCAAATGCCCCTCGCCCGACACCCGTTGAGCGAGGCGAAGATCGGAGACATTGCGGCCCAGCTCGACTATCTCTCCGGCAAATTCATGGCCGGTGATCAGCGGCACCGGCACGGTCTTTTGTGACCATTCATCCCAGTCCCAGATGTGGATATCGGTGCCACAAATGCCGGTCTTGTTTATCTTGATCAGAACATCATCTGCGCCAATTTTGGGCACGGGCATTTGCTGCATCCACAAGCCCGGCTCGGGTTTTGCTTTGACCAATGCTTTCATGTCATCTGTGGGTCCGGTCATTTTATCACTCCTATTGCCTTGCCAACACGGGCGAATGCCCCCAGCGCAAATTCCAGATCTTCGCGACTAAGAGCAGCGCTCATCTGGGTGCGGATACGCGCGGCCCCCTTGGCCACCACCGGAAAGAAAAATCCGGTTACGAACACGCCTTGCTCAAACAGTTGCGCGGCCATCGCTTGCGCCAGTCGGGCCTCGCCCAGCATGATGGGCACAATCGGATGCTCGCCCGGCACAAGATCAAATCCCAGCGTTTCAAGACCGGCGCGCCAGAACGCGGTATTTTCAAACAGCTTCGCGCGCAGATCATCGCTTTCTTCAACAATATCAACCGCTTTCAAACCGGCAGCCACAACCATCGGCGGCAAGGAGTTCGAGAACAGATAAGGCCGCGCCCGCTGGCGCAGCAGATCAATCACCGCTTGCGGGCCAGCAATATAGCCTCCAATCGCCCCGCCCAGCGCCTTGCCAAGCGTGCCGGTCACGATATCCACCCCGTCGACCACGCCAAAATGCGCGGGCGTACCGCGCCCCTGCGGCCCCATAAAGCCGGTCGCGTGGCAGTCATCCACCATGACGAGGGCGTCGTATTTTTTGGCCAAGGATGTGATTTCGGGCAGCTTTGCCAGATGGCCATCCATCGAAAACACGCCATCGGTGGCGATCATGATAAAGCGCGCTCCGGCGTCTTTGGCCTCGATCAGGCGGGCCTCAAGTGCGCTCATGTCGGAATTTGCATAACGATAGCGCGTGGCTTTGCAAAGCCGGATGCCGTCAATGATTGAGGCATGGTTGAGCGCGTCCGAGATGATCGCATCCTCGACCCCGAGCAACGGCTCAAACACCCCGCCATTGGCGTCAAAACAGGCGGCAAACAGGATCGCGTCGTCCTTTTTCAAGAACCGCGCCAGCCGGGTTTCAAGCATATGGTGCAAATCCTCGGTGCCGCAAATAAAGCGCACGCTGGCCATGCCAAAGCCGCGCGTGTCCAACGCCTCCTTCGCGGCCGCGATCAGGCGAGGATCGTCGGCAAGCCCGAGGTAATTATTGGCGCATAGATTGACCACATGATCATGTCGCTCGTCGCCAAATTGCACGTCAATACGTCCGGCTTGCGGCGAGACTATCTGCCGCTCGGTCTTGAATAAGCCATCCGAGCGGATGTCCGTGAGACTGGCGTTAATATGCTTTAGAAAAACATGGTTCATGATGCGACTCCCTCGTTGGTCGCAACTATTCCACTTTCTTGGAAACTGTCAATATATAATATAATTATCCACTATAAGGGATATCAGGAGCCATGCACGATCAAAATAGCTTTTGCACTCAACCCGATTGCCCTTATCTGATGTGGGCAATCGGCGGCATATCGGATCGTGTCACCCTCAAAAACCTGCTCTGTTTCATCGCCGGATACAACCTCCAGCGAGCCCTCCAGAACGGTCAGATCCTCATGGCACCCGCTCTGGTGTGGCAGCAAGGCCGCATCGGCGGTAAAGCTAATTTCATAGACCTCCAGCCGCCCCGCCTGAGCGGGCGGGCTGAGGATGCGAATCCGGCAGCCCTCGCCTTGGCTGTCAATGGTCGGTGTGCGGTTGGCCCGCAGAATTTCCCTAATCGAGCGGCTGGCGGTCTGATCATCCAACAGCCCCGCGAAATCAACCCGCAAAGCCTGCGTCAGGCTCCAGAGCGTCGCAACCGTCGGGCTGGATTGCCCGCGTTCGATTTGCGACAGCATCGAGCGTGAAACCCCGGACAGCTTTGCCATGGCTTCAAGGCTCAAGCCCTTGCTTTTGCGGGCTTCTTTCAAACGCTGTGCCAATCGCTCGGCTATGTTGTGTTTTTTGTGCATCACCAAGAGGCTGCGGAATGTATGGTGGAATGTCAATAGCTTGAGGCCGAACCTCGGGCGCAATGGCTTTGAGGGCGGGCCAGCAACCCGGATCAAATCTCGCATGAAATCACCATGCCACCTGATCTTTTAATACCCCTCTCACGCAACAGGCGGTTTGATCGCCTCTTGAAATCATTTCATCCGACAATGAAACGAGTTGTTTTGCTTTTTCGCCTTGATTGGGAAAGATACACATAGTCAAAACCCCCGAGAGGCAATCATGAGCAGACGTCCAAGAAGTGCTCGCAGGCACACAGGCAAGGATGGATCGAGCATCAGTCAGCTCGCCAAAGGGGTGATCGTAAACCCGTATCCGCCGCTGGAAATTTTGCCAGAGCATGATCTGGATATGATCCACGAGACCGCCATGCGGGTTGTTTCAGAGCTTGGGCTGCAAGTTCAAAGTGATGTCGCCATAGATATTCTTGACGCCAACGGGGCCGATGTGGATCGCGAGACGGGGATGGTTTGCCTCTCTGCCGACAGGCTTATGGAGTGGGTCGCCAAAGCGCCGTCCGAATTTACGTTGCACGCCAGAAACCCCGCGCGAAATGCCGAAATCGGTGGTAATCGTATTCATTTATCGCCCGTTGCGGGGCCGCCTAATGCGTCCGATCTTGACCGCGGTCGTCGCCCCGGCAACAAGGAAGATCAGGACAATCTGATCAAGCTTGGGCAATGCCTGAACATTCTGTCTTTGGCAGGGGCACAGCCGGTTGAGGCGATGGAATTGCCTGCCAGCTCGCGCCATCTCGATTTTTATAAATCGCAAATAATGTTCACCGACAAGGTTTGGAACGCGCGGGCAATCGGCAGCGAGCGGGTGCGAGACGCGCTCAATATGGTCGCGATTGCCAGAGGGGTTGATCGCGCACAACTGAAGCAAGAGCCAAGCCTTTTGACCGTCATCAACGTGAACTCTCCGCGCATTGTCGATGGCGAGATGCTGAATGGGCTGATTGAAATGGTGGAAAACGGGCAGCCCTGTATCATCACCCCCTTCACCCTTGCCGGCGCGATGAGCCCGATCACCATCGCCGGCGCTTTGGCACAGCAAACGGCCGAAGCTTTGTTTGTGATCGCGTTCACCCAAATGGTGAACCCCGGCTGTCCGGTGGTGTTTGGCGGGTTTACCTCCAACGTCGATATGAAATCCGGCGCACCGGCTTTTGGCACGCCGGAATATGCGCAGGCGGTGATAATCGGCGGGCAGCTCGCGCGCCGTTACCACTTGCCCTACCGCACCAGCAACGTGAACGCCTCAAACTGTGTTGACGCGCAAGCAACTTACGAGACCATGATGTCGGTTTGGGCCGCCTTCATGTCCCACGCCAATATTATCAACCACGCGGCGGGCTGGCTTGAAGGTGGGCTGACGGCGTCGTTTGAGAAATACATTCTGGACGCGGAGATGCTTCAGGGGCTTTCGCGCATGATGACACCGCCGGTGGTGGATCGCGCCAGCCTCGCGTTTGAAGCCCTCAAAGC
>JAADIJ010000038.1 GCA_013151335.1 Alphaproteobacteria bacterium | reverse complement strand
ACAAATGGCGGCATCTGGTTGAAAACTACTTCGGAAAGTTAAAGGAAAACAGAGGCATAGCGATGCGATCTTGCAAAACAGATCAAAGCTTCACCGCCTTCATCTCGCTGGCAGCAACAATGATCGAACTTAGGTGAACGTCAACAGCCCCTAATTAAACGTCCCCGCCACCCGACCGAGCAGCATGAAGGCGCGCGCGGTACGGGTCTCGCCCATGTTGACCAGCTCCTGATCGGTGGCGTTGGCCTCAAAATTGGTCAGCACAGTGTCAAACTGGCGCAGGAAATGATGCGCGGCGTCACGAAAAACCGGGTCTTGCTTCATGCGCCCCCCCGCCAGCGCCAAACAAGTGCGATCACGAATACCGCCAAGTCCGGCTACCACCAGCCCTCGGTCGCCCTTGGCAAAACGCCGCCATGTTTCGGCGCGCGGGCGATCAGGGCGCAGATCGTCCATGTAAATTCCGTCCTGCGACAACAGGGTCAGGATATCTTGCGACGCGCGGATCATTTTGGCGATGTCACGATCCTCAAGCGCCCGCCTGAGGGTGCGAAACCCCTCGCTGTCATCCTCGTTTTCGGGGAAATTCATCGCGCGAATAAACTCGGCAATCGAGATCGGTTTGGCCAGTTCGGAGGCCGGGGTGCCAAGCGCCAGCGACGGTTGTTCGTCCGAAGTTTCGGGCGGTTTCTTGGCCAAAGCCGCTTTGGTGGTGGAGGGCGGCGTGCTTTCGCCCGCCTCGCGTGTTGAGGTAAACGTGGCAATTGCGCTTTCGGTCTGCTTTTGCGAGGCGGCAATTTCGCCAAGCTGCTTTTCCAGCGACGGGGTCACATGCTGGCCCGCCGTTTGCTGCTGAACCACATAAGCGTGGCGCATAGCATCGATGGAGGCTTGCAGACGCGAGGCCTCTTCGCGCATGACTTTGGCGGTTTTGGCCCCGGCGCTGGCGACCCAAATCAGGCCAATCGGCAACAAGATCGACACCATTGTCATCACGAAAGTCATGGGGTTAAAGCCGGGACTGCCGTCGGTGGAGATACCAATGAACAGCCAGAACCCGGCGATGACCGCCACCCAAACAAGGCTCAGCACCGCCGCTACGATGTCGGAAATCTCGACCCGGCGACGTACATGGCGACCATAAATGCCAAGGTCGAGCGGGGCGTCTGGTTTGTCTCTATCCATAGCTTAACAGCCTTAAGAGTTTGATTTCTCAGATAAATTTCACGCTGAGGATTTCATAGTTTTTGCGGCCACCGGGGGTTTTTACCTCAACACTGTCCCCTTCCTCCTTGCCAATCAAAGCGCGCGCGATCGGGCTTTTGATGTTGAGCAAGTTGCGCTCTATATCCGCCTCAGGCTCGCCCACAATCTGATAGGTTTTTTCCTCGTCCGTATCCTCGTCCACCAACTCAACAGTGGCCCCGAATTTGATCGAGCCGCTGAGCTTGGTCACATCAATCACATCCGCCAGACCGATCAGGCCCTCAAGCTCTTTGATCCGCCCCTCGATATGGCTCTGCTGCTCGCGCGCCGCATGATATTCGGCGTTTTCCGACAAATCGCCATGTTCGCGCGCCTCGGCAATGGCGCGAATCACAGCCGGGCGCTCCTCTGATTTCAGGATCTTCAACTCTGCGTCCATGGCCTTGAAGCCCTTGGGGGTTACGGGGATTTTCTGCATTTGACCCTGAACGTCCTTCGTCTCGTTTCTCAAACCAAGAACATAGGATTTGCGCCCCCGAAGGGCAAGGGATTTGGTTGAGTTCGACAATATGGCGTCTTAAGAGCGGGCAGATTGCGTAAACGGGGATGTTTTGGCCGGTTTCTCGACTGTCCGGCACATTTTTTACCAGCGATGCACGGTCTGAATTGACCGCCAAGGTATGGGTGGGCTAGGCATATGGGGTAGGAATAAATTGGGATGCGGGCGTTATTGGCGCTGCCGCAAAAAGGGGGTCCATATGGCCGAGATCACAGCCGCAGCGACGCGCGAGTCGATGGAATATGATGTGGTGATTGTTGGCGCGGGCCCCGCCGGTTTGTCAGCGGCGATCCGTCTGAAGCAACTCGATGGCGATCTCAACGTTGTGGTGCTGGAAAAAGGCTCCGAGGTTGGCGCGCATATCCTGTCGGGCGCGGTGCTTGACCCAAGCGGCCTTAACGCGCTGATCCCTGACTGGAAACAGCGCGGCGCACCCGTCAACGTGCCGGTTAAAAAGGACAATTTTCTGATGCTGGGCGAGGGTGGCTCGATTCGCATCCCCAATTTTTTGATGCCACCCCTGATGAATAATCACGGCTGCTACATCGTCTCGATGGCCAATCTCTGCCGCTGGATGGCCGAACAGGCAGAGGCTCTGGGCGTGGAGATTTTCCCCGGAATGGCCTGTTCAGAGTTGATATATGGCAAGAGCGGCGAGTTGACCGGCGTGGTCGCGGGCGAATTTGGCAAGGACAAGAACGGCGATCCCGGCCCCGCTTATGAGCCGGGGATGGAGCTGTTGGGAAAATATGTGTTCCTGTCCGAGGGGGTGCGCGGTTCCTTGTCAAAACAGGTGATGGCGCGGTTTGAGTTATGCGCGGATAGTGACGTGCAAAAATTCGGTCTCGGCATGAAGGAAATCTGGGAGGTCAAGCCTGAAAACCACCGCGAGGGCACCGTCACCCATACGATGGGTTGGCCGCTTGGCGGCAATGCCGGTGGCGGATCGTTCTTGTATCACCTTGAAAGCAATCAAGTTTATGTGGGTTTTGTGGTGCATCTTAATTACAAGAACCCCAGCGTTTACCCCTATATGGAGTTCCAGCGTTTCAAACATCACCCCGATATTGCCAAGGTTCTTGAAGGCGGCAAACGGGTGGCTTACGGCGCGCGCGCGATCTCTGAGGGCGGCTGGCAGTCGATCCCGAAACTGGTTTTCCCCGGCGGTGCTTTGCTTGGTTGCTCGGCCGGTTTGGTCAATGTTCCGCGCATCAAAGGTAATCACAACGCCATGCTAAGCGGGATTGCCGCAGCCGAGGCGGCAGTTGAGGCGATCAAAGCCGGACGGCAAGGCGACGAGCTGACAGCCTACGAGGTCACCCTGCGCCAAGGTCCGATTGCGCGCGATCTCAAGCGTGTGCGCAATGTGAAACCTCTGTGGTCAAAGTTGGGAATGCTGCCCTCGCTGGTGCTTGGCGGCTTTGATATGTGGCTCGCCAACCTCACCGGCTGGAACCCTTTTGGCACCCTCAAACACGGCAAATCCGACGCCGAGGCGACCGAGCCTGCGGCCCAGCACAAGACGCTCGACTATCCAAAACCGGACGGGGTTTTGTCATTTGACCGGCTGACCAATGTCAGCTTTTCGGCCACAAACCACGCCGAGGATGCGCCTTGCCACTTGGTTCTGGCCGACCCAAGCGTGCCAATCACCGTCAATTTACCTATATATGGCGAACCGGCGCAGCGCTATTGCCCGGCGGGGGTTTACGAGGTGATCCGCAACGATGACGGCAGCAATCCGCGCTTTCAAATCAACGCGCAAAACTGCGTTCACTGCAAGACCTGCGACATCAAAGACCCGAGCCAGAACATCACATGGGTCACCCCGCAAGGCGGCGATGGGCCGAATTATCCCAACATGTAGGCCCAACATGTAAGCTCGCAAAAACTTGCACACCAGTTAGTGATTCGCGCCGAACGCCGCATTGCCAAGGTGGCGGTGGCGCTTTAGCATGGCGCGAGATTTACATTTCCAGCAAGGATTACTCTTTTGACCCCAATGATCAGACCCGTTTTTCTTGCCGCCGCGACGGCATTATTTGCCTTCACCTCGGCCCCCGGCATGCTGCGCGCCACCAGTTTGGCGGGCAGCTATCTGGCTGCGGGGCAGGCCAATTTTGACAGCGATTACGAGGCGGCAGCGCTTTATTACGCCCGCGCGCTGACGGTTGATCCGGGCAATCTGGCACTGATGCAAAATCTGGTTCTGGCCTATCTGGCCGAGGGGCGGGTCGACAAAAGCATCGCCGTTGCCGTCGAGATGGACAAGCTTGGCACCGACAGCCAGCTCGCCCAATTGCTGCTGCTGACCCGCGACATCAAGATGGGCGATTTTACGGCCGTCAACGCCAAGTTCAAAGCCGGAGCTGAGTTCAGCCCGCTGCTCGACGGGCTGGTGCAAAGCTGGTCCCTGCTGGGGGCGGGCAAGATGACGGCTGCGACCGCGCGGTTTGATAAAATGGCCAAAAATGACACCATGAAAGTGTTCAGCGATTACCACCGGGCCTTGGCGCTGGCGGTGGTGGGCGATTTTGGCGCTGCCGAAAAGGTCCTTGCTGGCGCGAACGGGCGTCCGGTGCGCATCGGTCGCGCCAGCCTTGTGGCGCATATAGAAATCCTGTCGCAATTGGAGCGTAATGACGAAGCGCTGGCGATGGCAAATGCCGCGCTTGGTAACTCCAATGATCCCGAGATCACCGCGATGCGCGACCGCCTGAAAGCCGGAAAAACTCTGAAATTTGATGTGGTTACCAGCCCGACAGACGGTATCTCGGCGGCATTTTACACGCTGGCATCGGTGCTTTCGGGCCAGGATAACCAGCGGTTCGGGCTGATTTATGGTCGGATTGCCGAATATCTTAACCCGACCTCGGTCAGCGCGATTTTGCTGGTGGCTGACCTGCTGAACGGCGAAAAACAATATGATCTGGCGGTCAAGAATTTCGACAAAGTGCCCGGCGACAGCCCGTTTTTTTACAGTGCCGAAATTGGTCGCGCCAAGTCCCTGACGGATGCAAACAAGATTGACGATGGGCTGAATGTGCTGCGCAAACTATCCAAAACCCAGCCCAACGTCCCGGCGGTTTTCACCACTCTTGGCGACGCGCTGCGCCGCCAGTCGAAATTCGCCGAAGCCAGCAAGGCTTACGAGGCGGCAATCAAACTGCTGCCCGATCCCGGCGCGAATCAGTGGTTCATCTATTACGCGCGCGGCATAACCTATGAGCGCGAAGGCCTGTGGGACAAATCCGTGGCCGATTTTCGCTTCGCGCTGAAGCTGTCGCCTGATCAGCCGATGGTGCTGAATTATCTCGGCTACGGCATGGTTGAAAAAGGCATTAACCTTGATGAAGCGCAGAAGATGATCGAAACTGCGGTCGCCAAACGCCCCAATGATGGCTACATCACCGATTCGCTCGGCTGGGTGCTTTACCGGGTCAAGAAGTACAAACAGTCGGTGCCGCATATGGAACGCGCGGTTGAATTACAGCCGGTCGATCCGATCATCAACGATCATCTGGGCGATGTTTACTGGATGGTTGGCCGCAAGCTTGAAGCCGAGTTCCAGTGGCGGCGTGCCCTCTCGTTCAAGCCCGAGGAAAAAGAGGCCAAACGCATCCAGCAAAAGCTCGACATTGGCTTAGACGCGGTTTTGAAAAAAGAAGCCGCCGCCAGCAAATGATCAAGGGTTTCGCGCCGGCCAAGGTCAATCTGGCGCTGCATGTGACCGGCCAGCGGGCCGATGGCTTGCATCTGCTCGACAGTCTGGTGTGTTTTGCCGATGTCGGTGACGAGGTGAGCGTGACACCAAGCGCGCAGTTTACCTTGTCGGTTGAGGGCGCGGATGGGCTTGCAGCCGGCGACGACAATCTGGTCCTCAAAGCGGCGAGGTGTTTTGGCGCAAATGCGGGCGCGAGGATCCGTCTTAACAAAAAGTTACCAGTGGCGGCCGGGCTGGGTGGAGGCTCTGCCGACGCTGCTTGCACATTGCGACTGTTGTCGAAATTGTGGCAGCTTGATTTGCCTGCGGCGGCGGATATTTTGGCCCTCGGCGCGGATGTCCCGGTCTGCCTGACGGGGCGCTCCGCTCGAATGCAAGGGATCGGCGAGGCAATTACACCGCTTGAAAACATGCCCCCATTTGCAGCGGTATTGGTTAATCCCGGCGTCGCCGTACCAACACAATCGGTGTTTAATAGCCTGAAATCAAAAGATAATTCACCGCTTAATCCGATCCCAAATAGCGAAAATCCCGCCGACTGGATCGCCTATATCTCAATGCTGCGAAACGATCTCGAGGTCCCTGCACTCCAGATCGCGCCGGTTATCGACCGGGTGCTTGAGCGGCTTGGCAGCTCTGAACGTTGCGCGATTGCGCGGATGTCAGGTTCTGGCGCGAGCTGTTTTGGGCTGTTTGAAACCCGTGAAGCCGCGCAGTTGTCCGCGCAGAAAATCCGCGCGCTTGAGCCTGATTGGTGGGTGGTTGATTGCTGGCTTGGCGGCTCAGCTCACACGTGAAACCACGTAATCCGCAAGGTCGATCATGAGGTTGCGCAGTCGGGTTTCGGGCAACTGGCTGATTGCGGATTTGGCGCGTTCTGCCCAGAAAACCGCGTCGTCACGGGTCGCCTCCAAAGCCCCGTGATGGCGCATCAACTCCATTGCTTGCTCCAGATCACCGTCCTGCTGGTGCCCGTCCTCGATCACGCGCGACCAGAATTTGCGTTCGGTCTCGTCTGCCTGTGCAATCGCTTTGATCAGCGGCAGCGTCAGCTTGCGCTCGCGAAAATCGTCGCCGGTATTCTTGCCAAGATTGGCGCTGGAACCGCCGTAATCCAACAGATCGTCAACAATTTGAAAGCTGATCCCCAGCGCGTCGCCATACTCTCTCAACGCGTTGATATGCGCGGGCGGGGCCTTGGCGATCACGCCGCCAACTTCGGTCGCGGCGGCAAACAGCGCTGCGGTTTTCCCGCGCACTACCTGCAAATAAATCTCTTGATCGGTGCGCAAATCCTGCGCCGCCGTTAGTTGCAAAACCTCGCCCTCGGCAATGGTCGCCGAGGCGTTGGCCAAAATATCGAGCACCCGGAAAGAGCCGGTTTCGACCATCAACTGAAACGCGCGCGAGAACAGATAATCGCCCACCAGCACCGATGATTTATTGTCCCACATCAGGTTTGCGGTCGGCCTGCCGCGCCGCTGCGCACTTTCGTCGACAACGTCGTCGTGGAGCAGCGTGGCGGTGTGAATAAACTCGACCGTGGCCGCCAGATGAACATGAAACGGGCCGTCATACCCACAAAGCGACGCCGACGCGAGCGTGAGCAACGGTCGCAATCGTTTACCCCCGGCCTCGATTAAATGCGCCGTGACTTCTGGAATGCGCGGCGCGTTTTTAGAGACCATGCGTGCGCGAATAAGCGTATCAACCGCGCGCATCTCCTCACTCAAAAGCATGGCGAGTTCGTCGTGCGGTTTTGCGGCGGTACTGATCTGATCCATCCGACTGATCCTTATCTCCTCGACAAGCGCTTCCGCGTGCCGTTTACTTTGTAGCATGAAAGAATTGTTACGAACCAACGACCCGACGATCATCGCCTTCGCTAAAGCTTTGCTACGCGGCGAAGGTATAGACTGCTTTGAATTGGACGTCCATATGAGTGTGCTTGAAGGATCAATCGGCGTGATGCCCCGCCGCCTGATGGTGATCGGCCCGGATTTGTTCCGCGCGTCCGCCGTGATGCGCGACAATGGCATCGCAGTCGCGCAATAATTATGGATTTTGACGGTGATTCGGTGACCTGCGATCAGTTTCTGGATGGCGCGTTGACGGTTCTGCAACCCCGCGACGGCTACCGCGCGGCGACTGATCCGGTGTTGCTGGCGGCGGCGGTGAGGGCAACGCGCGATCAAAGCGTGTTGGAGCTTGGCTGCGGCGTAGGTGTGGCCGCCCTTTGTTTGTGGAAGCGGGTGGGATCGTGCGATCTGACCGGGGTGGAAATTCAGCCGGAATATGCCGCAATTGCCGTTGAGAATGCGCGTCTCAATGGCGCGAGTTTGCGTGTGGCCACCGCCGATATCACCGCCCTACCGCAAGAAATAACCGCGCGCTCCTATGATCATGTGATGATAAATCCGCCGTTCTTCGGCGCAAATAACGGCACGCGGGCAACGAATACCGGCCGCGAGACAGCATTTCGCGAGGTGACACCGCTGTCGTCTTGGATCAACATAGGTATCAAACGCCTGAAACCAAAAGGTTTTCTGACCATGATTCACCTTGCGGAGCGTTTACCCGATATCTTGGCGCTGATGCACCCGCGTCTTGGCGACATCGAGGTGAAGCCGCTGACGCCCAGATCCGGCAAGGCGGCCAGCCGGGTGATTTTGCGGGGAAGAAAGGGCGCGCGCGGCCGATTTTTGCTCTACGCCCCGATGGTGATGCACGAAGGCCATGCCCATGATACCGATCGCGATAGCACCTCCAGCGAGGCGCGTTTGATTTTGCGCGCAGGCGAGGCGCTTGAGTTTTAGCTCTGCACCAGATTTACACGCTTAGATTGATTTGCTATAGATGACTTTCCCTCTATGGGCATGATCGGGTCTCTGAATGCAAAGCGGTGTCTTTCTTATCCTCCTGTCGGTGTCACTCACCCCGCTTGGAGACGGGCTGTCCAAGTATCTCGGCCAGACCCAATCTCCCTTTTTCATCGTGTTTTTGCGCTATTTCGTAGCCGGAGTGATTGCCGTAATTGCCGCACGCGCGACCGGAACACCGCTGGAGTTTCCGCGACGCGGTCGGGGCGGTTTGCTTGTTCGCACTGCACTGGTAATGGCGGCGATGACGCTGCTGATCGTGGCGCTGACCCTCATTCCACTGGCCCATGCGGTTGGCGGGTTTTTGATAGCGCCAATTGTGGCCATGCTGATCTCGGTCAGCTTTTACGGTGAAAAACTGACATTGGCGCGCCTGTTTGGAGCGGTCATAAGCTTGCTCGGGGCGGTTCTGATTTTGCTTCCGGGCGCTGAACTCGAGGTCGGAATGTTGATCGCCCTGACTGGCGGGATGCTATTGGGGGCGTTTTTGGCGTTGACGCGGCAGGCGAAAAAC
Source organism: Alphaproteobacteria bacterium (assembly GCA_013151335.1). Taxonomy (GTDB): domain Bacteria; phylum Pseudomonadota; class Alphaproteobacteria; order Rhodobacterales; family Rhodobacteraceae; genus UBA5972. The sequence continues at coordinate 6,746 of JAADIJ010000038.1, read as the reverse complement.
CAGCTCAACGCCATGTCGACGCTGACGGTGCAATGCCTGATGGGCTCGGTGATGTTGCTGCCGCTCGCCGCCTCTGGCATGGCGCATTTTCACGCATCCCTGATCTGGCCGGCACTCGGTCTGGGCGGGGTGACGGCCGCGACCCATTTGCTAACGGTTTTGGCGTATCAGAGGGCCGATTCGGCCCGTTTGGCCCCGTTTTTCTACTTTAATCTGGTCGCTGCCATCGTGGTCGGACTGGTCTGGTTTAACGAAATCCCCAGCAGGGCGGCGATTTTGGGCCTGTCTGCGATTATTTTCGGCGGCCTTGTCAGCCTCATCCGCAGCCCGAACTTTGCGATTACGATCAAGGACAAGCGCCAAACTTTGTACGCCGCAGTTGGCCGAAACCCGCTCAGATCGGAACAATCCGAGATGAAGAATTGATGACACGACTCAAAATCTGTGCTGGAATACCTATGTACAGTTCAGGCAACATCAAACCGAGGAGACTAACATGAGCTTGAGTTCACATCTTCAGGAACTCCAGAAAAAACACGAAACCCTCTCTAAAAAAGTTGAAATGGCCCAGCGAAGTCCGGGTCACAGTAATCTCGAGATTGGTGAAATGAAGAAGCAGAAGCTCAAATTAAAAGAAACCATAGAACGCATGCAAATGACGTGACGGGTGCGTAAATTCGCTTATTGGTTAGAGGGCTGGCGGTTTTTACTGGCCCTCGCCGCCACGATAGCGCCAATTGTGATCAGTCCGGCCGCCCCGAGCAATGCCATGCTCGGCTGGGCCAGTCCGGTTGTGACCAGAACTAATGTCGAAAGAAGCGGGGCTGCGTAAGAGGCCACGCCGAGCATCTGGACATCGCCTTTTTTCATACCAATATCCCATAAATAAAAGGCTAAACCCACCGGCCCAAGACCCAAAAGCAGCACCGAAAACCAGCCCGTTACATCAGCAGGCCATCGGGTTTGCTCAAATGAAAAATGGGCGAGTGTCGCCAAAATTGCGGTGGCGATGCAGTAATATACAACGATTCCCGTGGGGGTTTTATGGGCGCGGCGGCTCAGCACCGAATAGCCCGACCAAGTCAGAGCGCAAAGGACGGCCAGTGCGTATCCGGCCAAGAATATGCGAGAAAATCCGCCGCCTCCACTCAGGATCAGCAATGCCGCGCCCGCCAGTGAAATGAGGGCGCCGATTACGTGACCTCTGCGTAAGGTCTCGCCCGGCAACAAGCCTGAAAACAACACGATCAGCAATGGCCAGAGATAGGCGATCAGGCCAGCTTCGGCGGCGGGGGCCAGGCGCAGGGCGGAAAAATACAGAAAATGGTAGCCAAATAATCCGCCGATTCCCAAAGCCCAAACCTGCCAGCCTGCACCGCGCAGGACCGTTCGCATGGATTTTGTGCGCCAGAGCCAAGCCAGACCAATACTACCCCCGACAAAAAAGGCCATTGCGCTCAGCTGAAACGGCGGCACCGGGGCGGTTTTGACGGTCAGAAACGCTAGCAGCGACCAAAGTAGAACCGCGACAAAGCCGATAGCGGTTGCGCGAGACTGTTTCACTGCTGGCTCCGAAGTTGGTTAACGCCGGTCAGCTTACATACTGCCCACCATTGGCGGTGAGGGTGGAGCCGTTGATGAACCCGGCCTCGTCAGACGCTAAAAACACCACGCAACGGGCGATCTCCGAAGGCTCGCCAAGCCGGCCGACCGGGATTTGGGCAATGATGTTTTCGCGCACTTTTTCGGGCACCGCCATCACCATATCGGTGGCGATATAGCCGGGGCAAATCGCGTTAACGGTAATGCCTTTGAAAGCACCTTCTTGCGCCAGCGCCTTGGTGAAGCCAATATCTCCGGCTTTGGCTGCGGAATAATTGGCCTGACCCATCTGGCCTTTTTGGCCGTTGATGGAGGAGATATTGATGATACGTCCAAAGGAGCGCGCGCGCATGCCGCTCCAAATCGGGTGGGTCATGTTGAACAGGCCGTCAAGATTGGTGCCGATCACCTCGGACCATTGTTGACGGGTCATCTTGTGAAACATCCCGTCGCGAGTGATCCCGGCATTGTTAACCAGAACATCAATCGGCCCGAGATCGGCTTCGACCTTGCCAATCCCCTCGACGCAGGCGTCGTAATCTGCAACCGACCACTTATATGTCGCGATACCGGTTTTGCGCGTGAAATCCGCAGCGGCCTCGTCATTGCCGGCATAGGTCGCGGCGACGGTGTAACCCGCCTCGTTGAGAGCGGTTGAAATTGCGGCTCCAATGCCGCGCGATCCGCCGGTTACCAGTGCAACTCTTGCCATTTGATGTCCTTTTCGTGGGTTTGTGGCTGGTTTTCCGGGGCTAGTTAGCGTGGTTTGCCCCGGAACAGGGTTGCGAATTGGGAATGTCTGCTAGTCACGTTCAACGCAAAGCGCGACACCCATGCCGCCGCCGATGCACAATGTCGCCAAGCCGCGCTTTGCGTCGCGTCGCTGCATTTCAAACAACAGCGTGTTGAGGATACGACAGCCCGATGCCCCAATCGGATGGCCGATAGCAATGGCACCGCCGTTGACATTAACGATTGCCGGATCCCAGCCCATATCCTTGTTAACAGCGCAGGCCTGTGCCGCGAAGGCTTCGTTTGCCTCGATGAGATCAAGGTCGTTGACGGTCCACCCGGCTTTTTCCAGCGCTTTTCGCGATGCGCTGATCGGCCCAATGCCCATGATCGAGGGGTCAACCCCGGCGGTGGCATAAGAGGTGATGCGTGCCAGTGGTTGAAGACCGCGCTTTTCGGCGTTTTTCGCGCTCATCAACAATGTGGCGGCGGCTCCGTCATTGAGACCGGAGGCATTGGCGGCGGTAACGGTTCCTTCGCGATCAAAGGCTGGGCGAAGTTTTTGCATGGCTGCCATGGTGGCGCCGTAGCGGATATATTCGTCCTGATCGACCACGGTTTCGCCCTTGCGGGTTTTGACGGTGTAGGCGGTAATCTCGTCGGCGAATTTTCCGGCTTGTTGCGCAGCTTCGGCTTTGTTTTGCGAGGCTACGGCGAATTCATCCTGCATATCGCGGGAGATTTGCCACTGGCTGGCGACGTTTTCGGCGGTGGTGCCCATGTGATAGCCGTTGAACGCGTCCCACAGGCCGTCGCGGATCATCGAATCGATGAACTTCATGTCGCCCATTTTCTGTCCGGGGCGCAGGTTGGCCACATGGGGAGACATGCTCATGTTCTCCTGCCCCCCGGCGATGACAATTTCTGCGTCGCCAAGCAGAATATGTTGGGCGCCGAGCGCTACGGCGCGAAGGCCAGAGCCACAGACCTGATTGATCCCCCAAGCCGCACTTTCAATTGGTAGACCGGCGTTGATATGGGCCTGACGGGCCGGGTTTTGCCCCTGACCTGCCGTAAGCACCTGTCCAAGAATGGTTTCAGATATGTCAGCCTTGTCCACGCCCGCGCGCGCGACGACTTCGCTGAGAACATGTGCCCCCAAGTCATGGGCCGGTGTGTTTGCGAATGCGCCGCTAAAGCTGCCGACGGCGGTTCTGGCAGCCGAGGCAATTACTACATTGGTCATTTTTCACCCTTTCTGATGTCTGAAACCGATTCGTTTCTGCGGTGCAGCATAAGGCCGGCAATGCGGCTTGTCAGCATAATCGGCAAAGCATCAAACTTGCGATAAATAGATAGTATATTTCCAAAAGTTACGCAACAGTAAGGTAATAGTTATGTAAATTTCGAAAAACCGAATTAACCAGAGCACCACTGACCCGCGAGCAGGCTTATGAAATCGCCTTTTGCGCCGGTTTTTCCAGCCATGCTGGCATGGTGGTGGGCATGCCAAAAAAGTAACCCTGCAAACAATCAAATCCGGCTGCCTGTAGAAACGCCGCCTCTTGCGGCTGTTCAACCGCTTCGGCCACAGTCAGCATGTCGAAATTTTGCCCGATTGAGATCAGCGCCGCCGTCAGCACCTGATTATTGGCGTCCTCGTGGATATTGCGGATGAACTGGCCATCGATCTTAACGATGTCAAAGTAAAACTCCTTGAGATAGCGAAAAGCAGTGAAACCAGCCCCAAAATCATCCAGCGCAAAGCTAATTCCGCGCCGGTGGAGGTCTGCCATGAACACGGTCACCAGCTCGGGCATAATCATTGCAGATGATTCGGTGATTTCAAGGATCAAGCGTTCGGCAATTGTGCCATCGCGCGCCAGTCCGGCGTTGAGGGTTTCCATCCAGCGCGGGTAGCCGATGCTGCGCGCTGACATGTTGATCGACAGGCGCAAAGCGGGCTGCTCAAGTAGCGAGTTCAGGCCCATCTCCAGCGCTAAACAGTCGATTATCCGCCCGATTTCGCGAGACTCAGCCACCGGCATAAAGGCCCCGGCGGGCAAAATATTATGGTCCTCGTCAAGAATTCGAATCAAGCCCTCGTAAAAAGCCGGGGTGTTGGTGTCTCGCGCGCTGACCACGGGCTGATAAGCCAGCAGCACATCTTTTTGTAAAATGGCCCGCTCAATCAACTGGTGAATGCCCTGATCCCGGCGGGAAGTTGCGAAGGCCAGTGGGCTGTTGAACTCGCCCGAGCCGATCTGCTCAATTGGTGTGGTCATGATCCCGTCCTTTCGGAAATTTGCAGGGCCACATTGGCGACAAAAAGCTGAATAAAAAGTAAATATTCTCATTTTGTTCTATTTTTGCTAAACTGCATTTCAAACAGAGAAGGTGTTGATAATGAACGATAAACTACAAGACTCTTGCGGTTGGCCGGGTTCGGAGCCGATTTATATTAAATATCACGATCTCGAGTGGGGCGTCCCAGAGCGTGACAGCCGCGCTTTGTGGGAGAAACTGATTCTCGACGGATTTCAGGCTGGATTGAGCTGGCTGACCATCCTCAAAAAGCGCTCCGCCTTCCGCGAGGCTTTTGACGGGTTCGACCCAAATATCGTCGCCACGTATCAGGCCGAGGACGTCGAGCGCCTTCTGCAAAACGCCAAAATCGTGCGCCATCGCGGCAAGATCGAGGCAACCATTGGCAATGCGCGCGCGTGGCAGGCGATCGAGGCGGAGATGGGTTTTGACCAGTTTTTATGGCGTTATATGGACGGCGAGCCGCTGCAGAACCGGTTTTTGAGCCACGATGACATTCCTGCCTCCACCGATTTATCGCTGCGGATTTCCAAGGATCTAAAGGCCGCAGGGTTCAAGTTTTGTGGCCCGACCATTGTTTATGCGTTCATGCAGGCGGTCGGTATGGTCAACGATCATCTTATTAGCTGTCCGCGCCATGCCGAGGTTAAGAGGTTATAAACGAATCACGGTTAAGAGTAGGGCGTCAAAAGCCCGGTCTTTGTGTGTCTTCGGGATGGCGCGCGAGGTGCTCGGCCTTGATGTCTTTGGTGGTGCCGCGCGAGGCGTCGTGGCTCCAACCCGGTGGTGCAAAGGCGTATCTTGCGCGCTCGCCAAGGGTGAGGCCGGGCTTGCAAACGTCGCGCGCAAGGCTGATCCACTCGTGAAACGCGACGCGAAGCGGGTTGAAGGTGGCGAGGTTGTGGATCAGGCCGTACTCGACCTTGTGGTCGGCTTGTTCGGGTACAAATGTGCCAAACAGGCGGTCCCAGATGATCAGAACGCCGGCATAATTGGCGTCGAGATATTCGGGATTTCGCCCGTGATGGACCCGGTGATGAGAGGGAGTATTCATAACCGCCTCAAACCAGCGAGGCATTTTATCGATCGCTTCGGTGTGAATCCAGAACTGATAAATCAGGTTAAGCCCGCCGACAAAAAGGATCATTGCCGGGTGAAACCCCAACAGCAACAACGGCACGCGCACGATCATCATCAGCGTGAATGTGCCGGTCCATGTCTGACGCAAAGCAATGGTGAGGTTATAGTGCTGGCTGGAATGGTGGTTCACATGACTGGCCCAGACCCAACGGATTGTGTGGCCATAGCGATGCACCCAGTAATAGCGCAGATCGTCCAAGATAAAGGCCAGCGCAACCACCCAGAGGCTGGTGCCAAGATCAAATAGGCGAAACTGCCAAACCCAAGTGAAGAACGTCCAAGCGACGAAGCCAAGCGCGATGCCAGCGGCGACATTTCCGGCCCCCATAAGCAGTGACGTGAGGGCGTCGCGGGTCTCGTAACGCCCACCTTGGCCAGTTTTCTTGATCCACAGAAGCTCAAGCAGAATGGCAAGAACAAAGCCGGGAACGGCGAAATTTACCACGTCGGGATAGGTGATGGCGGCGGTCATTTCGTGCCTGCTGTCAAGAGTTGTTGCCACGTGGTGCGGATGTCTCGGTCGGTTAACGGAATATCAATTATTGGCGCGGTAAAGTCATGGGTGACAAGGCGAAGGCCTTTGGTGGTTTGGCGGCAGGCCACCGGAGGGCGAAAATGTCGGGTCACCGGATCAACGCCAAACGACCAGAGCAGGCCGATCCCCTGCCGGGTTTCGATCAGTGCGTGGGTCTGGGCGAGGTTCAGGTGCGCGCGCGTGGCCTCGTGGTCGTGATTGCGATGGTCCCAGACCGCTTTTGCCTGATCGGTCGTGGCGAATGTGAGGGGCGGCGTCGGGCGCATCGCGCGAATGAGTAAAACAATGGCGGTGATACCAATAACCACAAGGGGGAGTAGAACTTGAAGCGGCAAAGGAGGTCTCCAGAAGCGGTCGGCGGAACCAACCGGCGGAACCGATCTGGCCGAATAACCATCGAGCACTCATACAA
>JAADIJ010000066.1 GCA_013151335.1 Alphaproteobacteria bacterium | reverse complement strand
CACCAACGGGGCAATCACCGAGGACATCGTACTTCAGTACTTGGAAAGACACATCGCCAATCCTACCGACGCCAGTCGGTAGTGGTTTAGTATTAGTAAGTTAAATACCTAAATATATTGTTGCCCCACATTTAGCCCCACGAATGATCAGACTATTCCAGGATAATGAAGCCCAATAGAGCCTCAATAATCCCACAAAATTTTTGAATCACCACATGATCGAGTTTTCGAAATCAATGCTCTTTCAGCGGATATAGTCAGCCTGAAGGCATTTCGAACGCCAATGTATGCGAGGGTGTTACAATTCATTTCTTTGCGGGTGGGCTGTTTAGCTACTCATAAAACTAGGCAGCTAAAGCAAACGCAAATACTTAGCGGCCCAAAGCAAGTAGCATTATCAATGCTGATGCTTACATTAGGCCAGCAAGGTATCTCTAATAAAGTTCGGAGCAATCAGCGCAAAATTCCTGTCAACAAAGTGTGGGCCGTCAGTTCCCACGACTGAATAACATTCCTCAGCGCTGAAAGACAATTCGCTACGAATTTATCGCGAACATTTCTCCGCCGGTTACTTCTTCACACACCGCCGAATGGGACCAATGTAGCTGACGTAAGTTCCAGGCGCGCACTGATATTTCCTTGAAACCGCGTTGTTTGGATCCGATGCGAGGCAAGCGTTATACTTCTCCGTCAGCTTACTGAGCGTACCGGGTGCCCCAGCTATTCGCGCGAAATTCAGATACTCCTTGCAAGCTTTTGTGTTGGGCGGTTTTGCACCGCCAAATGTGCCGGGGCTTGCGCCCAGGCGTGGAAGCCCCGGTATTGCAGGCATAAGGCTTGCCGCTATGGTTTGACCTGCGGCATCAAAATCGGTGGCCTCACAGGCAGCTAGAACGAACCATTAGGACGGCTGAGGCGGTTACTTTTAGAAAAAACTGCATGATTTTTCCCTGCTTGTTTGCGAACTATCAGGCGATGCGATCATATCCAGAACGCCAGAGCCAATTTTTGTTCGACAAGAGCGACATTTTTCAATCAATTGGATTAAGCCCAGGCTATTGTACTGGATCTTGAAGGCTCATGAATCCAAACAATGCAGCAAGACCCAGAATAACCACAGGGATCATGCTGAAGAAATTGAAGCCCAGAACCATTACGAAACCAACGGCGGAAATACCCATCAATGCGGCCCCAATGGCTGGTTTTGCCTTGACGGTGCCAGCACCGATCAAAGCGACGACAGGGAGGCCCAAACTCAAAAACTTCAACCCTCCGCCCGATCCTGCTTCACCAACATCAGCGAGGCTGCCAATTCCGTATCCCAATAGGCCATAGAGTAACGCGATTAGACCGCCAATTATTCCCAATACAAGTGCACCCGTTTTCATAATACTTCTCCTATTTTCTGCTGTTAATTCTTGTTTCAATAAATGCGTGCTCTATTCGTTGCCGCCGGATTTCATGAAGAAATCGAGTTCCGCCCGCGTGAATGTCCCGGTTGGTGGAAAGCCGCGATACTTCTGATATTCTCGGATTGCATTTCTGGTTTTTCGGCCCGCAATGCCATCATTTGGTCCGGCGTCATATCCAAGGAAGTTCAGATTGCCTTGAATGGTACGAATAACATCCTTGGCGGTTACACCGTTCTCTCTTGCGACGACGACATATATCTGTGCGGGTGCGCTTTGAGCGGTGATGGGTGCGGCAATAATAAAAGCAGATAAAAGTATTGGAACGATTTTCACGGTCAGTCTCCCAGTGTTGTTGAACGTTTGCTTGCTGTTCTTGATTGATATTCCTTTTGAAGTTGGGGTGATATTCAACCCTTTGATTTGCAACAGAATTACCAATTCTGTACAATTGAGACACAGCAAGGGTTTAGGCTCTTGATGCCTGTCATTCTCCTTGCTAGGTTGAGTGGTAAGTTGCTTTAAGCTGTTGATATTGCTCAGCATCTGGCGACGTGCAACAGAATTGGTAATTCTGTTGCAGGCGGACCACCGGGATTTCTGTCTGTCTTAATCCTTGCTGTTCACGAACAGGACAGCTTATGAACTCACCTACTAATCAGGGCGTCATGCGCCTTTATGACCGGCAGAATAACCGGTTGTATATCAATGCCGATGAACGACTACGGTTTACTTCGACTGCAGAGAAACAGAACGATCGGGTTCGCATTCTTTGCCTCGTTCTTGCATTTACCGGCTGTCGGATTTCAGAGGCTTTGGAACTGACGTCTGATCGAATTCTGGGGCATGAAAGCCTGATTGTCTTTCGCACCCTCAAAACCCATGGCCGCCATGCTTTTCGAGAGGTTCCGGTTCCGGCCAGTTTGATTGTTGAGCTTCTACAACTTGCAACCGGTTGTGATAGTTTCCTGTGGTCAAAAGCTGACAGTCCTCTCAACCGCATCACCGCCTATCGCTGGATCATAAACCAGAATGACTTCGAAATCCGCCGCACCGGTTTCAACATCCTTGATGAGGCGCTGCAATGCATCACGCCCCTTGATGCTGAGCCCGCTTTTGCCCGCGTCGGCATAGGTGCGCACGATCTTCATTCCGCGGGTGGTGGCGTAGGCCTGTATCGCTTCGCCATGGTTCTCGGTGGAATATTTCTGATGCTCGGTAGACATGCGCACATATTCCGCCGCCCTGATTGCTGGCCGGACCTCTGCGCGCATGTCTTCTTCTGATCCACGTAATTCCCTTGCCGCTGTCAAAACAGATCCTTTCCAAAACCCTGGTGTTGTCAGGCCAATGTACTGGAAGGCGTGGCTTGATTCGTGCAAATCGTAGGAAATTGGCGGTCAGGAGCACATCCTATAAGTAGGAAAAACTATGAACATAGTGAACTAAGTGGGATATGGGTATTTTTTCAATCAGTTACGCGCTGGTTGCCCCTGGTCGACTGCATGGGTAATCTGGCCAAAAAAGTGAATTATGTAGGAGGCGCGCATGAAAAACCGTATTGCCGAGTTGCGAAAATCGCAGGGGCTGACCCTTCAGGCTCTGGCCGATCTGGTGGGGGCCAGCAACCAGCAGATCAGCCATCTCGAGAAAGGCAGGCGGGGACTGACGGTGGACTGGATGGACCGGTTGGCAGAAGCGCTCGACTGCCACCCATTCGACCTGCTCGACGCTCCGCCGCAAGCCAAATCCGAACGCGAGCGCGCGCTTCTGGAGCTGTTCCGCGGTATGTCGGATGAGCAGCAGGATGCGTTTTTCCAGGCAACTGCTGCGCTGGCGCAACCGGTGAGCCGGGAGGAAGGTGACAAGGAGAAACGGCGGGCATGATACTGTGATAGAGTGAATGAAATAGGCGGTTGCTATCCTTGGATTTTACTTGCCACAAGATTGATGTTGGCGCGCATCACGCCGTGTTCTTCTGCAAGCCTTGTCCAGGCACCCAACGTCGTTTTTGTTTTTTCAATCGCGTCCTCAATGATCGAGGTAGGCAGTTTTGCTTCCTGTCCGAGCTTTACCAGATGTTCCACCCGTAGATTTCGGCCTTCACCCATCACCATGGTGCTTTGCTCGCCCCCCGGACCGGAGGAAAATGTGAGATCGTAAACAGGGGATAGACGCCATTTACCGGCTCCATCCATTATGAAACTGAAATTCTTGGAATGGTCATCGCGGTTATATGCCAACACATTGAAAGCGGCCAAGCGGTACATTTTTTCGGCCTCGCGAATGTCTTTCGTCAGTATCATAGTCAGCGCGATCAGATCCTCGTAGTCAAGCGAGGGTGTCCTGAAATCGGAATGAAGCAGGCCGCAAACACTATGCGTGTGCAGGCGAGTGCTGCCATTGCGATCAAAGCGCTTGGTTGCGAAGTATCCGGCGGAACCAACCCCCGGGAAAAGATGCACCGATTCCATCTCCAGACCGGCCTCCACTGCCATCAGCGCATAGACATACTCAATCGCTCCGGCATCCTGCCCGTCGGTAACATTCGGGAATTTCACGAGCCACGGCTCGAAGGCCTCGGGCATGGGTTGTGTCCCGTGAATGATGTTTTGCATTTTTGCATCAACGCCGATCATCGCCTTGGGGCGCGCACCGGCAGAAGATCCGTTCAGTCGCAGCAATTCCTGTAATACGTCTGAAGCCTCACCATCCAATACCTGCTTGGCGTCTGCAGCCAACCTGTTCAGATCCAGAACCTCGGGTGCATCTCCGGGACCGAAATCAGGTTTATAAACCAGCGCGCCCATCCCTGAATGCCCGACATAGGCCAGCCTGTCCAGCGGGCTGAGTTGTGCGGGCATTAGACCTTCCAGGCGGGCTTTGCGGTCAAGGAGCAGTCGCCCCCAGCCATCGGGAAGACTATCGTTGAAGACACCGGGTAGCCCCTCGAACAGGTGGGGGTCGAATGTTTGCACCCCGGGCTGCAGGGGACATCTCAAAGGAGATATTTCAAGCCCAGATCGGATGAAATCCCCATCATATTCAAAGTAGATCCTGCCATCGCGCAGGGCGAGCCGCCCCACAGAAACTGGATCAGCCTGTCCAAAATCGAGGCTGATATTGATTTGATTAATCGGCTCAAAACTCATGTCCGCCAGCCTCTCTTGGGCGAGGATTTCCTGTCGGTAGTCAGCACGTCATCGATGGATGAAAAAACTTGTTCTGGGGGTTCAAGGGCGTTTACAACCGATTCCAACCGGTCCAGAACCATAAGGAGCTTGAGGAAAGATTCTAGCGAGATTTGCCCCTTCTGCTCGAACTTGCGCAATGTAGGCAGGCTGACCCCGGCACGCGTTGCCAGACCAGCCTGCGTCAAGCCCATCGCAAGTCGCTTGGTTCTGGCCGACGCCCGGAGTACTTTCTGGGCTTTGGATACGGTTATAAGTGATTTCATGACGTTACTTAGCGGACTATTGAAGGGTGAACTAATACAATAAGGGTATTTACCTCAGTGTGCAAGGGCTAAGGCATCGAGAGAATTGCCGGGATTTCCATTGCGTGATGTTATCGTCCACGCGGTTGATCTTTTGAAAGGTACGATGGATGAAACTTTCAGGGTGTCAGATCGACAGAATCCGTGAGGATTTCGGGCTTTGACGCGTCATTGCTTTCAGACCCGCTCAAACCCGCACTAATACCGAATTAAGAGAATGAAAACGCTCGGATAATTGCGGGTTTTTGCTCTGTTTTGACCAGCTTTTCGAGAAAAAGTTGTTGGTATGTCGTGTCCTCCGCCACTCAAAATAAAATAATCTTTTTTATTCAAAAGGTTGAGCGAGCTTAACATCGGGCCATCCCCCATTTGAACCCCCATATGCAATTTTTGTGAGAAGTCAAAAAACCTTTGGGTATCCGAGAACAACATCGCCTGTCCTTGGGTAATTATGGCAGGCCAAGAATGACAGAGGAATTGAAAGAGCTGGGACTTGACGTTGGACATCGCCGTATTGGCCGATTGATGCGACAGAACGGCATGTCCGTTGTCAGAACCCGCAACACATGCTTCTTGGGCACCCAGAGGATGCCCTGCCAGTCAACGGGTTGCGACGGACAGCAACCACAAGCTCACCCACCCATACATCATAATTGGCAAAGGCTTTCTCTGGCGGCCTGGGCGCGCGCCGCAATTTTGTTGATTTGTTCCAATTTTGCTCCGAAAATCAGATCTTTCGCCATCACCGGCGTTGCGATCAATAGCGTGAAACTTGATGCCGCGATTAATGATAGTTGTGTGGTTCTCATGGCTCTACTCTCCTAGGTTTTGACTGTATTCTGTGTTAATTGACACTCCTTTGCGAGAAGCAGTTCCAGTATCTTGCTTTCGCGATTGTCGACAGAGATGCAAAAAAAACTCAGCGGAACAACATTTATGGGTAAAACCGGCACGTGCAATCATCCGGAAAGGTGAAAAGCGACGCGAAATGGCGCTTTTGGCGTTGTTGTTTTACGCGGTTGACAACCTGCGGGGCGGCGCGTGTGATTGCGTCAGGCATACGTCAGAGTGAAATCTCTGCCTTCCAAACCGGGGATGGATACAGAAATGGCACTATTGGATGCGGTTGAAAAACTGGTCGATGAGGGTTATGAAGCGCACGCGAGAGCCGCCTTTACCAAGGGCTTTCAAATCCGGAAAACCGGCGCTTTTCGGTTTGAGTTGGCACCCAAACAGGACGCACGGGCAGACATATCCTCTGCTGTGGCCGATCTGCCGGAGTTTGAGGCGACACCCGGCATGATGGGCTTCTTGTTTCGCCAAGCGGCGGCTTTGGACAACAGGCTGCGCAACGCGCGTTTTTTTGACCCCTACCGGGACACCGACTGTACCAAAGTCATCACCCAGGGTGACAGTTGGTTTGCGTTTCCCTTCGTCAAGCCGGTTGATGTCAGTGAGAACCTTGCAAACCTTATGCCGGTGTTTTCGTTGGGGTGCCCGGGGGATGATGTCGCCGACATGTCGGGGGACCATAAGCTGGCCGATCTGATTGCCGCGCTAAGCGAGACACAAGCCGACATTGTCGCCCTGTCCGGTGGTGGCAACGAGTTGATCGGGGACGATTTCCCGTCTGTTCTGAAAACACCGCTCAAGGCAAGACTGGCGGTCGAATATGTCGATGCTGACCGTCTTCAACGCAAAGCCACCAAGGTAATTCGGGGTTTTGAAAAAATCCTTCTCGCACTGGTCGCGGTCAAACCGGACGTACAGATTTGTGCGCACAGCTATGACTATCCGTTCGCCCGCCGTGCGGAGGGAACATTTCTGGGGCCGGTGCTAGATGATCTGGGGGTTCCCGACGAATATTGGAACGGCATTTGCGCCCATATCATCGATCAGTTCGATGCGGCGTTGGTTTTGCTGTCAAACCGCTATCCGAAAAACTTCTTTCGGGTCGATCTGCGACGGATTTCTGGGAACGATATTGCAAACTGGTCGGATGAAATTCATTTGAACTCTGAAACCGCGAAACTTGCGGCAAATGAATTTCTGGTGCAGTTTAAAAAAAGGCTGGGATGTAGATTCGGAACGCAAAGCGGCTAGCTGTACCGTCTGGAAAAGGTCTGGCAACGTGGACAAGCATCTGAACTCTTTAGAGCCGCCTGCGGAATTGGCGAAAAAATTCCTGTCGCTTTATGAGTGCCTGACAAATCCCGCGCACACCGAAACGCTGATCCAAACGATTGGCGACTGGCTGAGCGAAGAGGACGACCCGCTTTATATCAAAAGCCTGGAACAGCACGCCGAAACGGTCCTAAATCTTACCGTCGACCTGTTGCGTGAAAAAAAATCCGAGCATCCCGACAAAGAGCCGACCTGCACTCTCCGGACAACACCAGACGGTATCTCGCCGGAGGATGTTGAACAAGCACTCGGCGTTACGATTGTTGCGCACGATACCCTTGCTTTTACGCAATGGCTGAATAGTTCGGAAAGCTCAAAACTCCTGCGCGTGGTGGATGATGTCGGTCGGGGTCGTCTCTGCTTGGCACGCAAGACGGTTCATTTCAAAGCTGAAACGGTTTTGGATTTCTGGATGAACAACTCCGTCCTTGTGGAAACCGTTGAGACAATGCTGATCCGCGATCTTAATATTTCCCCCAGCGAAATTCTGGTTCTGAAGGAGATCGCCTTTGGTCTTCGCCGCAGCGAAATCGCGAAAAATCTTGGAAAGTCTGTCGAAACCATTCGCTCGCAGATCAAATCCATCGCCAACAAAATCGGCGTGTCCGGCCAGATCGAGATTGCTGCGGAACTTCGCAATCTGGAAATTATGGGAACTGCCGCGCCCCACACACGCACAAACAAACGTTTGGACCTCCAATATCTTGCTCTGCCGGATGGCCGCCGGCTCGAATATCTTGAATATGGCCCCTCGGATGGCCAGCCGATCGTATTCTTTCATTGCTTTTTGCATGGCAAACACCTTCCTCGCACAATTGAAAAGCCACTTGCCGAGGCTAATTTCCGAATAATTTCCGTTTCGCGGGCCGGTTTTGGGGGGTCAACCCCGCGCCGGGCCGCTGGCGCAAATATTCTGGCGGACATCACGAAGGACTATAAGTGCATGTTTCAGCACCTTGGACTTGGTCGATGTCATTTACTGGCGCATGCGACGGGCTTTGCTACCGCTTTTCATTTTGCGACCAAATACCCGGAACTGACCCGAAAGGTTCTGGGGCTGGACCCAGTGCCGCCGATCAACCGGTTTTCGGACATGACAAAACTCGTGGGTCTGTTCAGAGCCGCAGCGCTGACTATGACAAGGGCACCGATAACGTTTTCGCTCATGACGCGCTTCGCGATGCGGCGGCTCGATACATTCGATGACGCGGACAAAACCTATCGGCGGCATATCCTCTATCCATCAATTGATCTTGAGCGACTAGAGAGTAGCGAGGGCATCGACGCGGGAACACGAAACGTTCTGGACCTAAAGGTGAATTCGTTATCGCAATGCTCGGTCGAGGCGCAGATTTTTCGGAGTGACTGGTCGGCGATTGGCCCTCAGTCGAACAGGCGGCCTGAGGTGATATTACTTCACACAAAAAATAATCCGTTCGTTTCGTCTAAAGGGACTAGGGAATTCGCGCGGTCGCTGGATTGCCAGCTTGTTGATCTGGGTGAAACATTCCCTTTTCTGGAAACGCACATGAAAGCGATTCTGGGAAAGTTGAAATAGCGTGGCCGAGATCGAGCAATACAGGCTCCCCCAGAGCTTGCAGACCGAGTGGTACGAAACCGGTCATATCAACACGACGCTGATCATTGCCAATCTTGCAAGTGTCGAGGCCGTTCTGGCCCAACAGATCGCCATTTTTTGTCAACTGCCGGACTATTACAAACTGACCTACTCAGCGGGCACGCCGCTTTGGGCCTGGATCGGCGGCAAAGGCCGGGACGCCAAACTGATTTCGACGGTTCTACACGGTTTTCACGGCGGCGATCAGGCCGAGGTTGTCCGCCGCCAGCAGTTTTTCGGCGATCTTGTGCGCGATCTGATGGAAAATGGGGAAGAGCCGTGGAAGATCGGTTTTACCATCCACGCGTTCGGGGATTCATATGCCCATACCCATCTGGACGAGGCCGGACAACGGCGCGCCTATGGCTTTCCCATTGGCCATGGGCTGGATTTTCTGGCTTGCGTTAAGCCCGATCATATTTCACAGCACCCGCAACTCTATCTGGATTACTGCACCGCGCTGTTTTGGGCGTTGTGTGGAGAGTCGGCCGGGGACAGCGTCGAATTTGCTGCCTTCAGGGGCGGGTTTGAGGCGGTTTTGGCCCACCCGTATTTTGTGACTGGTTCGGCGCGTGAGCAGGAAGACATCGTTTCGGGTTTCATCATTACCTCCTCGCGTGATCGCACTACGCGCGCTGACATGAAGGCGGCGATGGGTCGGCTGGATTATGACGAGGTGATCGGGTTTTTGGAGGAATTAAGGGCGCAGCTAAAGTATCCGTTTTGATTAAGCTCGTTTTCCGTTCGCATTCTTTCCTCACATGAGGGCATGCGCCTGACCGCGATTCAAGCGACTTAGAGCGGAAGGATTTCAAGCGCCTGCACTGGGACTGAAACGATTCAGATCGAACGCGAATTGCGGTACGCTGATCTGCAAACGGGTGCGGGCGGGTTTATCGCGTCTTTACGGTGCCGTTGAGAACCCTACGAATTAGCCGAGCGCACGGTGGTCTCGTTGGCTCCAGATGAACTCGCTTGTTGTCATTCGGTCCAACAAAGTTCGTCCTGATATTTCTGACGTACATCAATCCAGAACGGACCCTCATCAGGCAAGATGTCACCGGCCACATCGAATCGCCATCCCTGTGCCGATGGATTTTGGCTCTCCGTGATGGTGGCTACACGAAATGTTGCCCCAAACTGATCTTGGCAAACCCGGTCTGCGTCGCTCCGCTTTCTTGGTGGTATTATCGGCAACGTCAATTCTGCCCGCCGATTTATCCAATCCGGCGAAGGTGTTCCGCCGCCCGGCCAACTCACCCGTTCGCTAGTTGGATCATCGCCTTCTTTGACATGCGAAATGCAAAGCAGCGGCAGCTTTTTCGAACATTCTGTCCACCCGAGAATCTGAGGACACGGCTTGTCATTATTGAACTTGCTGTAACAGCCAAGCGAAACAACATCGGGAACACCGGGTACTTTACCAAATGATCGCCACGTTAGTCCAACCCTTGAAGGATCAGAAGGGGCACCCTTGTACGGAGTCGAGCTGCCGGAGCCTGGGTATTGCGCCCAAAGAAAAAATGCCCCCCCGATCAACACGACAACAGCAATGCCGATTGCCGGAGCACGCTTGCGGAACCTGAAATTGCGAGACTTTTGAGTGAAAGGGGGAGGTGGTGGGTCTGGAGGCCTATGATCTCCAGACCCAACCGGATTCGGATTGCGCGCGAATTCCAGCAACCCGGCGGCGTTCTCCACGTCGATAAAAGGCCGCGTTGCCTTGCCGCTTCGGTTGCGCCGACTGAAGATGTATTTACCCACATCCACTAGGTTGATCTTCTCGTTTCCCGGTGCCGCCTCGCCGGTTTCGACCCCGTGGATGAATACGTCGGTGAACAACGAATAGGGCTTTCCGTCCTCGCCTTTTGTCTCATAGGCGCTGCTGCCTGACTGCGAGGCACCCAGTACATATGTCCCGGTTCCCTGCGGGTCGAAATTCGCGCTGAGCAGGCCCGGATCATAGGTCGCATCGCGAGCAATAAACCGGCCACCTTCGCGAAATGCACCCGCATTGCAGCAATCCAGAACGACGACTTTCTTCTCTGAAATCGATCGTTCCAGGTTTCGGCGGATGAACCCCGCATTCAGCGACAATGCCTCGTAATCTTCCATCGTGGTGCGTTTCAGCGCCAGATGCAACTCGCCGGTCTCGCTACGGATGCCGTGCCCGGCATAATAAAAGAACAGATAGTCATCCCGGTCGGCGTTCCGAAAAAACCGGGAAACAGCGGCGCGAAAATCCGACAGGTTGGGGTTTTCCAATTCCTCGATATTTTCAGGCGCAAAGCCAACATAGTCCTGCTGCAGGAGGGAGATCAGGCGCGCGACGTCATTGCCCGTCGCATAGAGTGGATGAAAGCTTTTGTCAGTGAATTTATTATTGTGAACAAGTAACGCGCGCTTGACCATCTTTGATTTCACCCCTCAGATGAAAACCAGTCTGTCGTTATTGAACTTGTTTTGCAAGGCAGCCATGGAGTGGGCATAATTGCTGATGCGTCTCGCGCCAGCGAAATGAATGCCGATAACGCAGGCCGAACCGTCCCCCAGATCAATGACCGGTGACCCTGAATTGCCTCCGAGCGTCGTGCAGTCATGGCCAAAGACCGTATTCAACGGATCGCTTTGGACGTCCGAAAACGACGCCGAAATACGTCCCGGACAATACCGTTTGGTTCCATATTTGCTTTCAAACAGGTCCTTAAGCAGGGAAAATCGCTCGGTTCCCGCCTGCGGTCGTCCGGGGTAGCCAAGAACATAGACCGGACGATCAAAAATGACGTTGCTGCGGGTTTCCTCGAGCACCAGCGGCGCGGGAAACTTGGGCGCGAAAAATCTGGTTTCAACCGGAATGATCGCATAGTCAAACTGGCCGAAATCCACGCCGGTTGCCGCTTTAGCGTTGCCCGTCGAGGCCCCGTGATGCGCCAGTTTCAGGCCTTCGCTACCGTTCCCGTCATCAGCAAACGAGATGTTTGCGCCTTTGCGAACGCGCCAAACCCCGTCCGTTTCCAACCCGATAGCCGCCAGTACATGGCGGTTCGTCATGATTTCTCTATCTGAAACGACAAATCCCGTGCCGACCTGCCGCCCGTCCAGATTGATCCGGCCAACCGAGCGCGCAACTGTCTCAATGATGCCTGCATCGGACTTCGTGAACTGCGCCCACGAGCCGAGGTCGGCATTTGTGTAGTCGAGGTGCCCGCCCTCGAAATTCACCACCGGTCGAATACCCTGAGCAATGACAATGGCCTCGAGCGCCAGTTTTTCGTTTTCGCCCAGCAACGCGGCTTCGGCCTCCTGCGACAGTTTGGTCAGGGCAGATTTGGCGCTCTTGATGAGGTTCTCTTTGAAATCCCGAGCAATCCGGTCAAGAACGCGGTTTGCCGACAAGTTCTCCAACAGATCGCGGGCGCGATCGGTATCCAACTCCCGGTGCTGCGGCGGCACAATGATGATGTCTCGCCCGACCAACCCCGTTCCCGGGTTGGCAGCACTGGCAGTTCTGGACCCCAGAAGGTCGAGATAGGTGATCGAATCGGGCATGTAGCGTTCCGCACAATAACAATATCCACGACCGTTCTTATCCGATATTGCTTTGCGCCGCCATCAACTCGGAAACCAGTAAATGTTATTCTTGCGCGAAAACCACCCCGGCGCGGAATCCGGGGGTCTGCTTGTTGATTGACGCTGGGGTCAGATATTGTGCGAGGCTCTAAGCCTAGATCTGCCACCAGACAAACAAATGGAAGGCGTCGCGTTTCATTGTGGCCCCTGCAATTTGCTGCTATGCAACCCGAAAGAGAAACTCGGGGATGGTTTTGTCAACAAAATATACTTTGGGGGTGCTGACGGCTGTTTTCGCTGTCAACCAGTTGGACCGGCAAATCCTAAGTATTTCGCTTGATGCCATCGGCAATGAATTCACGCTTTCCAATACCCAGTTGGGCTTGCTGTCCGGTTTGGTATTTGCGCTGGTCTATGCGCTGTTTGGTATACCCATCGCCAAACTTGCCGCCAACGGCAATCGGCGCAATATCATTGCGGTTTCGGTCGCGGTCTGGAGTTCGCTGACCATTGCCATGGCCGGGGCGCAGAATTTTGTGCAACTGATACTGGCGCGCCTTGGGGTTGGCATTGGCGAGGCCGGGGCGGTTGCACCGGCGCATTCGATGATCTCGGACCTTTATCCGCCCGAACGGCGGATTTCGGCAATGGCGACATTTGTTGCCGGCTCCAATATCGGCATTCTGCTGGCGTTTCTGATCGGCGGTATTGGCGGGCAGATGCTGGGCTGGCGCATGTCGTTTGTCATTGCTGGTGTGCCGGGGCTTGTTCTGGCGCTGCTGCTGCGTTTTACGGTCCGCGAACCGCTGCGCGAGGTGATCGCAACACCCGCCACCCACCACCGGTCGCTGTTTATTGCCACCCTGAAAACAATCTGGAACGACCGGGGATTGCGGCATGCGATCGCTGGGCTTGGCCTGACCGGGATTCTGACGTTTGGCGCATTGGCGTGGATACCCACATTCATCATTCGCGGGCTGGGGTTGAGCCAGGCCCAGACCGGCATTTTTCTGGCGCTGACCATAGGTATCGTCGGCGGGCTCGGTATCTGGTTAAGCGGGCTGGTGGCCGACAGGCTTGGTGCTTCAAAACCGATCTGGCGTCTTGGCATCGTGGTCTGCGCCATACTGCTTGCCAAGCCATTCGTTATTGCGTTTATGTTGGTGGATGATCGCGCCACGGCCCTTGCATGTTTTGTTGCAGCGACCTTTGTTGCCGGCACCTATTGGGCCCCGACATTCGCATTTCTGCATTCCCGGGTGGATACCGAAATGCGCCCGATGGCGACGGCGATTTTCCTGTTTGTGTTCAATCTTGTCGGTGTCGGCATTGGCCCGACGCTGGTCGGGATCGCCAGTGACACGGTGTTTTCCGGCTATGGCGCGCGCGCGCTGGGGGTATCGCTGGCGGTCATGCAGCTTGTCGGTATCTGGGGGGCCTGGCATTATTGGCAGGCGGCAAAGACGATCAAACCAGATCACGCACCCGACCTGACCCTAAGTATCGAGTGATCCGTCTGAAGCCTTCAACGCCGCAGTGACAATCATCCGGACCCGCTTGCGCAGCCAGATGTGGCCGCTATCCTCATCGTGCCGTTTGTGCCAGATCATGAACATCTTCTGTTTGTTCATTTCAATCGGTGGCTCGAAAATTTCCAGGCCATAGCTGTCTTTTGCATGCTCGGCAAACAGTCTGGGGACCATCCCGAACAGATCGGTGGTCCCGACAATGCGGGCGATGGCACCAATACTTGAGACCCGGATCACAGACCGGCGCAGCGGTGATTGAAGCACCGACACTTTTTCCGCATTTGTCACCTTGCCGGGTTGCAGGTTCAGGGTCGCATGGCCCTCTTTGACGAAGGCCTCTTCCGTCAGCTTTTCGCCTCTGGCAAGGCGCGGGTGGTTTTTGCGTGCTATGCCGACCAGATCGACGGGGCACAGAAGTTCAACATTCAGGTCGGGTGTCTTTGATGGCAGTAAAAAGATTGCCAGCTCGAATGCACCGGTCATCAGGCCTTCCTCGACGTTGCGCGACAGGGGCGAAAAATAGTCGAACGCCACTCTGCTGTTTTGCGGCAGTTGATTTATCAGTTCGGGCAGCACAACCAGTTCCATCGGTTCGGCAACGGAAATTTTGAAATTGCGCTTGGAGTGGGCCGGATCAAACCTGTTATCTTCGGCCATGCCGATCTGGATGATCTGCAGGGCATCGCGCACCGGCACGATCAGGCGCGCGGCTTTGGGTGTCGGGGCCACACCGCGGCCGCTTCGGATGAACAATTTGTCGTCAAGCGTTTCGCGCAGCCGGGTCAGCGCATTGGAGATTGTCGGCTGACTGACGCCCAATTGCTTTGCCGCCTGCGAGATGTTTCCAGCGGTGAAAACCGCTTCAAATACCACCAGAAGATTCAGATCAAGGTTGCGCAGATTTTGCATCGTCATGTCGTTTACCTAAAGTTTTGCTATTCATAACGTGAATATAGTACATTTGATTTATTTGGCTATTCTATTTTAAAGGGCTTGTTAACTTTCCCCGATGGTTTGTGCGCAAGGCTGCTGCCAGGGTTTTCTGCGACCCGACTTGGCTTCTCGCGCGCCGCTAGTGGCTCAATTGAGCAGTAGAGTTCGGGGATAGTGTAAATCAAGTGTTGAAAAATATTTCGTACCGGCTGAGCAAATCAGTCGTTAGCCTGCTGCTCGCGCTGCTGTTTGTTGTTCCTGCTTTAACGGTGACAACAGCCACCAAAGCCGAGGCGCAACCGTTCACCTGCGCGGATGCCAGTATCGCGGAGGGGTACGGGTCGGGTACCAGCTACAACGTCAGTTACGCGACGCGGTCCTGCCCCTCCAGCACCACAGCTTATTATAATGTGCGTAACAGTCCCAATTCGACGAATCGGGTGGAAGTCGTCATGGAATTACCGGTTTGGGATGGCGACCGGGGGGTGAACCCGACGATTGAATCCGGGCCATGTTTCGATCCGAATGATAGTTTCTTTAAGGGAGCCGAGTTCAATCCCGGAACCGGGGCGGGTGCCAGCTGTACGATATCCTATAAATATGCCGAGGGCGGTTCCCGGTATTTCTTCGACTTTACAATGACCAGAACCGCAACCACGACCATCGCTCTTTCCAACATCTCTGCGCGTGAGCTCACCGCCGCAATCACCGCCCCGGCGCAGCACAGCGGCGCATTTGCCGCCAGCCTTGCTTTCAACGACAACATGAGCGGTGTTGCAGCGGGCGATATTGCGGTGACCAACGGCACCATCAGCGGTTTCTCGGGCAGCGGCAGTTCCTATAATTTCACCGTGACCCCGAACAATGGCGCAAATCCGGTAACCCTGCAACTGAACCCCGGTACATCAACCGATACGTTGGGCGGGAACAATCCCAGATCGCTTCTGGTTACAGTGGCAGCACCGCCACCGCCTGAAATTGATATTACCGGCAATTCCAACCCGATTGCCGATGGCAGCACCACGCCTTCGGCCACCAATTTCACCGATTTTGGATCAGCCGTAATTCCAGCCGGCTCGGTCAGCCGCACCTTCACCATTGCAAACACCGGCAGCGGTTTACTGACCCTTGGGACGAATGCCGCGTCCCTTAGCGGCACCAACGCGGCAGACTTCAGCGTGACCACGCAGCCCTCAACCACAATCGCTGCAGGGGCAACTTCGACGGTGGTTGTTCTGTTCGCCCCCTCCGCTGCGGGCGCACGCGATGCCACCCTCAGCATCGCCAACGACGACAGCAACGAGAGCCCCTATGATTTTGCCATTACCGGCACCGGCAGCACCGCGCCCGAGATCAATGTGACGGGCAATTCTCAAAACATTATTGACGGTGACACCACCCCCGCAGTTGCTGATGGCACCCGCTTTGCCAGTACCAATATCGCCAGTGGCGCGACCAGCCAGACTTTCACCATCCAGAACACCGGCAACGCAACCCTGACCACAATTGTTGCCAGCCTGAGCAATACCACCGATTTTTCGATCACAACGTCGCCGGCTGCAAGTGTCGCCGCCGGGGGCAGCACCACGATTGTTGTCGCGTTCGATCCAGTCACAGTGGGCCTCAAAACTGGTTCAATTTCGATCACCAGTAATGATTCCGACGAGAACCCCTATACCTTTGCCATCGAAGGCACCGGCACCGCGGCACCCGAGATCGACATGACCGGCAACAGTGTTTCCATTGTCGACGGCGATTCCAGCCCCTCGCTGGCCGATTATACCGATTTTGGCACCTC
>JAADIJ010000093.1 GCA_013151335.1 Alphaproteobacteria bacterium | reverse complement strand
GGGCGGGGTTCTTGTTGGTCGGACACTTCCAACGGGCCGCTGTCGCCGTGAAACGCATCCGGGCCATGCTGGTTGTTTTCGGATTTGCGAAAATAAGGTAGAACGTCATCCCAGCCCCAGCCGTCGCAGCCGATTTTGGCCCAATTGTCAAAGTCGTCGCGATGACCGCGTATATAGAGCATGGCGTTGATCGCGCTTGAACCGCCAAGGGCCTTGCCGCGCGGTTGGTAGCCTTTGCGCCCGTTAAGACCTTGTTGAGGAACCGTTGAATAGGCCCAGTTATTAATTTTTGGAAAATCACGAACCTCGGCAATAACACCTATCGGCGCGCGGGTGAGAATGCCGTTTCCACCGCCTCCGGCCTCTAGCAAACAGACGGTTATGGCGGGGTTTTCGGTCAGGCGAGCGGCCAAAGTCGCCCCCGCCGAACCCGCGCCGACGATCACATAATCAAAGCGCATTTCATGTCCTAACCCGAGATGTGTTCTCGTTTTACGCCAAAATAATTCAGGCAGCGTCGATTTTTTGCCGCGGTATTCATCGCCAAGCATCTCATTTAGGCCGGTTTTATTTCAAAAGCCAAGCCCAATGCGCGGGTGGATCATTACCTTTGACAAACTCGGCCAAACCCCGTTTTATTTATGGGCAATGAAAACTGAAAGGACGACCAAATGAGCTCTCCACTTCGTGGCCTCCTCGCATTGGCTTTAAGCGCAACAACGCTTGGCGCGGTCTTTGCGACCCCCGCCTCTGCTGAAGTAGTTAAATTAACCATTCTGGGTGTTGGCGATGTCTATAATTTCGCCGAGAAAAAAGGCCGTGGCGGTGTTGCCCGGCTGAACGCAGTGGCGCGTGCCGAGCGTGCGGCCAACCCGAATACCCTCTATGTTTTTGATGGCGATATGCTGTCGCCCTCGATCTTGTCGGGGTTTGACAAGGGGCAGAACATGATTGATCTGACCAATCTGGTGCCATTTGACATCGCGGTTCCGGGCAATCACGAGTATGATTTCGGTGTCGATAATTTTAATCAAAAGATGGGCGTTTCAAAATATCCGTGGGCCGCGGTCAACATCACCAATGGCGACGGCTCACCGGTTGCCGGGCTTGGCGGCACGATGATGAAACAGTTTGGCGATTTGAAAGTGGCACTGGTGCCGGTGGCGCAAGACACGACGCCGGAGGTCACAAGCTCGGGTGACTTGAAATTTGCCAGTACGGTTGAGAGCGGTATTGCCGCCGCAAAAGCCGCGCGCAAAGCAGGCGCGGATATCGTGATCGGGGTGGTGCAAACTGACGCCTCCAACGACCGCGCGCTGATCAAAAGCCATGCGTTTGACGTGATCATGTCGGGTGACGACCATAAATATGCGACCTCTTATGACGGGATCACCGCCTATGTGGAAACCTCGATTGACGCGCGGTTCCTCACGCCGATTGATCTGACCGTGTCTATTGGCGAGAAAAGGGGCAAGCGCAAAATCCGCTGGACCCCGAATTTCCGCTTTATCGACACGGCGAACGTGACGCCTGATCCAGAAACCCAGGCGATGGTTGACACGTTCCAGGCCAGCTTAGACGCTAGTTTGAATGTGGAAATTGGCACGACTGAAGGGCCGCTGGACTCGCGGCGCAACGTGGTTCGGGGCGAAGAATCCGCTATGGGCAACCTGATCGCGGATGCGTTGCGCAGCGCGACCGGGGCCGATATTGCCATCGCTAATGGCGGCGGTATTCGCGCCGATCGCACCTATGACGCGGGCACCATGCTGACGCGGCGTGATATTTTGACCGAACTGCCGTTTGGCAACTCGACCGTGATGACCGAGTTGACCGGTAAGCAGGTTCTGAGCGCGCTTGAAAACGGGTTTAGCAAGGTTGAAAAAGGTTCGGGCCGGTTCCCGCAATTGTCGGGAATGAGCGTGGTTTATGATCCGGCCGCTCCGGCTGGTGCGCGGATTACGTCGGTGAAAATTGGCGGTGCTGACCTTGATCCCAACACTAAGTATAAGTTGGCGACCAACAATTATATCCTCGGCGGTGGCGACGGATATAAGGTGCTGGGGACCGGAAATTTGCTGATTAATGCGGGCAATGGCAACCTGATGGCCAATGATGTGATTGATTATATCATCAGCCAAGGTGGCGTGAGTGCCAAGGTCGAAGGGCGTATCAAGACCGTTGGGCAGTAAACGCCACAGGGTTAACGGCACATGAGAACGATCAATCCCGCGAGCTTTGGTTTGTGGAATTTTTCTTTATTACCAGAGGGTTGGCGCGTCTGGCGCGATACTGGATCAGGCGGCAATTTGGGTGCATTGACTGTCGTCGGCATCCAGCAAATCCAACTCCACCACGAATGTAGTGCCTTCACCCAGCGTGCTGGTGAAATCAATCGTGGCGTTGTGACCCGCTAGAATTTGTTTGGTGATGCTCATGCCAAGGCCTGTGCCACCGATCTCGCGTTGATCGGACGAGTCCACCTGCGTGAAGCGCCCGAACACTTTGTCATAGGAGTTTTCGGGAATGCCCACGCCGTAATCACGCACGAGAATTCGCACTTTACCGCCGGATTTTTCCAGCGACAACTCAACCCGACCGCCGTGTTTTGAGAATTTGATCGCGTTTGACAGCACATTGGCCAGCACTTGCATCAGCCGGTCTCGATCGGCGTTGACGGTCAGCGAATTATCCCTCGCCATCAGATTGATCGTGACGCCCATCAACCCGCCGTAGGATTTGTTGGCCTCAGCGGACTCCTCCAAAAGCTCGGCCAGATTGATAGTGTCAAAATTGAAGGTCATTTTGCCGGCCTCAAGTTTTTGCAGGTCGAGCAGATCGTCGATCAACAGGGCCAGACGGTCGCTATTTTTCTGGGCGATTTTGGCAACACCAACCATTTCGGTCGGCAAGGTTCCCAACGCTCCGCTGTTCATGAGACCGAGTGCGCCCTTGATCGAAGTCAACGGCGTGCGCAACTCGTGGCTGACGACGGCGACGAATTGCGACTGAACCTCGTAGGCGGCGCTGACACGGTCGCGCTCTGTGCAAAGTTCGTCGATCTGTTGCAATGACTTGCGGTACACCCCGAGCATGACGCGCGCGCTGTCGAGGATAAAATAGAGCACAAACAAGGTGGTAGCGAATTGCAACCACAAGTCCGATTTCAGCCCGGGGCGCACGACCCAGAGGTCGTAGGCGGGAATGAGAAGGAAAACTGCGCCGTAAATCACCAGTCGGACCGCGAGGACTTTTGGCAGTTGATGGTTGTTCATCGCGGCGAAAAGAGCGGCGCAAAACAGGAAAAAGAGCGGCGCAAAATGCAGAGCGGGGCCCTCGGAGTAGGAAACGAGAACGACATATTGCACGATGGAAAACGAGCTTAGAACCGTGCTGAACATCAGCATATTGTGATAGTGTCGGGCGGTTTTGAGGCTGTGGTCGCTCCAGCTTATCACTTTTTTCGAGATGTAAAGATCCAGGAATTCGGATATTTCGCAAAACAGGTAGCTGATGATCGCGATCTGTAGGCTCATATAGTAAGCGGTCAGCAAAGTTGCCCCGGCGAACATGGCTTGTCGTTGCCAAAACAGCTTGATGCCGCCTCTAACAAAGTCCTTTAGTTGCTGTTCTAACTGCTGCATTTTTTACCCACAATTCACCCTACTGCCAGTGCCTTGGTTCCGCGACAGAGTGATGGCGCGATAGCCTCGGCCTTTGGGTTTCTCAGTTTGCGCAACCCCCGGCTTTTCAAAAAGGACAATTTGCAGATTATATGCGCCGGTTATTTGTCAACTGATATTGGTTAACTGACGCTTTGTGCGAAACTGTCCTGTTCATCGGCCAGCATTGTTGACGAATCGTGCAAAAACATGGCCGGAATGTGATTTTGTTGCGTTGGCAATCTGTGGTTGCTTTCGGGTTTGATGGGGGTCGGCGTAAATTACGACGTTGAGCTTGCCCTGATATACACCTGATATGCAGTATCTGGCGGGCGGTGAAAGAATCTCAAAATACTTCTTGACCTTACCCCAGCTGGAATGTCCATCTATCTGGAATAACGCAAAATGGAGTGAAAAAATGCAGAAATTCAGCGTACCCGACATGACCTGTGGTCATTGCAAAAAGACCATCGAGGCCGCGATTGTTGGTCTTGACAGTGCAGCAAAGATCGAAGCCGATCTGGACCAGCACGTGCTTGCCGTTACTTCGACAATCGACACTGAAAAGATGATCGGAACCCTCAAAGAAGCCGGTTACCCCGCAACTTTGATCTGATCGACCGATCCGACTTTAGAAGGGTTTGTGCGATCTGCCCCGCCAAGTTGTTGGCGCGCGCCGATCAATGATGCACAAATCCTTCTTTTGTTGGCTGCAGACTGGTTTTTGAAAAAATCGTTTGTCTCGGTGCGTTTATCTTGGTTAATGTGACGAGATGAAACAAAACGGTGACGCTATGAAACGGCTACTCATTGGGTTTGTATTGTTTGTATTCGCTGCGAGTTTCGGCAGCACGACACTGGCCCAAACGGCGCTGACCATCCGTTCCAAGGCACTTGGCAAAGAGCTGGCACTGACGCTGACACAACTTCGCGATATGTCGCAGGAGACCGTCGTTACCGGCAATGAATTCGTTGATGGAAAGCGGGTTTTTCGTGGCCCTCTGATGCGCGACGTGATGCAATGCTTTAGCTCGGTCCTGCCAAAAACTGTGATTTTGACAGCGGCCAACGACTTTCAATCGGAGGCCCCGGTTGAAGAGTTTTTCAAATATAATGTGATTCTGGCGCTGAGCGTCGACGGGGTCGCCTTGTCCATGCGCGATAAAGGCCCGCTCTGGATGATTTACCCCATGAGCGATTTTCCAGAGCTGCGCGACCCGATTTATAACAGTCGTCTGATCTGGCAACTGATCTCGATCGACTATCAGTGACGGCCGGTGATATTATCTCACAAAGCATCTCGGCTGGCTGGATTTGCGCTGATTATTGTGACATTTTTGCTGGCTGGGATCGGTTATTTCGGCGTTCGCCAAGACATCAACGAACTGCGCGCGGCCGATCACGAGACGATTTTGTGGTCGGCGGTTCAGGTCGAGTTGGAACTGGCGCGGTTCGAGCACGTGTTGGAAGGGGTGATCGAGCGGGAACCCGAGGCCACCAACCAATATGTAAATGAGCGATTTGACATTTTGTGGAGCCGGATTTCGCTGTTTGATCAAGGCTCGGTCGGGACGCGGTTGCGCAAGTATGATCAGCCCGGTCAAGTGGTCGCCAAGCTGTTTTCGCTGATGAAACGGCTGGAGCCGGAGATTGTCGGGCTGAAGGCCGATGACAAAAAGGCGGCGCTGCGCCTGACCCGTGAGTTCTCGCCGTTTGGTGCGAAACTGCATGTGCTGAGCCTGGCTGTGCTTCATGGCGAAGAAAATATTCGCGCCGGATACCGCGAGGCCCTGTCTAAAAGCTCGTCGACCATGCTGGTGATCAGCGTCATGGCTGTGTTTGCAAGCTTGCTGATGATCGTGGTTTTTGCACGTGAATCCAATCGCTTCCGGCATTTGGCCGAGTTGAACCAGACCTTGCTGGATCGTGAAACCAAGGCGGGGCGGGCGAAATCGCAATTCCTGGCGATGATGAGCCACGAGTTGCGCACGCCCCTTAACGGCGTTTTGGGGCTGCTGGCGCTGGTGCGACAAGTCGGCGTGAATGATCAGCAAACCCGTCTGATTGATCAAGCGGAGCGTTCAGGTCAACAAATGACCAGCCTGCTTGAGGATATTTTGGACTATTCGGCCATTCAGGACGGGGTAATGACGGTCGAAAACCGGCCGTTCGTGCTGGGCGAGCTGGTCGATGCCGTGCGCGATATGTTCATGCCTCGGGCCGCGCGCGAGGGTATTTCCTTCACGGTGAACCTTAATAAAAATAGCGCGCACCGGATCATGGGCGATAGTTCGCGCTTGCGGCAGGCGGTTAACCATTTGGCAACCTATTTGCTGGAGACCGCCGGAACCCGCGATATCGTGCTGGATGTTAACCACGAAAACGGCGAACTGAAGGCCTCTATCTCGTTTGACTATAATCAGACCGGCGGCGATTGGACACCGGATCTGATCGTGGGAAAGCTTGACGCAACCGACGAATCTTTTGCCACGGAGGCGCTTGGTCCGGCGATCGCGCGCAGTCTTATTTTGCGAATGGGCGGTCGAACTGCACTTGAAAAACTGGCCCCCGGACGGGTCGCGATTGTGGTCAGCGTGCCGTCCAAAGATCTGGTGGTCCGATGCCTGCTGGTGCAGCTCATGTGCAATTCGGCTTCGCTCGAGACCATCTGCAAGGCGGCGTTGGCCCCCGAAAACGTGCAATTTTTGACCGAGAGCAGCCTTCAAGACCCCAACGTCATCATGATCGAAGCAGGTGGCAGCAAAGAGGCGCAAACCGTTGATATCTGTGGAAAAACCTACCCGCAAGCCCTGTTGGTTGCGCTGGGCAGGCCCCATAATCCAGACGATTTTTTCGATATTGTCGATGTGCCGATAGACATGGTCGCGATCAGGAAATCGAGATTTTTACAACTTTTGGATGATGGATCAAAGCTTGCCAGAGGCGAAAAACTGGACTATCAAGGAGAGCAGTTTTCAACTTTAAGCTGATAGTCTATTATCCAAATAACGGCTCGAAGGGAGCAAAACGTGACACCAGAGGTGCCAGATAGCCCAATTAATCAGGGAAGAAAATCGCCGACCAAGCGGGATCGTTTCTCGTTAGTCTCGCATGATCTGCGGTCCGCGTTGGCGGATATTCTGGGCGGGTTGCACCTGATTGATGACCAGAAACTGGACGCGGACGCGCGGGCGCATTTTGAACGGGTTGCGGCCTCTGGCGAAACTTTGGCGCGGCTGTTGGAAAAGACCATGACCGACGATGTGGAGGTGCCAGATGATCCGGTGACCACGCCCTCTAACATCAAACTCGGCATTTTTCTGGACGATATTCGCCGCCGTTGGGCCGGGCACGCGCAGGAAAAAGGTGTTTCGTTTTTACTGGAGGTGGAGGCTGGGCTGCCGGCGATTGTGACGCTTGATCGGGTCGCGCTTGATCGGGTGATCGCCAATCTGATCGGCAATGCAATCAAATATACCGACCAGGGCGACGTGGTTTTGGCCGTGCGTTGCGGGCCTGAGAACGCGCTGATCTTTGAGTTGCGCGATCAGGGACCGGGCTTTTCAGACGAGGCGTTGGCGCGGCTGTTTCAATACGAGGGTCGGCCGGAAAAGACCGCCAAACCGGGCAGCGGTCTCGGGCTGTTTATTGCCAAAGAGCTGTCCGATCTGCTGGGGGCCAGCCTGAAAATTTGCAACCGGGCGGATGGCAGCGGCGCGGACGCCACGCTGCTTGTGCCATATGATATGTGGTTTGATCGCAACCTGCGCCGTGATGGAAACATCGACAGCACGCGCGATCAGGCACCCCCAGATTTGACCGGCTTGCGTATTCTCTTGGCCGAAGACAACAAAACCAACCAACTGGTTGCAAGCCAGATGCTGGCGGCGATGGGGGCGGAGTGTTCGGTTGCCTCGGACGGGGTTGAGGCGCTTGAGTTGCTGGAGACCCAGGTTTTTGATCTGGCCCTGCTCGATATTGAAATGCCCAGAATGACCGGACTTGAGCTGATCAAGGCCAT
This sequence comes from Alphaproteobacteria bacterium, assembly GCA_013151335.1. Taxonomy (GTDB): domain Bacteria; phylum Pseudomonadota; class Alphaproteobacteria; order Rhodobacterales; family Rhodobacteraceae; genus UBA5972. The sequence continues at coordinate 8,331 of JAADIJ010000093.1, read as the reverse complement.
TCGTGCCAAGCCTGCACCCCTTTCGGACATGCCGCTCGTGGCGCTGACGGCCTATGTCATGCGCGAGCATCGAGAGCGTATCAGCGCGGTTGGCGCGGACGGAATCATCTCTAAACCATTGATGAGTCTGCATGATTTTGGAACGTCGATCCTTGACTTTCATCATGGCGTCAAGAGGAGAACGCTGACCCATCCGGCCTCCGAGATCCAAAAACCAAAGGTCGCACCCGCCGTGTCGCGGAGCAATGTGGTTGATCGGTCGGTGTTTGACGGGCTGATCAAGATGATCGGGCCGCGCTCAACCGCCGAGCTTTTGGGCAAACTTCAGGCCGACACCGACATGGTGGCGGAGGGCTTGGCGCGGGGGCAGCAAAGCCTCAATCTGGCTGAAATCCGCTCGCAGACCCATATTTTGATCTCGGTTGCCGGGGCGATTGGCGCTCGCGGGCTGCAACATATCGCCCAGCGTCTGAATGGGGCGGCCAATAGAAATGAGGCCGACGAGATTGACGCATTGTGCAAAACCTGTCTCTCTGGTCTTGCGGAGCTTCAAGGGTTTATACTTGAAGAACAGGCCAAAGCTGGTCTGCGCCCGTAGGCTCAAATCGGAAGTGAACGCCATAAGATGAGTTCCCCGCTGCTTTTGATCGAGGACACCGCGTCCTTGCAAATGGTCTATGAGGCCATCCTGCGAAAGGCGGGTTTCAAGGTGCGTTGTGCAGCGACCGCGCGCGACGGGATGGCCAAGTTTCGCAGCTTTGAACCCGATGTCGTGCTGCTCGATTTGATGCTGCCGGACCGCGATGGTCTAGAGTTGATGGCAGAGATGCTGGACAAAAAACCGGGTACGCGGGTGATCGTGATCACGGCAAACGGCTCTATCAACAAGGCGGTCGAGGCGATGCGCGGGGGGGCGTTTGAGTTTTTGGTCAAGCCGTTTGACGAGGCCCGCCTGATCAATGTGATCGAAAATGCGCGGGCAGAGGTTGGGGTGTTTGACGCGGCGGGCGATAGTTTCGACGAAACCGAGGGCGGATTTCACGGCTTTATCGGCTCATCAAACGAAATGCGCGAGATCTACCGCAAGATCAATTCGATCAGCCGCTCGATGGCCACGGTGTTTTTATCGGGCGAAAGCGGGACCGGCAAAGAGATTTGCGCGGTTGCGGTTCACGAGACTTCGTCGCGGGCCAAGGGGCCGTTCGTGCCGCTCAATTGCGGAGCGATCCCGTCGGATTTGCTGGAAAGTGAGGTTTTTGGCCATCTCAAAGGCTCGTTTACGGGTGCGATTGCCGACAAGGTTGGCGCGGCTGGCGCGGCGGATGGCGGGACGTTGTTTTTGGACGAGATCTGCGAGATGGACCTCAACCTTCAAACCAAGTTGCTGCGGTTTTTGCAAACCTCGACCATCCAGCCCGTCGGCTCTTTGATCGCGCGCAAGGTCAATGTGCGCATCATCTGCGCGACCAATCGCGACCCCTATGTCGAGGTGCAGAACGGCCGGTTTAGAGAGGATTTGTTTTACCGCTTGCATGTGGTGCCGATCCACCTGCCGCCGTTGCGGGATCGTGGCGAGGATGTGATTGAAATCGCGCGAAATATGCTGCGGGTTTTTGCGGCGGAGGAAGGGCGGGCCTTTTCACATATTGAGCCTGAAGTCGTTGAATTATTTCGAAAATCCCCGTGGCCGGGTAACGTGCGGCAATTGCTGAATGTGCTTCGCAATGTGGTGGTTCTGAACGACGGGGAAAGTGTTACCGCCACGATGCTGCCGCTGGAAATCATGCATCTGAGCGAGGGTGGGCTGTCCAACTCGCAGCCTGAATATCCGTCCCGCGTTGATGAGACGCCTGACCTTGGCAAGCTGATTGGCCGTCCGCTGGCGGAGATCGAGCGTCTGGTGATCGAGGCGACGATTGCGCGAAATGGGGGCTCGGTTTCCAAGGCGTCACGGGTGCTGGATGTGTCGCCCTCGACCCTTTATCGCAAGCGCGAGGCATGGGCGAAATCGAGGGTTTAGGCTTTTGTTATTCCTTGGGTTTGTCGTCGTAATCAGAGCTTAGGATGCGATGGGCATCGCCGTCGGGGTCGTCAAATTGTTTATTTCGCAACATCCAGAAAAATCCAGCGAGGCCAAGCAGGCCGAGAAAAATCGACGCGGGGATTAGGAAAACGAGCACTTCCATGATTAACGAACCCTCCAGGCATTGATGGTGACGGTGATTGATGACGCGGACATGGCCAGTGCCGCGATCAGCGGGGTGGCGAAACCAAGGAGCGCGATTGGTACGGCGACGGCGTTGTAAGCTGCGGCCATGGCGAAATTCTCCTTGATGCGCGCGCGTGATGAGCGGGCGGTTTTCAAACAATCCGACACTGCGCCAAAATCTTGTTTGAGGATCACGATATCAGAGGCGACGCGGGCGGCGTCGATTGCGCAGGCGGGGGCGATGGACACGTGTGCAGAGGCCAGCGCGCCGGTGTCGTTGAGGCCGTCGCCGAGCATCAGCACTTTTTTGCCGGCCTCGCCCAGAGCGCGCAAGAGGTCGGCTTTGTTTTGCGGGGTTTGAGAGGCGGCGATGTTTGTTATGCCAAGGCGGGCGGCGACATCGGCGGCGGCGCGCGGCGAGTCGCCGGTCAGCATGTGGACCTCTATGCCAAGTGCTTTGAGGCTTTTGATCAGGTCGGCAACGCCGGGGCGCAGCTCGTCGATGAAGGTGAATTTAACTGCTGGCTGGTCGCCGATTTTGAGGAAACTGGCGGTAGTTTCGGCCTCATTGGCGCCGACCCAAGCCGCGCGACCAAGCCGAACATGAGTACCGTCAAGTGTGGCCTCGACGCCAAATCCCGGCGTTTCCTTGAGGTCGATCAGCTCGACGCTCGGCTCTATGTCTGCGGATTTAGCGGCGCGCAGGATGGATTGTGCCAGGGGATGGGCGCTGCCTTTTGCCAGTGCGGCGGCGATTTTCAGCGCGTCTGGGGGGTAGTTTTGGGGTGCGATTAACGTCGGAATGCCCAATGTCAGGGTGCCGGTTTTGTCGAAAACCACGGTGTCGATCTCGGCCAGACGCTCCAGTGCGGTGCCGCTTTTGAGCAGCACACCTTTGCGAAACAGGCGACCGCTGGCCGCCGTGTTGACCGCGGGCACCGCCAATCCAAGCGCGCAGGGACAGGTGATGATCAAAACCGCGATGGCGATGTTCAGCGACAGGCGTAGATCGCCGGAAAGAGTGAACCAGCCGATGAATGCCGCAAGGGCCAACAGATGCACGCCGGGGGCGTAAATCGCGGCGGCGCGGTCGGCAAGGGAGGTGTATTTGTCGCGCGAGGTTTCGGCCAGTGCGACCAGATCGGTGATTTTCTGCAAGGTGGAGTGGCGCGCGATGGCGGTGACGCGCAGGGTGATGGGGCCGGTCAGGTTGATCTCTCCGGCATGAAGCGAGGTGGTGGGACCGGCATAAACGGGTAGGCTCTCGCCGGTTAAAAACGCGCGGTCGATCTCGGTCTCGCCGGTGATAATCTCGGCGTCAACGGGGATGCGCGCGCCCGGTTTGATGATGATGGTGTCGCCAATGCGCAACTCTTGGATTGGCACATTTTTCTCGCCATCGCTGGTTTGCAACAGCGCGCGCGGTACCTCCAGAGCGGCGAGTTCCTGGGCGGCTGAGCGGGCGGAGGCGCGGGTGCGATGGTCGAGGTAACGTCCGGCGAGTAGGAAAAACGTCAGCGACAGGGCGGCGTCAAAATAGGCGTTTTCGCCGCTGTTCATGGTCTCGAAAAGCGACATTCCAGCGGCGAGGATCAGCGCCAGCGAGATCGGCACATCCATGTTGAGGTGGCGTTTTCTCAGCGCCTGCCAGCCGTTGCGAAAAAACGGTTGGGCGGAAAAGGCGATGGCGGGCAGGGCGATCAGCGCCGAAATCCAGTGCATGAAATCACGCGTCACCCCGTCGGCTCCGGCCCAGACCGCGATGGATAGCAGGAGCACATTCATCATGGCGAACGCGGCTACGGCCAAGCGCATCAAGAGGTTGCGGCCGATCAGATCGTCCTTGGCTGTTGATAATAACGAGGGGTCAAGCTCGTGCGCCTCATAGCCAAGGGCGGCGAGGGTTTCAACGAGTTGGGCGGCGGTGATTGACGGCTTGGCGTCCACGGAGACGCGCTTGAGCGACAGGTTGACCCGCGCTGCGCGCACGCCGGGAATGGCGGCCAAGCCTCGTTCGACTGTTGAGATGCACCCTGCGCAGTGGATGGTCGGCAGGCTGAGCAGCACGGAATCGGCCTTGAGAGATGGCTTGGTGGCGGCGATGTTTTGCTCGGGCAGAGGCACGATAGAGGTAGGGCAGACCGCAACTCGAGGGGCGATCGGCGCGGCCATTTGCTAGTCTACCCAGATTGGCAAGCGCTGGCGAAAGGGGGTTCCGTCGGCGGCGATGGCTTTGATGCGCAGCTCCCATTTGCCTTTGAGCAGGGATATGGGCGCCAAATAGGGGCTTTGGGTTTGTGCGAAATCAAGGATCACATCCGCGCGGTCAAACGTGGCGCGCCCAACCGTTGCGATCAGGGATTGCAGGGCCGGAGAGCGACCCTGACGGTCGCGAATTTTCAGGCTGACGCTGGTGCCGTCAAAAGCAGTTTCGAGCTTCCAGCCGAGGCGGGCTTGTGCGCGGCGCTCTTTGTCAAAGGTCTGGGAGGCGTCATAGGTGTTCTTGATTTCCAGCCCCGGAAAAGTGCGGATCGCGGAGTAAATCAGCGTCAGATTGGCGGCGATCATCACCCCGAAAAACGACAAAATGATGATAAGAAACTTGCGCCCTGTCAGCGGTTTTGCAGCCATGTCTAATTCCTACTCTGGTTGCCGTTAAACACGGTATCGCGGTAAACCCGATCGCCGTTGACCGTGTCTTTGACCCATATGCGAATATGCGTCAGCTCGGATTTTGAGGCAAGCGAGCCTTTTTTGGCGGTCACGAAAACCTTGTGAGCGCCGGTGCTGTCGGCGGGAACATTGACGATTGAGGCTTCATTGCCCTGAAGTTTTAGCTCGAATCCCTCAGTGGGGGAGATCGAGATTTCAAACGGGCGGGCCTCGCCTTGTTTGTTGCGGATGCGTAAATTGAAGGTGTTGCGAATTGAGCCGTCAGACAGGGTTACAAAGATCGGATTGCGCACGGGGGAAACGTTGAGGTCGATGGCGGCGCGCATGAACAAGGCTAGGATAAGCGACGCTCCGATTGCCAACCAGATGCCGGTATAGATGATGGTGCGCAGACGGATCACGTGGTTCCACGCGCTGATCGGCGGGTTGCCCTCGCGCTCGCTTATCTCGTCGGTAAGGGAGATATAGTCGATCAGGCCGCGCGGTTTGCCGATCTTTTGCATGACGTCATCGCAGGCGTCGATGCAGAGCGCGCAGGTGATACATTCCATCTGCTGGCCGTCGCGGATGTCGATGCCCATCGGGCAGACGTTGACGCAGGCGGCACAGTCGATGCAGTCGCCCAAGTTGACGGCCTCGGCGGATTTGCGATGCTTGCCGCGCGGCTCTCCTCGCCAGTCGCGGTAAGAAACGGTGACGGTTTCTTCGTCGATCATTGCCGCCTGAATACGCGGCCACGGGCACATGTAGATGCAGATTTGCTCGCGCAGAAACCCGCCAAACAGGAAGGTGGTGGCGGTGAGCGAAACCACGAAAGCATAGGCGACATAGGGCGCTCTGCCGACAAACAGGTGGTGGAGCAGGAACGGCGCATCCATGAAATAAAATACCCAAGCGCCGCCGGTGGCTGCACTGATCAACAGCCAGATCGTCCATTTGGTGGTGCGCAGCCGGATTTTGCGCGCGCCCCATTTGGAGTTGTAAAGGCGCACGCGGGCGTTGCGGTCGCCCTCGATCCAGCGCTCGACCACCACGAAAAGGTCGGTCCAGACGGTTTGCGGGCAGGAATATCCGCACCAGACCCGACCAAGGGCCGAGGTGAATAAAAACAGGCCCAGCCCGGCCATCACCAACAGGCCTGCGACCAGATAGAACTCTTGCGGCCAGATCTCGATCCAGAAAAAGAAGAACCGCCGGTCCGCCATGTCGATCAGGACCGCTTGGTCCGGCAGGTTGGGGCCGCGGTCCCATCTGATCCACGGAGTGATATAATAAATCCCCAGCGTGACCACCATCATCGCCCATTTCAGGTTGCGAAAATTCCCATAGACCTTGCGCGGAAAGACCGGCTCTTGTGCGGCGTAAAGTTTGGGGGGCTGGTCGTCAGAAACGCTCATGCGGCGCGGCCTTTTATTGTCCGGTTCAGGGTCTGTTATAGGCAGATGATCGGGCGATGTGCTCTATAAATGCCTGTGTCAAAACAGCGCCGACCTCCCTGAGTGTGAACAGGACCGGGAGGTCGGCGCCAACATCCTCAAACGCAAGAGGGCGCGCTCAAAGAATTCGCTATGTCATTCGCCGCTCTTATTCACCGCCGCCGCTTTCGTGAATGAAGGTGGCTACCTGACGGATTTGAGACTCTGTCAGGCGACCGCCCCATGCGGGCATGATGCCGTAATGGGCGTTGGTGACGGTGTTGGTCAGGCTGGCGACATCTCCGCCATACAGCCAGATGGCGTCGGTGAGATTGGGAGCGCCGACATCGCGCCCTCCGGTGCCCTTGTCGCCGTGGCAGGCCGCGCAATTATCGGCAAACAGGGCGGCGCCGGCCTTGGCGGACGTGGCGTCGTTGCTTTGGCCCGAGATGGCGCGCACATGTTGAACCAACTGGTCGATCTCGCTCGGCTCCAGAATATCGCCAAATTGTGGCATGGCTGAATCGCGGGTGTCCGGGTCATCGGCGGAGCGAATTCCGTGGGTGATGGTGGTATGAATGGCCTCGATGGTGCCGCCCCACAACCAGTCATCGTCGATCAGGTTGGGATAGCCCGAGCCCATTTTCACCCCGTTAGCCCCCTGACCGTGGCATTGCGCGCACCAGGTTTTAAACACGGCGGCCCCGCCATTCATGGCGTAGCTTCGCAGCACTGGATCTTTGTTGATATCTTCAAGCGGAACCGTTGACAGTTTTGTATCAACAGCCTCGTTCGCCGCTTTGAAACGCTGGATATCGGCGGCCACATCGGCGCGCGAAGAATAGCCGATCAGCCCCTTGGTTGGCCCGTTGAATGTGGGCCATGCCGGATAGATAATGGTTATGGCGATGGCAATTACGATGGTGGCGATGAAGGTCCAGAGCCACCATCGCGGCAGGGGATTGTCAAACTCCTGAATGCCGTCCCATTCATGACCTGTGGTCGCGGGGTCGTCGCGGTGCGGATCTTGTTTGCTCACGGTCGGGCCTCCTTTTTGGGTGGGGTTTTCGCTGGGCTGACATGCTTGACATCGTCTTCGAGATTGTCGCCGCCGCGCAGCGGAATGTTGGCGGCGTCGTTATGTATACCGCTGCTGCCGCGCCGGAACGCAAATACCAGAACCAGCAGGAAAACCGCCATCATGGCCAGCAATCCCCAGCTATCGGCGAAGTCGCGCAAGAGTGTATATTTATCCATTATCCCCTCCTGATCAGCGGCTTGGCAGGGGCTCGAAGGTTGAAAAATCAACCATCGTTCCCAGCACTTGCAAATAGGCGATCAGCGCGTCCATCTCGGTCAGCTGTGGCTGGCCGTCGAAATTTCGCACCTGCGCTTTTGGATAGCGTTTCAGTAACCCCTCGGAATCGCTCTCGGAATCGGCCTGCGCGACGAAATCTTGTTGCGCGAGCTTGATCATCTCGTCGGTGTAGGGCACGCCAACCATCCGGTTGGTGCGCAAGACATCGGCGATATATTTGCCGTCGATGGTGTTCTTCAGCATGAAGCCATAGGTCGGCATGATGCTGACAGGAACCACGTCGCGCGGGTTGGTCAGATGGAGAACCTGCCACGCATCCGAATAGCGCCCACCAACGCGGGCCAGATCCGGACCGAGGCGTTTTGAGCCCCACTGAAACGGGTGGTCATACATGGACTCCGCGGCCAGAGAATAGGGGCCGTAGCGCTCTACCTCGTCGCGCAGCGGACGGATCATCTGGCTATGGCAGACATAACAGCCCTCGCGGATATAGATGTTGCGCCCGGCCATCTCGAGCGGTGAGTAAGGCCGCACACCTTCGACTTTTTCGATGGTGCTTTGAAAGAAAAACAACGGCACCAGCTCTACTATGCCACCGATGGTGACAACCAGAAGGCTGAGCACCAAAAGCAGGGTGGCGTTGGTTTCGATGAACTTATGTTTGGACATGAACGACATTTTTTCAGGCCCCCCTATTCAGCCGGAACCGCAGCCGG
>JAADIJ010000076.1 GCA_013151335.1 Alphaproteobacteria bacterium | reverse complement strand
GCGTTGTTTCAGTTCGCGACCGTCGATCTCAGCGCGTTTTACTTCGATATTCGCAAAGACGCGCTTTATTGTGACGACGCGGAGAGCTTGACCCGCCGTTCTGCGCGAACGGTGCTTGATCTGCTGTTTTCCCGCCTGACCACATGGCTGGCCCCGATCCTCGTCTTCACGATGGAGGATGTGTGGCTGAGCCGCAACGAGGGTGACGACACCTCTATCCATCTGGAGGATTTCCCCGACACTCCCGGCGAATGGCGCAACGAGCCGCTGGCGGCGAAATGGGCCGAGATCCGGCGCGCACGTCGGGTGGTGACGGCGGCTCTGGAAATCCAGCGGCAAGAGAAGGTCATTGGCGCGTCGCTCGAGGCCGCTCCGGTTGTGCATGTGCGCGACGCGGCTGTTTTGGCCTCGCTCAAAACCGTGCCGTTTCGCGATATCTGCATCACGTCAGATTTGCTTTTGAGCCATGATCCCATCCCTGATGAGGCGTTCCGCTTGCCGGAGACCGACGGGATTGGTGTGGTGTTCGAGGTGGCCACGGGCGAGAAATGCCAGCGCTGCTGGAAAATCCTGCCTGACGTGGGCGCGCACAGCCATGAGGGAACTTGCGGGCGGTGCAGCGAGGCGTTGGCGGAGCGTTAAGTCGCGCCCGCTACGGCAGAAACTCGATCCGAAACGGGCTGAGGCCGATTGTGCCGGTTTCGGTCGTGTACCTGATGAATGTGAGCCGGGCAAAGCGTGGCTCGGCCTCGGATGTGCAGAGGATCTCTAATATCTGCAAAGCGCCTTTTCGACCCTCGCGAAACTCCAACGGGGTGGCACAATCGTCGAGGGCTGACACGCCGGTGGCCATGAACGATAAGGTAATGCTGCTGGAGACGTATTTGCGCAGATCGGCGGGGGTTATCGTGCTCGGACTGATTTGGGCGAGCGTGGGCAAGGCCATGCCAGCGGCGATCAGGCTGGCAAGAACGGGGGCCAAAAGGGGCGTACGAATATCCATTTTTCTAGCCTATGGGGTTTGGGGTGGCATGGGAAACAACGCCTGATCAACTCTGCGTTAAGCCGGTTGTTTAAGTTGGGCCGTCAAAAACCGCTGGCGCTGGATTTCATAGCCGCTAAACTCAGCGCGAGCACCGGAGCGCACATGAGCAGCCTATCTTTTCAAAGCCCGATTGGCGTGATTACCATTACGCGCGACGGCGACGATATTACCAGCCTTAGTTGGAGCAAAACCAGACGCGAGCAGACGCCGCCTGACGAGGCGCATGGAGTTCTGGCCGAGGCCAAGGCGCAGTTACTGGCTTATTTCAGGGGGGATCTCAGGCGGTTTGACCTTTCTATGTCCTGCCCTTCGACCCCGTTTCAGCATGGGGTTTTTGAGTCGATGATGTCGATCCCTTATGGGCTGACCAAGACTTACGGTGAAATCGCTGGCTATGTGGACGGCTCGGCCCAAGCGGTGGGGGCGGCGTGCGGGGCCAATCCGTTGCCGATCCTGATCCCGTGTCATCGCGTGGTGGGCGCGAGCACCCTTGGCGGCTATTCCGGTGCGGGCGGGATCGAGAGCAAGGTGTTTTTGCTGCGGCTCGAGGGCGGTGGCGGGCTGCTTTTATGAGCGCTGGCGTTTTTCTGGCAGTGATGCTGGCGGCGGGTCTGCATGCGGCATGGAACGCGATTATCCGGTTTGGCGACGATAAAGTGCAGGGGATGCTGTTGTTGTCGACCACCCAAGGGCTGATGGGCTTGGCGCTGGCGCTGTTTTTGCCTTGGCCGAACGGGGAAACTTGGCTCTGGCTGGCGGCCTCAACGATTTTGCACACGAGTTATAAGGTATTTCTGACCTCGGCCTATACGCGCGGAGACCTCAGTCGGGTCTATCCGATCGCGCGAGGAACCGCGCCAATGATTGTGGCGCTAAGCGGTGCGCTGGTGTTGGCGGACGTGGTCAGCGCGCGGCAGTATTTGGGGATATTCATGCTTGGTGGTGGGATTTTGATGATGGCGCGCGGGGTATTCTCCGCCGGCGAATCGCGCAAGTTGCTGCCGTTTGCCTTTGCTTCGGCGCTGACGACGGCGGGATATTCGCTGGTTGACGGTGTCGGGGCGCGCATTTCAGGCGAGGCAACGGTGTTCGTGGCATGGCTGTTTTTTCTGGATGGATGTCTGTTTGCAGTCTGGGCGCTGGGGATGCGTGGCTGGCGGGTCGTGCCGATGCGCGCCGGTCTGTGGGGGCTTGGAACGGTCGCGGGGGCGGCCTCTTACGGGGCCTATTGGATCGTGGTTTGGGCGATGACGGTCGCGCCGATTGCGCTGGTCGCGGCCCTGCGTGAAACCTCGGTTCTGTTTGCGGTTGCGATCGGCATCTATTTCTTTCGCGAAAAGGCCGAACTTGGCAAACTGCTGGCGGCCGGACTGATCGTGGCGGGGATCGTCGTGATGCGGATTTGACGCCTAAGGCGCTGAATTTTTTGGCAGAAAGAAAATTCTGTCTTTTTGGTAATTTCTTAACCTGATCGGATTTATCCTGCTTGGGAAAAGTGGTGGCAAAAGGAGGGAAGCTGTGCACGGATTGGTCAATCGTTCGATCCAGTGTTTCATTCGCGATACTTACGGCGTTGAAATCTGGGAAGAAATCTGCCGCGAGGCTGATCTGGGGTTCAATAATTTTGAGTCGTTGCTGATGTATGATGTCAGTTTGACAGACGCGGTATTATCCGTGGCTGGCAAGCTCATTGGCCGATGTCGCGAAGGCTTGTTGGAGGATATGGGAACCTATCTGGTTTCCAACCCCGACCTTGATGCCCTGCGCCGTTTGCTACGATTCGGAGGCGAAAATTTTGAGGAATTTTTACACTCGCTTGATGATTTGCATGATCGGGTGAAACTGGCGCTGCCGGATCTGGATATTCCGGTTCTGGAGCTAAAAGAGCGCACTGCTCACACCTATAGCTTGAGTTATCGGTGGAAAAACCGTGGTTTCGGGGCGCTGGTGCTGGGGATTTTACGGGCAATGGCAGATGATTACGGCGCGCTGGTTCTGCTGGAACATTCAACCATGCGCGATGGTCTCGGGGAGTTGGATCAGATCTCGATTAGTTTACTGGATGGGGCGTTTGCCCAGGGTCGTGGGTTCGACCTTGGGGCGCAGGTGTGATGTGATGCGTTCTGAGTTGTCTAGCACCGATCAGCGCGTCTATCGCTCCGGCCCGCTGTTGGGCAAGCTGGGGTTGGATCAGTTGATGCCCATGCATATCTGGGCCGGTCCCACCGGCCATATATTGCGCGCCGGGCCGACCTTGATGAAGTTACGCCCTGACAGCGAGATTGTCGGTCAGCGATTGACCGAACTGCTGGAATTTCGCCGCCCTCGCAGGGTGCAACTGATGTCGGAGTTGCGGGCCTATGACGGGAAATCGGTGCAAGTGTCGTTTCGCTCATCGCCTCGAACTTCGTTGAAGGGGCATGTGGTGTCCCTGCCCAAGCGGCAGGGGGTTTTGCTGAACTTTTCGCTTGGCATTGCGATGGCGGAGATTGTGCGCAGTTTCGGGCTCAAAAGTAAGGATTTTGCGGCGTCTGACCCCACCGTCGAAATGCTTTACCTGATCGAGGCGCAATCAGCGATTTTAGACGAATCCAAAAAGCTGAATACCCGTCTTCAGGGGGCGAGAATTGCCGCCGAAGAACAGGCATTCACCGATACGCTTACAGGTCTCAAAAACCGGCGCGCGCTTGATCATGTGTTGACGCGGGTGACTGACCAAAGAAGCTCCCAGCGATTTGGGTTGATGCATGTTGATCTGGATTACTTCAAATCGGTGAATGACACCTATGGTCACGCGGCTGGAGATTATGTCTTGCAAGAGGCGGCACGTATCATGGTGGAGGAAACCCGCGCCGAAGATTTAGTCGCGCGCACCGGCGGTGACGAATTTGTGATTGTGCTGATGGGGTGCGTGGATAAGCGAAAATTAAATCAGATTGCCGAGCGGATCATCTCCAGGTTAGAGCAACCGATCCAGTTTGACGGGGCCGAGTGCCGCGTTAGCGCCAGCATCGGGATCACGGTTTCAAGCCTTTATGAAACACTTGATGCCGAGCAGATATGCAGCGACGCCGACGTAGCGCTCTATCAGTCAAAAGACCGTGGACGGGCTTGTTTCACGATGTATGGACCCAACTGAGTGCGCGCCGACCTCTGGCGATCTTGGTGGCCCGATCACGATTGCGTGCAGACAACCTCGCCGCGTGCCCGCCTGCGCCCCAAGTTTCTCGTCTTTTGGCAAGCGTGTGACGTGTCTCTCAAGTGATAGGGGGTGATTCTGTGAATCGATCCTATCTCTATGAAAGCAAAGCAAAATCCCTTAGGTTGCTTTGCCCTCACGACGAAGCCCGTATCTCGCCCGGCCCTTTGGTCTTTGGGAGGTTCGGCCGATATTTATCAACTGGGCGGTGGATGGGTGTTTGAACATCACTTTGCAGCCAATTAAACACCGCGCGGTGTGCGTTCTGGGCCCGATGGTGACCGCCACCATGAAGAGGGATATCTCGGTAACATTCGTGAAAACATTTGAAAAACTATTGCAATTGGGTCGCTTGCTAAGGCAATGTGCGCGCAGCGGTCGCGACCTGCATCATGGAAGAGTGATGCCGGACGGATCGCAAAAGACAATAATATAAGAATGACCTAATATGAGAAACACGGAGGACTCATAATCAATGGAACGTCGTAAGTTTTTAAAAGGTGCCGCACTGGCAGGCGTCGGGAGCGCCACTCTCGCAGCACCGGCTCTTGCCCAAGGTGGCAAAACCATGACAATCGTATCCACTTGGCCACGGGATTTCCCGGGTTTGGGTACATCTGCCCAGCGCTTGGCTGCTCGAATCACTCAATTGTCGCAAGGTGCGCTGACAACTGAATATTTCGCGGCTGGCGAGCGCGTAAAAGCGTTTGACTCGTTTGACGAAGTTGCTTCTGGCAACTCGCAGGCCTATATCGCTGCGGATTACTACTGGGTTGGTAAAGATCCGGCATTTGCATATTTCACCACTGTTCCGTTCGGGATGGTTGTTGACGAGTGGAATGCCTGGATCAAATTTGGTGGTGGTCAAGCACTCTGGGACAAAGTTTCCGGCAACTTCGGCCTGAAAGCCCTGCCTTGTGGTGCCACAGGTACGCAGGCTGGTGGCTGGTTTGCCAAGGAAATCAACACTCCTGAAGACTTCAAAGGTCTGAAGATGCGTATCCCGGGTCTTGGCGGTACGGTTCTGTCGAAACTTGGTGTGTCGACTGTTTCCCTGCCGGGTGGCCAGATTTACCAAAACCTCGTATCGGGCGCCATCGACGCGACTGAGTGGGTTGGCCCCTATAATGACTACTTCATGAAATTTTATGAAGTGACCAAATACTACTATACTGGCGGTTTCCACGAGCCAAACGCCAACCTCGCACTTGGCATGAACAAAAGCTGGTGGGAGAGTCTGAGCGAGTGGGAGCAAGCGATCATCACCACGGCTGCTTACGAGGAAAACGCTGCCCAGTTCGAAGAAACTATGTCCAAAAACGGCGAGTATCTGAAAAAACTGGTTGACGAGCATGGTGTCGAAATTCGTGAGTTCAGCGACGAGATCTGGGATGCGTTCGGCGCGGCCTCAGCTGAGGTATTCCAGGAAACCAGGGCGTCATCGCCATTGGCGGCCGAAGTGGACGATTCCTTCCAATCAACATTGCGCGATATCGGTGGCATGATGGCCAAATTCCAGGGAACGTTTACGAACCAACGTAACCGGGTTCTGGGCATCGACGCATAGTCGTTGAGAACTGAATAATCGGGCGGGGCTTATAGGCCCCGCTCTTTTCTTTGCGAGGGTGAGGCCTTCGCGAAATTTGCTTGGTCAAGGGGGCAACCCCTTTTACGTGAAGCGTTTCAAATCCATGATTGGGGTGTGGGAATGTCGGTTTCTGGTGATACAGGTGCGATCCAGCAATACGGAAATCCAGCGATTTTTGTTCGGATTGTTGGCTGGTCGATGCTCGCAATGCTTGCGGGTTTCATGATTAACAATGCGCTGGAGGTCGGGTTTGGATTTCCCAATATCGCACAGGTTATGGCCGGTAGTGGCGGTGCATTCGGCGCGCTGCCCGTTGCAATTTATCTGATCGGGATTTTTCTGGCGATTAGATATGTGCTGAAAAGCAGAGATACCGCCCTTCGCTGGGATGCGCAGAAAATTCACGCCGCCAATGTCTATATCATTCGCGGTTTTTTCTTTGCGGTGTTGTTTATCGGGTTTGCCGATGTGACGGTGGCGTTTTTACGCGTGGAAAAAATCCTCGATGCCTACATAAGTTTGGCAAGTATACGCGATCTTGAGCGCCCAAGTTTTGTTGGCACATATATCCACATACCCCTTATCATTCTGGGATTTATCGTCGCTGCTTTTACGCGAACTTTGGGGTTCATGTGGCTGGCATTGCTGATCGTTCTCGCAGAACTGACCATCGTGGTTACGCGATTCGTGTTTTCATATGAGCAGGCTTTTATGGGAGATTTGGTGCGTTACTGGTATTCGGCGCTGTTCTTGCTTGCCTCAGCTTATACGTTGCATGACGAGGGGCATGTGCGCGTCGACGTGGTTTATGCCGGGCTTCGCGCGCGCACCAAAGGCCTTATCAACGCATATGGGGCGATTTTTCTGGGGATGAGCACCTCATGGGTGATTTTGCTGGTCGGGTTTAATGGCAAGCAGTCGATCATTAACAGCCCTGTGTTGAATTTTGAAGTTACGCAAACCGGCTCTATCGGGATGTTTGTTAAATATCAGATGGCCGCGTTTTTGGGAATTTTCGGGGCGACCATGTTGATACAGTTTGTCAGCATGTATTTCGAATCCGTTGCTGATTATAGAAATGAACCGGGACATCGCGCCCATGAAGACGTCGTGCAGTAAGGTCTGAAGATGGAACTATTTTTTCTCGTTGTTCTGGTTGTAATTATGGCCACCTCGCTGGGGTCAGGATTTCCGGTTGCGTTCGCTTTGCCGGGGGCGGCCGTTCTGACCATCGCGTTGGCCGGGGTGAGTGGGTATCTTTTCGCCGGTGATGCTGGTGCGTTTTTTCACACGGGCGATCCGTGGCAATGGCTATCGGCGGGGGTCACCAACCTTCGAAGTGTCTATTGGGTTGCCGAACGAGACACCCTGATCGCGATCCCGCTGTTTATTTTCATGGGGATCATGCTTCAGCGCTCGAAGATCGCCGAGGATTTGCTGGTGACCATGGCGCAGTTGTTTGGTCCGGTTCCCGGCGGTTTGGGCATTTCCGTTGTGTTTGTGGGCGCTTTGCTTGCTGCGACAACCGGGATCGTTGGTGCGACCGTGGTGGCGATGGGTCTGATTTCGTTGCCGGCCATGATGCGCAACAACTACTCCACCCCGCTTGCGACCGGAACCATCGCCGCGTCCGGGACATTGGGGCAGATTATTCCTCCGTCTATCGTGCTGATTATTCTTGCCGACCAGCTTGCTTCTGCGACCGATCAGGCCGGAAATATGCGCAAGGTTCTGTTCAAGCAAGCCACCGGCGAGCTGTCGATGCCGTCGATATTTGACGTTGGCTCAACCAGTGCTGGCGAGATGTTCCTCGGCGCGCTGGTGCCGGGATTATTGCTGGTTGGCATCTATATGCTGTTCATTTTGGTTTTTGCGATGATCAAGCCAAGTGCTGCGCCTTCTGTTCTTTATGATGGCAAATTCGACAGCGGGTTCTGGAAGAAAGTCGCTCTGACACTGGTACCGCCGCTGGCACTGATTTTTCTGGTTCTCGGCTCGATTATTGCTGGCGTTGCGACGGTTAACCAAGCCGGCGCAATTGGTGCGGCGGGGGCATTGATCATGGCCGGGTACCGGCTGACAGAAGGCACACGCAGCCGTTACTTACCCGCAATTCTGGCGATTTCATCGATTATTGTTTTGGGTGTGGTCCTGAGCAAGTTTGAGATGAATATCAAGCTGATCCGCACGCCATATGATCTGCTGGGGATTTGGCTCGGCGTTGCGGCGGCTTTCGGTCTGCTGGTCGCGCTGATCTGGAGCGGATTTCGCGTTTACCGGATAGAAGACACGCTTCACGGGGTAATGCTGGAGACCGCGAAAACCACCGCTTTGGTGTTCGTCATCTTGATGGGGGCCGCAATTTTGACCGCGTCGTTCAGAGCCTTTGGCGGCGAGGATTTGGTCCGTAATTTCCTCAACGGGCTGCCCGGAGGGTTCTGGTCCAAATTCACCGTGGTGATGGGGGTTATCTTCATTCTCGGCTTCTTCTTGGACTTTATCGAAATATCAGTCGTAGTCGTGCCGATTGTCGCCCCGATTTTGCTGGCGGATCCGTCGGCGAATATCACCGCCGTTTGGCTCGGTGTGATGATTGGCCTCAATATCCAGACCTCGTTTTTGACGCCGCCGTTTGGATTTGCGCTGTTTTATTTGCGCGGGGTGGCCCCGGCATCGGTTAAAACCACCCAGATTTATAAAGGGGTTATCCCGTTCATTGGGCTGCAAATTCTGGCGCTGCTGATCGTTGGGCTGACGCCTTCGATGGTGAACTATTTGCCCAGCCGGGTGTCCCTGCTGTCGCAAACGTCACCCCCGCCGCGAAACCCCAAGTTGCAATATTGTTTGGAGCAATATGTTAGTGGTAAACTGGACGAGAATGGCGGGAGTATTTTGGCGGCAATCAGCACCGGGCAAGCGCTTGACGTCAGCTTTTTACCGCCAAAGCTTGCAGGGAACCTGACCAAGGGCTTTGCTGATGCAACTGGCGCGATCGACTCGCTTGGGGCCTATTTTGCGGCCGGGAAAACCGTCGAGGCCGCCTCTGGTGCCTACCGGCCCCAGCTGATTCGTGTTCGCGCTATCGAGAAGGAAATTCGGCTTGCCAAGGCCGAAGCCAAGGTTCTTTCCCGTACCCTTCAGCGGAAAAACGATCAACCTGATTTGGCACAAGTCGAGATAGACAAGGCCCGACTGGCCGAGTTGCAAACCCGTATTGAGAGCTTGAAAACTGAAATCGGCCCCGACTGGGCCGGGGTTTATAGCACGTTTCGGGGTCTATTGACGGCGCAGTCAAGCGCCGAGGCGACGTATCGCCGTCAGGCTGACAACGCCTATGGTGCAGCGACGAAAATGCTCGACATTATCGACTCGACGGACAAGTTCACCTCTTTGGGATCTGAGCTTCGCGCTATGCGCGTGGCTGTTGAATCTGGCGAGTCAAAGGCCGTTGAGGCGGCGCTGAAAGACCTTGGCAAAAAGTTCAACCGGGTGGCCGGCGCGCGTGCTGTCGCTTCGCCACTGTCTAAGGCGAAAAAGGCGGTTAGATCCAAGAAGGCCAACCGCACTAAGGCATTGAAACAGTTTGATAAAGCCGTGGCCGAATATGATGCCCAACTGGTTTGGCGCGAGGCTGCGTCTGTCAACTTGAAGCAAGGCCTGATCACCTATCAGGCGGCTATTCAAGGGAACTTGGGCATTCGGATGCAAAAGAAACTGACCCGTGAACAGGCGCTATATTTGGCTGCATGTGGCTCTGGTCATCGCGATATTTCGCTGAGCTTCTGACGGCTAAGTTGTTGGACAAACGCGAGGCCCATCTCTACGTCAGATGGGCCTCGCTTGCCCCAATCCTTAACAAAGCATTAACACTATAGGTAGAATTATTTATATAATAATTCATCTTAAGCAGACTATTTGCTTGCGTGACTTTTGACCTTACGACTATGATATATGTGCAAGCAGCAGTTTAGGTTGCCAGTCGGAAACAGCACCACCCACCCCACCCCTCGCTCCCTTGTTTTCGGCTGGCGCCTTTAACGATTGAACCGCTTCACAGGGCGACCGAAAAGATCATATAAATCAGCGGTTCTCGCCCTATAAAATCGAGGACCAGCGGTTTTGATTGACCTAAATCAATACGTCGCATTGGTGGGCGATATAGCGTCATCTTATGACTCAATTTGCCGTTCGCGATACTAAAGCGCCGTCCGGGTTTTTCGCAAACCTACCTGCTCCGGTGCTGCCTTTGTTCTTGCTCCAGCCTCTGCTCAGGCGGGTGGTGCGGCGCATCGCGCGTGAAAACCCCGGCATGTTTAACCGGCTTGGACCGCACCGAAGCGCGACTTATCTGATCGACCCGACCAACATGCCGTTTCGCCTGTTGTTGAGACCTGACCCTGAAAACCTGATGCTCCGCGCGGTTTCGCGACGCAGTGCGCCTGCCTTTGACGCGAAAATCGCCGGCAAATTTCTAGACCTATTGCGCCTGATGGATGCGGACGAGGATGGCGACGCGCTGTTTTTCTCGCGCGAGCTTGAGGTGACCGGCAACACCGAGGCGGTGGTTTGTTTGCGCAATGCGCTTGATGATGTGGACGGCTCCATTGCCGAGCGGGTCGCCGGGATGTTTGGCGCGCCGGGGCGTGCGAGTTTGTCGGCGCTAAGACGCGCGGGCGATCGAGCACACGAAAAATCCAAGGACAGTCTATGAAAAATGCTCCAGAACTTGTATGTCCGGCGGGCACCCCGGCGGCTATGCGCACAGCGGTCGAAGCCGGAGCCGATGCGGTCTATTGTGGGTTTCAAAATGCCACTAACGCCCGTAATTTTCCGGGGCTGAACTTCACACCAGATGAGATGGAGGCCTCGGTTGCGGGTGCCCATGCGGCTGGAACCAAGGTTCTGCTCGCGGTCAATACGTATCCGCCAGCGGGAAAATTCGATCTGTGGAAAGACGCGGTTGATCTTGGTGCGCGCCTTGGGATCAACGCATTTATCGTGGCCGATATCGGCGTGGCCGATTACATTGCGCGAACCTATCCTGATATTCGACTGCATTTGTCAGTGCAGGCGGCTGCCTCCAGCCCCGAGGCGATCCGATATTATTGCCGCGAGTTTGGTGTCAAGCGCGTGGTTCTGCCGCGTATTCTAACCGTGCCCGAAATCAAACAGATCAAGACCGAGATCCCGTGTGAGATCGAGACATTTATCTTTGGCAATCACGGTTTGATGGTCGAGGGGCGGTGCAGTTTGACCAATTATGTGACCGGACTTTCGACCAATATGGACGGTGTTTGCTCACCCGCTGCCGAGGTGCAATATCTGCGCGATGATGATGGTTCGACCACGACTAAGCTGGCGGAGTTCACCATTGATTGTTTTTCCTGCACCGATACGGCGGGCTATCCGACGATTTGCAAAGGGCGCTACCGTGCGCCGCATCGCGACGACAGCTATTATGCGTTTGAAGAGCCAATCAGCCTCAATCTGTCGGCACTTTTACCCGACCTGATCGCCGCCGGGGTGGATGCGTTCAAGATCGAGGGGCGGCAGCGTTCGCGCGCCTATGTTCGTAAAGTCGTGGCCGCGTTTCGCACGGCGGTTGACGATGTGATGGCTGATCGCCCGCCGATGCTGGCCGATCTTCTGGCTTTGACCGAGGGTCATAAGCAAACTGAAGGCGCTTTTAAAACAAAAACTTGGCGGTAAATTGATGGACGCAAAACTAACCCTTGGCCCGATCCTATTTCACTGGTCTGTCGATGTGAAACGCGACTTTTACGCGCGTATTGCCGACGAGGCACCGGTGGATACAGTCTATCTTGGCGAGGTGATCTGCTCAAAACGTGCGCCGTTTTTCGATCCCTATATCGAAGAAGCCGCAGAGCGATTGACGCGCGGCGGAAAAAAGGTGGTAATCTCGTCGCTAGCCGAGGTGATGCTAAAACGCGAGCGCAAGTCGGCCGCAGATTTGGCCGAGATCGAGACCCATGAAGTCGAGGTTAACAACAGCGCCGAGCTTTTCCACATCAGCGGCAAGCCGCACCGGATTGGTCAATATTTTAACACCTATAACGCGGAAACCATGCGCTATCTGGCGGGCAGGGGGGCGACGCATTTCAGCCTTCCCGCCGAGTTGCCACGCGACTCGGTCGCGCAGATGGTCGAGGCGGGAGCAGCGCTTGGCACCCCGGTCGAGGTGCAGGTTTTTGGCCGCGCGTCACTGGCTTTATCCGCGCGTTGCTATCACGCGCGCGCGCATAAACGGCACAAGGACAACTGTCAGTTTGTGTGCGAACAAGACCCTGATGGGATGAAATTGACCACGGTTTCGGGGCAGGAATTTTTGGCAATCAACGGCATTCAGACCCTGTCGCACACATTCGTAAGCCTTTTGGCCGAGCTTGACGACATGAAATCCATGGGCGTCAGTCATTATCGACTGGTGCCGCACTCTCAAGACATGGTCGCGGTTGCGACGATTTTTCGCGAGGCGCTGGACAATAAAATTGCCACGCAGGAGGCTGAAAGCCGTCTTTGCGCGCTTGGATTTCCTGCGGAGTTTTCCAACGGGTTTTGGCATGGGGTGGCCGGGCATTTGCGCATGACGGGGACGAGTGCCGCGTGAACCGGACGCTATTTGTTGCATCCGATCAGTCCTGAAACCACGGCGGTGGAGTAGCGCATCAAAACTTCGCCACCGTCTTGCCGCGTGAGGTCTGGTCCGGCCTTGGAATTGGCGAAATACGGCACCCCCTCGGGAAAGGGTTTACGGCTGATGAACAGGGCTTTTGCGTCGCAATATGCGTTGGGAAGTTTTGGCTGGAACAGATATCTTTCCGGCTCGGTCACTGCGCGAACGGTTAGGCCCAGCGGCGTCAGATAGTGGCTGAGTTGACCCGTCAACCCGTAGGCATCGGTCGCAATCCACCTTACGTTTTTGGCCTTCGCCAACGCTGAAATTCGCGCAATCGTTTGCGGCCAGCCTCTTACTTGCGTGAACGGATTATGCCCTTTGATTAAAACCACGCCGGGCCAGAAACCGACCGTCAAAATCAGCAACGCAAGCGCGATTCCGGTCGGAGCGGCCCAGCGACTGGTCCAGTTTTTGACCATTGGCAGGGCTGCGATGATCGCCAAAGTGGGGAAAATCGGGCCCAGCCACTGGCCTCCTGCCGAGGTTTTTGTGGCGTGATAGCCAAGGTAAATTACAATCGGTGCGCTTAACCAAATCAGGACCGAGGGTACTCGGCTTGAGGAAAGCCCGCGCAGCATCCGCCAGAAAACCAGCGGGCTGAGCAGAATGACGATGGACCCCCAGAAGGCTAGGAAATCGCCGATTATGAAGTTGTTTGGCACGCCGAGACGCCCGAACTGGCGCTCAAATCCGACCCAGCCGTTGAGGTAATTCCACCACAGAAACGGCAGCAAAACCAGCGCGCCGAGCAATGCTCCGACCCAGACTTGCCACACGCCTAGCCAGCCGCGCCCCTGTTTTGACGTCAAGAGCCAGATCACCAGCGACAGGCCGAAAAAGAAGTTGGTGAACTTTGAAAGCACCCCAAGTCCCGCGAAAAGGCCGACCATTAACCACCAGTTGCGCGACCCTCCGTTGAGCACTTCGGACAAGGCCCAGACGGCGGCGGTCCAAAATAAAATCGACGGCGCATCGGGGGTGGCGACAAAGCCGAGCACCGCGAATGGCAGCATGGCTTTCATCCACAAAGCGGCGATAAGCGCGGTTTTGTGGTCTTTGGAATAAAGCCACGCGGTCCGATAGACCAGAAATGTCATCACGCCCGAAGCC
This sequence comes from Alphaproteobacteria bacterium, assembly GCA_013151335.1. Taxonomy (GTDB): domain Bacteria; phylum Pseudomonadota; class Alphaproteobacteria; order Rhodobacterales; family Rhodobacteraceae; genus UBA5972. Next base: position 2,853 of record JAADIJ010000076.1, on the reverse strand, counting down.
AGCACAGAGGCCAGCCGCACGCCGAGCAATGATGGTCCCAACAGAGCCTCGCCTGCCGCGATCCACCACGCAATCATCGGCGGATGGTCGTAATATCCCCATGACGGCACGGTGGCCCAAAGCTGGTAATAAGCCTCGTCCTCGACCAGCGGCAAGTTGGCCGCAAGGGCCAGATGCAGGGCCATAAATCCCAGCGTAAGCGTCCAAAGACCTTTTGAAGTCAGCATATTTCACCTCTTGACCTTAAGATGGGTAAAGCCATCAGCCCCTAGGGGTCAAGTCAGCATCTGGTGGATTGCAAAACCCCCTACACAAAGAGTGGAAGCGCGCCTATAGTAGCTAAAAAACCAGCAGGTAAACCAAAAGGACGTCACCGATGCGCTGCCCATTTTGCGGAAATCTCGATACTCAGGTTAAAGACAGCCGACCTGCCGAAGATCATATTGCCATTCGCCGCCGCCGCGCCTGTCCGGCTTGTGGGGGGCGATTTACCACTTATGAGCGGGTGCAATTGCGTGATTTGGTGGTGATCAAAAAGAACGGCAAGCGCGAGGAATTTGGCCGCGACAAGTTAGAGCGTTCGATCCGTATCGCCCTGCAAAAACGCCCGATTGAGCCTGAGCGCATTGACCAGATGATCTCGGGTATTGTGCGCCGACTTGAGAGCCTTGGTGACACGGATGTAGATTCTGACAAAATTGGCGAGATCGTGATGGAGACCTTGGCGCGGATCGACACCGTCGCCTATGTGCGGTTTGCCAGCGTTTACAAAAACTTTCAGGCGGCTGATGATTTCGAGGATTTCGTGTCCGAGCTTCGCCCCATCGACACAAAAGACGACTGATCGTGACCTCGCATCCGGCTGATTTTCGTTGGATGAAACTGGCCCTGTCGCTTGGTCGTCGCCGCATGGGACGGACTTGGCCGAACCCTGCCGTGGGCTGTGTTATTGTCAAAGATGGTCGGGTTTTGGGCCGTGGATACACGCAGTCTGGCGGGCGTCCGCATGCGGAAACCGTGGCTTTGGCACAGGCAGGAACGGGGGCACGCGGAGCGGTTGCCTATGTGACACTGGAGCCTTGCGCCCATCACGGCCAAACCCCGCCTTGCGCGGAGGCGCTGATCAAGGCCGGTATCCGTCGGGTGGTCAGCGCGATGGAAGACCCCGATCCGCGGGTTGCAGGCAAAGGTCACGCGCTGTTGCGGGCCGCCAATATCGACGTGGATGTGGGGTGTTTGCGAGCATTGGCTGCAAAGGATCATGCGGGTTTCTTGTTGCGAGCCACACAGACGCGCCCGTTTGTAACCCTGAAACTTGCCAGCAGTCTTGACGGGCGCATTGCTACCAGCAGCGGCGAGAGCCGGTGGATTACTGGCCCAGAGGCGCGCCGGTTGGGGCAATATTTGCGTGCAACCCATGACGCGGTGATGGTTGGCGCTGGCACCGCGCGCGCGGATGATCCGCTGCTGACGGTTCGCGATTTGGGTGTGAGACATCAACCGGTGCGCGTCGTTTGTGACACGTCGTTGAGCGTTCGGCGCGATAGCCGTTTGGCGCAGAGCGTCGGCACGGCTCCGCTTTGGGTGTGCCATGGTCAGGGTTTGCCAAGTGCCAAGACCGATATTTGGCGGGATAGCGAAGTTAAGTTGATTGCGTGCGCGCGCGCCTCGGGTGGGCTTGACCTTGAGGATGTTCTGCGCCGTCTGGCAAGCCAAGGGCTGACGCGGATTTATTGCGAAGGCGGCGGGCATCTGGCGGCGAGTTTGCTCGCACTGGATGCGGTCGATCAGTTGGTGATATTTTCGGCAGGGCTTGCGCTTGGCGCGTCGGGCGTGCCCTCGGTCGCGGAGTTGCCCGAGCAGGCGCTTGACGAATTCTCGCGATTTCAGCTTCAAGACAGTCGCGAGATCGGTGGGGACGTGGTGTCTTTTTGGCGCAAGCCCTAATCTTCGGTTTCCTTGGGTGCTGCGATATCCGGCAGCGGTCCGGCTTTGTTATCTTGCAAAAACGCCGCTTGTTTTTGGCCGGTATCGCCTTCATCAAAAACGCCGAGCAGTATCCCGTCGCGGCGGGGATTTTCGATTGCCGCGCGTATTTGCTCGTCGGATTTAGTGGTGCGTTGGCTCATCCTTCGGCCCCAGCTCCCAAGTTTTTGATACATTTTCTCGATCTGCGTGTGAAAAGCGGGGTCGTCGCCCAAGTCGTTGAACTCATTGGGATCATGTGTGAGGTCAAACAGCATCGGACGATGGCCGCCTTCGGAGTGGATGAATTTCCAGCGCTTGTCGGCCACCATGAACAGGCGTGCCTCGCGCGGGCTGAGGTCGAGTTTTCGCGCTATTTCGGTTGAGGAATAATCATACTCGCTGACCACGAAGTCGCGCCAGTTTGCAGGGGTTTCGCCGTGCAGATACGGCATCAGGGATTTGCCTTCAACGATATGGTCGGGAACCTCGCCGCCTGCCGCCTCGATGAACGTTGCCGTCAGATCAATGCTTTCGACCAGCGCGTCGCACACCTGACCTCGGGTGCTGTCAGCCTCTGGCGAGGGGTCATAGATGATCAGCGGCACCCGCACCGAGGGGTCGTGAAACAGCTCTTTTTCACCAAGCCAGTGATCGCCGAGATAGTCGCCATGATCCGACGTAATCACGATCATGGTGTCGTTCATGCGGCCCGAGTCTTCCAAAAACGCAAACAGCCGCCCCATTTGGTCGTCGCATTGCTTGATCAGGCCCATATAAGCGGGAAGGCTTATCCCTTTTAGTATCCACTCGTTGGTTCAAACCCCCCGTCTTCCAGACGGGAGTGCTTTAGCGCGAAAGAATCGGCTATAGTTTTATCAAACGGGC
>JAADIJ010000220.1 GCA_013151335.1 Alphaproteobacteria bacterium | reverse complement strand
TCGGCGGGATCAACCCGCTCGGCCGCGTCAAACTCGTTGAGATTGCCAAGCATAAAGCGCATGGTATTGCGCAAGCGCCGATAGCTGTCGGCGACGTTTTTCAAAATCTCCGGCCCGATGCGCTGATCATTGGTAAAATCAACCTGCGCCACCCAAAGGCGCAAAATATCGGCCCCGTATTGCTTGGTCACCGCCGCTGGCACGATGGTATTGCCAAGCGATTTTGACATCTTCATGCCTTTTTCATCCAGCGTAAACCCGTGGGTCAGAACCCCGCGATAAGGCGCGCGCCCGTTGGTGCCGCAGCTTTGCAACAGCGACGAATGAAACCAACCGCGATGCTGATCTGTGCCCTCAAGGTAAAGGTCGGCAATCCCGTCCTTGGCCCCATCATCGCGGTCGCGCAGAACAAGCGAATGGGTCGAGCCACTGTCAAACCATACATCCAGAATATCGGTGACCATCTCCCACTGATCGGGCGCTTCAACCCCCTCAAGAAAGCGCTCACGCGCCCCGACCTTATACCACGCATCCGCCCCCTCGGCGCGAAACGCCGCCGCAATCTGGGCGTTTACCGCCGCATCGCGCAGCAACTCGACCTCGCCATTGCCCGCGTCGCGAACAAAGCATGCCAGCGGCACACCCCACGCGCGTTGACGGCTCATCACCCAATCGGGACGTGCCTCGATCATCGAATAAAGCCGGTTGCGCCCGGTTTGCGGTGTCCACTTCACATGGTCTATTTCGCTCAAAGCCCGCGCACGAATGGTCTTGCCATTCTGGTCCATGCCGTCATCCAGTTCCTTGTCGATAGCGACAAACCACTGCGGCGTATTGCGGAAAATTACCGGAGCCTTGGAGCGCCACGAATGCGGATAGCTGTGCTTGACGCGCCCCCGGGCGATCAGGGCGTCAACCTCGACAAGTTTATCTATTACTCGCTTGTTGGCATCCTTTTCTTTACCTTTTTGGTCGAAGATCACCGCACCACCAAAGAAAGGAATATCCGCCCGAAACGAAGAATCCTCCAAGATATTATGGGTCATCTTCAGGCCATGCTTGACCCCGATCACATAATCATCCGCACCGTGACTTGGGGCGGTGTGCACAAAACCTGTGCCCGCCTCTTCGGTGACATGGTCGCCGGGCAACATCGGCACGTCGTAATCCCACTCGCCGTTGGCGCCGTCAGCCCCGCGTAAAGGGTGGGCGAGGATAATATCTGCCAACGCGGTTGCAGGAACACTTTGCACGCGTTCCCACATTTCCGCCTCAAGCCGTGCCTTGGCGAAAGTCTCCTCTGCTAGCGCATCGGCCAGTAAGTAAAGATCGCCCACCGAGACCCAACTTTCTTCTGGAGCCGCGGTCACACGGTAAAGACCGTAGGAAATTGATTTACTAAAACATACTGCGCGATTCTGCGGGATCGTCCATGGTGTGGTAGTCCAGATTAAGACGGACGCTTTATCGAGATTTCCTTCAGTTCCGGAAATGTCACCGTCGGGAGTTCTAACTGCGAGATACACTCGATTCACCACCTCAAACTTCACCCAGATCGTATGGCTCTGATGATCGTGATACTCGATCTCCGCCTCGGCCAGTGCGGTCTTTTCAACCGGCGACCACATCACGGGCTTGCTCCCACGATAGAGCGAGCCGTTCATCACGAACTTCATGAACTCCTCGGCGATCACCGCCTCGCTGTCAAAATCCATGGTCTTGTAGGGGTGATCCCAGTTGCCGGTCACGCCCAGACGCTTGAACTCGTCGCGCTGGATATCGACCCACTCGTCAGCGAATTTGCGACACTCGGCGCGCAGCTCGTTGATCGGTACATCGTCCTTGTTTTTGCCGCGCGCGCGATACCGCTCCTCGATCTTCCACTCGATCGGCAGACCGTGACAATCCCAACCGGGGATATAGCGCGCATCGCGCCCCATCATCTGTTGGGAGCGCACGACCATATCCTTCAGAACCTTGTTCAGCGCGTGCCCGATATGCAAATGCCCGTTGGCATAGGGAGGGCCATCGTGCAGCACGAAATCCTCGCGGCCGGTCTTTTCGCGCAGACGGTCATAGATGCCGATCCGCGCCCAGCGCTCCAGCCATTCAGGCTCGCGTTTGGGCAATCCCGCGCGCATGGCGAAATCGGTTTTGGGCAGGGTCAGCGTATCTTTGTAGTCAGTTTTTTCGGCACACATAGAGCGGCTCCGTCTTGAAATTCAACAAAGGGGTCAAGGGTCGGCGCGAAGATCCATACGCCTGCTCCCGGCTACTCAGGCTTTGAGCGCCGGGTTGGTAATTCGAATAATGAAGCCGTATATATGGGTCATGGCCGAAGTTATAAGCGACGGTCTTGGCAAGGTCCAGTGCGCAATCTTTTGGCACTCTTTCCCATCTGTTCGGGCCACGAAAGCGCTTTTGCCAACCGCGCTGCTGGTGTAAATGCGCGGGAATACCTCGCTGCGGAGAAATCAAATAACATGAAACTCTGGGTCATAATCGTTAATATATTGCTCTGGCCCGGTCGCAAGCTGGTGCGCCGGTTTCCCGATCTTGGGACGGCCGAGCGCAATCTGATCCACAATGTCACTAACTATGTGGTCTGGCTGTCGCTCATTTGCGGCCTGTTGATTTACGTTTTGATCAAGACCATGCCCGCTGCCTAACGAGGCTCACCCACGCGAAAACAACCAGGCAAGGGCCGATTTGACCAGCCCGGTCACGCCCGGTTTTTTTAGCGCGACAAACGGCATGGGCCGACACAGCTCCATCGCCGCCACGCCAACCCGCGCGGTCAAGGCACCGTTCACAACCCCCTCGCCAAACCGCCGCGAGATTTTCGAGATCAATCCGCCGCCCGCAATCGAGTGGATCAGATCGTCGCCAACGGCAACGGCGCCGGTCGCCACCAGATGCAACAACACCGCCTTGAGCAAACGCCACGACCCAAGGCTTCCGGCCCGCCCGCCGTAAATCTCGGCAATCCGGCGCACCATGCGCAAATTGGCAATCAGGGCTGTCACCACGTCAATCATCGCCAAAGG
>JAADIJ010000074.1 GCA_013151335.1 Alphaproteobacteria bacterium | reverse complement strand
GTTCCGCCGGCGTGCCGTTCATCGCCTGGGTCATCAGCACCTGATCGGCGAACCTCACATCCATTTTGCCGTTCAGCGCGGCAATGGACGGATCGGCCCCGTCGATACGCCCGTCCGAGCGGATGGTTTCGATCCGGTCGAGGGTGTGGGCATGGCTTGGTTCGTCAGCAATTCACAATTGACAATCTGTATTTATCATCCGCTCGCACCGCCTGCTTTACGTTAATCGAATTTGTCGAGCATTTGACCAGTTCCTTAATGGCATTCACTGCCCAATTCGAAGCCAGACAACCGACAATAATACCTGTGAGTGTTCCGTTCGGTAGATCAACAAAATTATTCTGGGCCAAAAGCGTATCATCTGTCGTTGCAGCACATTTTTCCTGCGCTATAAGGCGGTATTCGTCTTCATACAACCAAGCGGCTGATTTGGTTACAAGCGGCTTCAGGTGTTCCTCGTCAAGGTCGGAGGTAATGCCCAAATGCGGCAATTCCTCTTGATATGATACTTTCAAGGCTTGGCAGATAAACTCGGTACGGCAATCGAACTCCAAGCAAATTCCTTGATGTTTGTTTGAGTAGTGAGCCCACATTAGTTCATTGTCAGACTTGCTGCTCAGGCAATAAACGCGATACCTGTCGCCAATTGCTTTCCACATTTCTTGCGAAAGTATTTTCAAATTTTCGACCAAACGACCCGGTTCGTTCCTGAATACTATGGCTCTCCGTTGGATTTCATCCTCTGAGAGGTTCGGGCAATGTTTCCGGGCAATATCAATATACAAGCGTATGTGACGGTCGAGCACTGCCGAATCTGCGAGATCATTGACTTTAAACCAAGGTCGGCAATCCCATGGATCGTTGAAGTTGTTTGGTTTGGAAAAATAGAGTTTCTGTTCCAAAATGACATCTTTAAGTCTGTCATGATCTTCCGTTTCGTTGTTGGGATCGTACGACTGATAATGAAAGAGTTTTTCAAGCGCCATCGTATTTGCGGTATCCCATGTCATTGGTTTAGGTTCCAAATTGAGTGCCGGTAGCAGGTATCACTTATGACCCGTTTTACAGCGGAACAGAAACCGGACAAACCGAATTTCGATTCTTGTCACTTACCGCGTTTCAACCAGTTGATTGAATGACGGTTTTTGCCTTCGTTAGTGTAGAGAAAAGCGCTGGGCCTCAAAGACCAAATCTGGCGCAAAAGCATAAGGCGTGCCAAATTTCCTCCATTTTCATCTCCCCAGTACCCACCTCGCCACCTTTTCCACATCCCGCTCCGCAGGTGTTTTGCCCTGCACGATCACCTCGATTTCGGCGCGGTGCTCGTAGTGGTATTGCAGAGGCGACAACGTCACCTCGGGTGTGCCGGGGTCACCGTCTCGCAGGATCAACAGGCCACCATCCGGGATACGTTCGGGCAGGATCGCACCGCGCAGCACGGTTGCACCGGGTATGGTTTGCAGAGCCGCAAGCAGGGCGGAGAGGATAGTTTCTCGGAGTGTGGGCATGGCTACTCTGACGATCCAGCGGGGTTTCGTTCAAATAAAATGGGTTACTCATTCCCCAAGCGAGAGGTGGATTGTTTCAGTGGATGCAGGGTAATTTCGGTGATAATCTCCTTGGTAACTTGATTGAGCGTATTCGCGAAAATGTCCGGGAGTATTGCGGCTCAATTTCTCTGGAGGCTCCAAATGTTCAACCCCTACAACGTCTATAAAATCCTTTCGGGAATTATCGGGGTATTTGCGCTACTGAAATCCTTTCAAATCATTATGGGATGTCCATATGCAGAATTCGTGCAGTACCTCGTAGATGGATATAGCGAAATTGTTTCAATGATTTTCGGGTATGTTGAACCTGCGCTGAGGTTTATTAGCCTGCGGTTTTTTAAGTTTGATCTTATTCTTGGTGAACATTGGAGGCACATTCTTATTTTTCTTTCTCTATATTATTCTGCTGAAATTAGAACTGACCTAAGTAGGAACCCGTCGCGACCTATCAACACGGGTGTAAACATCGTTCTTGGGCCAACGATAACGATTGTAACGGCGGTGTTTCTGGGACTCGTACCGCTTAACAGCGAACAGATAAACTGGACAGTTGTGCTCGCGGCACCTGCCGGATTCCTTGTTTTTGCCGCGTCGGCAACTATGCTCACAACCACATTCTATCGTCCAAGCCATCAAAACTGGCCAAATTCCTTTTATTACAACCTCAAGAGTACAATGTTGCCGTATATCTCTATTTACACCCTTTCCGTCGTTGTTGCCGCCGTTGTCACCTATTCAACTACGCGCCCGCTGAGTAGCATCATATCGATTCCGACGTTCATGCTGTTAGCCTCAATTTGGTGGTTGAGGAGAGGAATTCGACTCGCCTCTAATGATCGTGAGTCACATGAAAGTTGGGCAAAGCGGTTTTTTCGCGCGGGAAGCACAAAATTGGCGCTCAATGTCATAATAGTAATTTCTGTTGCTTCCGTCATTGCGATAGCCTCTTCATGCCTGACCTGAACGCTATTTGGAGCGTCACAAGGGGTTGTTTAGGTCGGCAATTAGCCGCCAGCGGACCTTAAGAATTCCAATAATAAAACGTAATATCTGATACTTAACAAACATCATGCCTCCTTCAACCTCGGTCCACCCACTTCTCCACAATCAACCCCGGCACGGTCCTCGCTACCTTTTCCGTATCCCGCGCCAGATCGAGGCGTTTGCGCAGCTTCACCTGCGGCACGAGGATAAAGATTGGCGCAGAAACCTGCCCACGTCCGGTTTTGGAACGCGACATGACCGCCGTGCCGCGCCTATTGATCCGGGCTTTTTCGGCCACCAGCAGGCTGGGTCCGTTACGGCGATAAATGAACCTGAGCCGCATGTCGCGACGGCGCTCCCATTCCCCCGGCGTCAACCGTGCGCCACCTCGGCCCTTGCCGGCAGCTTCGGTCGGGATTAAAACCCGCTCTTTGAGCGGATCAGCACACCTCGGTCGTGGGCGTTAAGAATCTCTGGGGCGTTTGACCACACGAACGCTGCCGCATCGATGCTGTCCTGACCTTTGGGATAGGTCCGATTTCTGATCGTTCGCGGCAGGCGATGACCAAGCTCCGCGCCGGTGATCTGCTGAGCTGACGCCACGCCTGTTTCAGATCATTCCCCGCCGTTTTCATGGCAGCACTCACCGCATGTTCGCCTGCCTTGATTTCTGCTTCAAGCATGCCGACAAGGTCAGGATCAAACTCCATTTTCAGCCTCATGCCGGCACCAGTTCCAGCGTCCAGATAAGGCGCTCGCGGTCGCGCTTGGGTTCGCCCTGGATGGTGAAGGTGTCTGCGCCAATGATGATGGTATCGCCGGATTTAACGCTCGGCATTTCGCTGACCCGCACGTCGACAAGCGTAGTATCCGACAGAATCCGTGCCGCGCCAAAGCTGGTCAGCTCGTCTGGCGCCTTGCGGATAACCCGCACCGGCAGAGGCGCGCCGCCCTGCGGTGTCCAGGTGGCATCCGCCGCCATGTTGGCGTCCGAAAAGATCGCATCCATGGCGGCGGCAAAGGCAGACATTAGACGCGACGTGCCGAACGCAGCACCTGCGGGCGGGTGCAGATCGGCAGCGGGTTGGACTCGATCTCAAGGCGCACCCATTCGTCGCGATCCCGATCCGGAATGGAGCGCGCGTAAAGTGGCAGGCCCAAAGTGTTGACGGTTTCAAACGTATCCGCCGGGGCGTAGTAGATCTCGAACAGCCCCTCCACGCCTTCCGGATAAAAGAACGCTTTGTCGACCGGCACCCCGAAGGCGGCATTGCCGCGATAACGGCGAAAGTTGATGCCGCCAAAGCTGACCTCGTCGGACACGCGCGAGCGCAGATCGGCGGCCGCTGCGGTATTGAGGTAGGTCGCTCGCACTTCTTTATGGGCCACCAGATCGGCAAAGAAGGCCGAGCCGCATTCGGCGCGCAGTTGCACCGCACCCGTTGACAGCCCGCCAAGCGTATCCTCGACACTTTCAATCAACGCCTGACAGGCTTTGCGCAAGGCCCCCGAGGTAGGCGAGGCATTGGCCAGATCAAAGTTGACCTCGGCGGCCGGGGTGATGGCGAATTCAGTGAAGTAATCGATCACCATTGCGCCGTTTTTGGGATCAAGCACCTTGCCTTGAATGCCGTTCAGCAGGTGATATTCAAAGGTCGCTTCGGCGTCAGTGCGCAACCGGCGCAGGCGGCGGGCAACTTCTTCCTGAATCTGTTGTGTCTCGCTGTCGGTGCCAAAGGTGCGAATGCTCTGGATTTCTGACGCCCAAA
>JAADIJ010000173.1:23488-42533 GCA_013151335.1 Alphaproteobacteria bacterium | reverse complement strand
CAATCAGTCGCTGACCGATGTGTCGTCGGTGCTGTCGTTGCTGCGCGGATTGAGGGGGGCTTGATATGCCATTGATTTACTGGGGCGGCGCGGCCTTGATCGGCCTGTTTGGGCTGGGCTATGCCAGCGACAAAGTGGGCGAGGCGGCGACTGAAACCACCTCTCTTGTCAAGTGGGTGGTGATTGGCGGCGTGGTTTATATGGTTGTGAAATCAGGCGCTTATAAGCGGGTGTTAAAGTGATTGCGGGGGATGCTATCGCCACGGGGCTGGCGGCGTTTAACACGCTGATTGCGGCGCTGATTTGGTTCAAATTGGGCCGATTGGAGGGCGAAGTGAGCAACATGGCGCGGTTTGAAAGCCGCCTGACACGGCTGGAGGGCAAATTTATGGGCAAGAGCCGTGTTTAGGTTCTTGCGCGCGCTGTGGCCGTTCGTGTCGCTGGGAACGGCGGGCATAGAGGCCAGCAAGTCCAAGGCGCTGGCCAAGATCGACTTGGAGACCGCCAAGTTGACCGCCAAGGCCGATGCGGTCAAGCTGGCGGCGCAATCGGAGGCCGGATGGGAAGTGCTGGCGCTGGCCGATGCGCGCAATTCTTGGAAAGATGAGTTCTGGACTTTGCTGTTAGCCGCGCCGTTGCTGGCGGCGTTCGTGCCGGACTTACAGCCCTATATTGCGCGCGGGTTCGCGGTGATCGACACTGTGCCGGATTGGTATAAGTGGGGGGTAGGGGCGTCAATTTCGTTCGCATTTGCCAGAAAAAAGATGCCGTCTTTTTTGCAACGTAAAACATCCTAGAGGCGGCGCGATCGGATCTGGCCGGCTGCGATGGTTTTCAACAAAAACAACGACTTAGAAAAACCGGTGCAAATGGCCGGTTTTTTCATGTTCGCTTATAGGGTGTATAGTATTGCGTTTTTTACCCGAGTTTTTTAAGAACCCGTAAGCGGTTTAGGGGTTCTAAATTCGTCGCCAATGATGCGGGTAACGGTGCGGGTGCAGATGCCGACCTGCGCGGCGATTTCTGAATTGGTGTTGCCTTTGCGCGCCAGCCTGATCACATGGCGGTTGCGTTCGGCTTTGTCCTTTTGTTTCAGGCGCTTTAGGGCGCTGTCCATGTTGGCGGCGATGCAATATTGCGGCAAGCCGCTTTGGGCGGCAATGCGGTCAATGGCGGTGTCGGGATCAACGCCCGCGCGCACCATATCGGCGGCACTGTGGCCTTGGCGATGATTAAAGGCGATGCGCTTTTCGGCGATGGCGGTCATTCTATGGTGATCCACAACCATTTGTATCTGGCGCTCAATTTCGGTGGCGATTTGGTGTATATCGGCGGCAATTCGCTGCATTTGCTCAACGGTGAGGGGGGTGGACATGGCAGATTTTTCCTTTGTTGTTAACGGCTTGGCAGATAAATAAAAAAACCCTTTACAATCAGGCGCTAATGGGGTTTTTCTGTGGCTGTCAAAGGCGCATAATATATATTATGTTAATTATAGATTATTATTTATTATCAGGACTATATAACGGCTAAACGATGTTATACTCGAAGAATGGTCTACAGTTTACCACACGCTCAAATGACAAATCACCCAGATCAAGGCTGCGAAATTGATTGAAACAGATCAACTCGGAGACCGCACGACCGACCGCAGGAGCTTGTTGCAGCCCGTGCCCGGAAAACCCGTTGGCGAGGATCATGTTGGCGACCGTTGGATGGCGTCCAATGATCGCGTTCTGGTCAAGCGTGTTATAGGCATAATGCCCGGCCCACATTCGACGAAGTTTAATCGCCTCAAATTGCTTTGAGCGCGCGGCAAGTTTCGGCCAGATAATGTCGTCAAATTCCTGATAGCGCGGTTGGAAATCATCGTGATCGACCTCCGGGTCATCAACGGGATGCATGGCGCATATCCACATCTGACCTTCCGGGCGAAAATAAACCCCGCTGTGATCCACCACCAGTGGCATATCCGAGGGCGGTGGCGTTTGGGCCTGAAACAGAAAAGTCGTGCGTTTTCTGGCCTCTACAGGCAAATCAATCCCGGCCATTCGGGCAATTTGGCCCGCCCGAGGTCCGGCCGCGTTGACAAAATCAACACCTGAAACTTGCGCGCCCGACGCCAGATGCGCGGTGCTAACCCGGTTTTTTGCCAGCGACAGCGCGATGACTTCGTCTTGCAAATACGTCACGCCAGCGCGTTTGGCCAGCGTGCGAAACCCGTTGAGAAGGCCCATATTGTCAAACCACCCCTCCCCGCGCGGCCCCCACGCGCCAAGACAGTTGTCGTCGAGGCTCAACATCGCAAACTTGCCGCTGAGTTCGGCGCGCGTCAGCAACTCGGTCTCGGCCCCTGCCGCTCGCTGAGTTTGTGCGTTCCTCGTCAGAATTTCACGTTGCTCGGAGGTCTCGGCAAGAAAAAGATATCCGTTTTGGATAAAGCTCAGATCGGCGATATCCGGGTCAGCGGCGTATTGCTGGTCAAAGTTTTGAATAAACTCACCGCCAAATTTTGACATCAACACATTTACACGATTTGAAAACTGCATGCGAATGGAGGCGGCGGACAGCGCTGTGGAGGCGGTGGCATAGCTCGGGTCTTTTTCGATCACCAAAATACGGCCATTAAACTGCGACAACTGCGACAAAAAATAGGCAATTGCGCTGCCGATAATCGCGCCACCGATTATGACGACATCATAGGTCTCGATCTCTTTCACCGATAATCTCTCCTTGATCCTTGACTTACCCCAATTGTTAATAACTTGCTAATTATCGCATTAGTATATGAAATTCATCACAAATGTGCATATTTGGCCTTTGAAGATTGGTTTTATACAATAAACCTCAACTCATTTTTGGCTCGCAATGCCCGCCTCGCGAATTTCATCCAGACTGGAAAACGGCGTCACGTCTTGGGGATCAATCATCAACTCGATCAAACCGCCCGATGTTGAGGCGGCGGCGGCCACAAACGCCTCTTCAAAATCCTCGGTTCTTTTGACGGTTTTGGCATAAAACCCATAGGCCTTGGCCAAACCGACGAAATTAGGGTTTTTTATGGTGGTTCCGCTGTTTCGCGACGGATATCTTCGCTCTTGATGTACGCGAATAGTGCCGTATATCCCATTGTTTAATAACAATATTATCGGTTGCAACCCTTCCTGCATTGCCGTGCCCATCTCGGCCAATGTCATCTGAAAGTCACCATCACCAGCAAAACAGACCACTTGTCGGGTTTTATCGACCGATTTGGCGGCAATCGCTGCGGGAAACCCCGCCCCCATCGCCCCGCTTTGTGGCGCAAGCAAGCGTCTGTTGGCAAAAAAGTCGATGAATTTCGAGGGCCATGCCGCGAAATTTCCAGCGCCATTGGTGATGATCACATCATTTGCCAAAGTCTCGTTCAGCCAGCGGCTAATCGCGACCATGTCGACCGCTCCCTGCTGTTTGGCGCCCGTGCGCATGGACTTAAATCCCGCGCGCCCCTGATCACGCCAGTTGCCCCAGTCGCCTAAAACGGGAAGTTGGCACAGCTCTCGCATCAACTCGTTTGGCCCTGCGTGAATAGGCGCATCCGCCTGATAGATTTTGCCGATCTCGCTATCAGAGCCGTGGCTGTGGATCAGCGTTTGGCGGGGCGACGGAACATCGATCAGCTTCCAGCCGTCGGTGGTGGACTCGCCAAATCGAATATTGATCGCCAAGAGCAGGTCGGCCTCGCGGATCATATCCTGCAAATATTTGCTCATGCCCACACCCGCATCGCCAACATAAGCGTCCGAGCGGTTGTCGATCAGGTCCTGATAGCGAAACGCGACCGCTGCTGGCAGATTGTTGCGCTCAACAAAGCGCTGGAGGTTTTGGCGACCAGTGTCGCTCCACCCGCCTCCACCAACCATCACCAGAGGTTTTTTTGCCTGCGTCAGCAGTTCAACCGCCCGATCAAGGTCACTTTGAGCTGGCGCTGCCTCTGAAATCACCACCGGCCCGCCAGCCAGCGCGTGGGTTTGGTCGCGCAGCATATCCTCGGGCAGCGCAACCACCACCGGACCGGGACGGCCCGACATGGCGGTCGCAAAAGCGCGGCCAAGGATCTCGGAGATGCGGTCGGCAGAGTCGATTTCGGTGACCCATTTCGCCACATCGCCAAAGAATGCCCGATAGTCGATCTCTTGAAATGCTTCGCGCTGGCGCATATTTCGACCGATTTGCCCCACAAACAGGATCATCGGTGAGCTGTTTTGCCGCGCCGTGTGCAACCCGATAGCCGCATTGGTCGCTCCGGGGCCGCGCGTGACAAAACAAATCCCCGGCTTTCCGGTCAGTTTGCCGTAAGCCTCGGCCATAAACGCCGCCCCGCCCTCGTTGCGCGCACCGATAAGCCAAATTTGGTTTTTCACGTCATAAAGCGCGTCCAATACCTCTAGATAGCTCTCGCCGGGAACGCCGTAAGCGGTGGTAACGCCTTGATTAAGAAGACATTCCACCAAGAGCCTACCGCCAGTTTTTGCCTGTGTCATGGGATAGTTCCAAATATTGAGAAGGGTATGTTAGGGCCGAATAAATAGCAGACTAAGCCCACAAATTCGCACGTACCAGCACATAATCAACGCACTTACAGGCGCAAAACCATGCGCCCCGATATTGATGCACTCGGTCTACACCGGGTGACCTTTAGCCCACACAAGTCAAAGAAAACAAATGCCCTGTGGACGAAAACAAGTTGTGATTGTATTCAGCAAGGGTCACATACTCGTTGGACCAACAAATGTCGCGCTTGTCGCCTGAACTTGACTACGTTCAAAGCGTTCTGGATTGTCGCTCGGTTGAGCAAGTCTGGTCGATATACTCTGCCAAAATGCTGGAATTTGGCTTTGATCGACTGATTTTCGCGGTTAACCGGTTCCGCGCGTCGGGTGATTTCGGCGACCCGTCTGACGCGTTGGTTTTGACCAATCACGAAAAATGCTACATAGATATTTTTCTCGGCCAAGGCCTTTACACCAAAGCACCGATGGCGATCTGGGTTGTGAACAACCTTGGGTCTTGCAGTTGGCAATGGGCCGAAGATCGGCGCAAAAACGGGCTGAATACCGATAGCGAAAACAAGATTCTCGACCTGAACGAAAAAATGGACATCACCGCGGGCTATTCTATCAGTTTTGAGGATATTTCAGAGCGCAGCGCCTCGGGGATTGGTCTCTGCGCCAAACGAGGGTTAACGCAAGCCGAGGTCGATGACATCTGGTCGCGTGTCGGCTCCGAGATCGAGACCTATAGCAAAGTCATGAACCACAAGATTTGCACCTTGCCGTTTGAGCGGCCCGGCACCCCCCTGACCGACCGACAGCGAGAAGTTTTGCAATGGGTTGCTGACGGGAAAACTGTTCAGGATGTGGCGACAATTCTGGGGCTTGGGCAGGCGACGGTTGAAAAACACCTGCGGCGCGCGCGCGAGAATTTGAACGCGGAAACCACAGCGCAGGCGGTGCTGAAGGCCGCGATCCAGAACCAGTTTTTTCTGTTTCGCGGTAATAAAGGTAAAGATGGACCCGAATATATTGCCTTTAGCGCACAAAAGCTTCCCTAAGGTAAGGGTTTCCTTACTTTCGCGCTGATTAACTATTTGCGATGATGATCACAGTTCCATGAGTGGTGGCAATATTTGCCGAGGAGCTGGGGGTTGTCCGGAATCCATGTTTTTCCGGCAGATGGACGATCCTGGGGTTTGCTGAATGAATTTTTCTTTTGGCAGCCGCGTGGTCGATCTGTCGCTTTGAGGTTCCCTCTTCAGAGTTAGATGGTAAAGACGGAAAAACGGCGCTGATTTCGGTCAGCGCCGTTTTTTTTATCCAAAATTCGCAAGCGACATCAGCCGCCCATGGTCTTGGCAACTTCGGCGGCGAAATCTTCGGCCACTTTTTCGATGCCTTCGCCAACTTCAAGGCGAACAAACCCGGTGATTTCAACGCCGGCATCTTTGGCGGCTTGCGCGACCGTAACATCGGGGTTGACCACGAATTTCTGATTGAGCAGGGTCACTTCCTCAAAGAACTTCTTCATCCTGCCCTTGATCATGTTCTCGATGATATTGTCAGGCTTGCCGCTTTCACGCGCCTGCTCGGTCAGCACGGATTTCTCGCGCTCGACCGTTGCTGGATCAAGATCGTCCGACGACAAAGAGGCCGGGTTCACCGCCGCCACATGCATGGCAATCTGGTGGCCGATGCCATTGTCAGTGCCGGTCATGGCAACAAGAACGCCGATTGCGCCCATGCCGGGAGCAGCCGCGTTATGCACATAAGAGGCGACCGTTTCGCCCTCGAGGCGAGCCATGCGGCGCACGTTCATGTTCTCGCCAATGGTCGCGACTTTGTCGGTCACGGTTTCAGCGACCGACTTGCCGTCAACATCCGCACTTAACAAGCCATCGAGATCGTTCGTGCCCAATGCCGCTTTAGCAATGCTGCCGACCATGCCTTGAAAGTCGGCGTTCTTAGCGACAAAGTCGGTTTCAGAGTTAACCTCAACCACCACGCCAACGCCGTCTGCAGCGGCGACGCCCACAAGACCTTCGGCGGCGGTGCGACCTGATTTTTTGGCCGCTTTGGCCAAGCCTTTGGTGCGCAGCCAGTCTATCGCTGCCTCCATCTCGCCGTCGGTTTCGGTGAGGGCGCGCTTGGCGTCCATCATGCCTGCGCCGGATATGTCACGCAGTTCTTTTACCAATTTAGCTGTGATAGCCATCTGGTTTCTCCTTGGAGCTGTGATGTTTCTTCCTGATCGGGGCAGATTAACTTTGGCCCCGATCAGATTGATATTCAAGCGTTATTCAAGCTTCGGCTTTAGGAGCCTCAGCCGGTGCGGCCTCTTTAGGTGCCGCTGTCTCGCTTTTTGCTTTTTCGCCTTTGGTTTTTTTGGCCGCAGGTTTTTCGCTTTTGGCTTCCTCGACAATCGCGGCCTCAACCGGCGCATCTTCCAGCGCGCCGATATCAACCCCGGCAGAGCCCATCTGCGCGCTCATCCCGTCAAGGGCCGCGCGGGTAATCAGATCGCAATAAAGCGCGATTGCGCGCGCCGCATCGTCATTGCCGGGGATCGGGAAATCGATACCAGCTGGCGACGAGTTGCTGTCGAGCACGGCAACAACCGGAATGCCCAGCTTGTTGGCTTCGGCCACGGCCAGCGCCTCTTTGTTGGTGTCAATGACGACCAGCAGGTCAGGCACGCCGCCCATTTCGCGAATACCACCAAGCGACGCCTGCAGTTTTGTCTGCTCGCGTTGCATGCCCAACAGCTCTTTCTTGGTGAGACCTTCACTGCCTTCAGCCAATTGCTCGTCGTAAGATTTAAGCCGACCGATGGATTTGGAAACCGTGTTCCAGTTGGTCAGCGTGCCGCCGAGCCAACGGTGGTTCATGTAATATTGCGCCGAATGTTCGGCTGCATCGGCGATGGCTTTTTGGGCCTGCCGTTTAGTGGCCACAAACAAAATCCGCCCGCCTTTGGCAACGGTTTCACGCACCGCATTCAGCGCTGCGTCAAGCAGCGGCACGGTTTGTGTCAGGTCCATGATGTGGATGCCGTTTTTTGCGCCATAGATATATTGATCCATGCGCGGGTTCCAGCGATGTGTCTGGTGACCATAGTGTACGCCTGCCTCAAGCAACTGGCGCAATGTGAACTCAGGAAGAGCCATTGTCGTTTTCCTTTCCGGTTTTAACCTAGGGCGGGAGAAGAGCATGTGCCCAACCGGTGGAGCGCCGGGGATTTCTCCCCCGATCACCCGCAAGACCCGCCTGTGGATTTATGAGACTGGGCTTTAGGCGATAACGCCGCCCACTGCAAGCCCAATCAGTTGCACGACCATTGGGTCAAATCGCGATTGTAGCCCCGATTGCAGCAATGTAAGGCTTGCAACTTGCCAGCCGGAACGTAAACACTCTGACATGGTTAAAAACATCGACGTTTTATGTATCGGCTCGGTCCTTTGGGACATCATCGGCCGCGCCTCCAGCCATATGGAGCGTGGCTCTGACGTGCCCGGTCGCATCAGTCGTTTACCCGGCGGAGTGGCGATGAATATCGCGATGGCGCTGAACCGGTTGAACCTGCGCACGGCTCTGCTGAGCGCAATCGGTCAGGACGCCGAGGGCCAAGAGCTGCTGCGTGCGGCCAAGGCCTTGGGTTTGGTGACAGACTTCGTGCATATCTCGCCGACCTTACCAACCGACCGCTATATGGCGGTCGAGGGCGCTAACGGCTTGATCGCGGCGATTGCCGACGCACATTCGCTAGAGGCTGCGGGCGACAAGATACTTGCGCCGCTGCTTGACGGACGCCTCGCCAACGCCGCCCAACCTTGGAAGGGCATGGTCGCGCTTGACGGTAATCTCACCCACGAGATGCTAAAGCGGACATGTTTGATCAGGCGGATTTGCGCATCGCCCCCGCCTCTCCCGGCAAGGCCGCGCGCTTGATGGCGTTTTTGGGCCACGGCAAAGCCACGCTTTATCTCAACCTTGAAGAGGCCAACACCTTATGTGAGGGCGCACATCAAACCTCTGACGCTGCCGCGCGGGCCTTGCTTGAACGAGGTTTGACGCGAGTTATTATCACAAGCGGCGCAAATGCCGCCTGCGTTGCCAGCCGAACATCGCTGATCACCCAACAACCGCCGCAAGTGCCGGTTAGCCGAATTACCGGCGCGGGCGACGTGTTTATGGCCTCGCACATGGCAGCTGAGCGCCAAGGTCACGACAGTCGTGCCGCCCTTGCATCCGCATTGCACTTCACCGCCGACTATATATCAAGCGAGACGCCTTTATGACCATTCCCCTGACCCTCAGCCGCGAAGTTCGCGATGCCAAAGCCAACAATTTGCCGCTGGTGGCGCTGGAAAGCACGATTATCACCCACGGGATGCCGTATCCGCAAAACCTTGAAACCGCGCAGCAGGTCGAGGCGTGCGTCCGTGCAGCCGGAGCAATTCCCGTGACCATCGCGGTTCTTGACGGCGTGATCCATGCGGGGTTGGAGCCAGACGAGCTGGTTGCACTGGCCAAATGTACCGACGCGTGGAAGCTCAGCCGGGCAGATCTGGCCCTGTGCATGACGGTTGGGGCGACCGGCTCCACCACGGTTGCCGCCACCATGATCATCGCCGATCTCGCCGGAGTGGCGGTTTTCGCGACCGGCGGCATTGGCGGGGTGCATCGCGGGGCATCGGAAAGTTTTGATATATCGGCAGATTTGCACGAGCTGGCACAAACCCCGGTCACAGTCGTCGCCGCCGGAGCCAAGGCGATTTTAGATGTGCCAAAGACGCTTGAAGTGCTCGAAACCCTTGGCGTGCCAGTTATAACAGTCGGCCAAGACGCGTTTCCGGCCTTTTGGGCGCGCGCGTCCACCCTGCCCTCGCCCCAACGGCTCGATAGTGCAGCGCTGATTGCCCGCGCCCATAAACTGCGCGCCGATCTTGGCCTTTCGGGCGGGCAACTGGTGGCCAATCCAATCCCGCTTGGTGACGAAATCCCGCTTGAGATCATCTCGCCGGTGATTGAACGCGCGCTAAGTGAGGCTAAGGCGCAGAAAATCGGCCAAAAACAGGTGACGCCGTTCCTGCTTGGGCGGATATTTGAGCTGACCGAGGGGCGCTCCCTCACGGCCAATATTGCGCTCGTGCTAAATAACGCGCGGCTCGCCGCCGAGATTGCCCTTGAGTTGAAAAAGATTTAGAGGGGGGACATGCGCGACGAGCGGGGTCGCTCCTGCGCGCGTGTTGAACTTTGGGTGCAGTTTTTTGAGTACAGGAAACAGTGATGGCGAGCAGTCGTAAAAAGATCAGACAACAAAAGCGCGAGGTGCGCCGCGCGACTTTTCTATCCTCGCTCAGGGCCAATTTCCTGACCGGTCTGGTGGTGGTCGCGCCGGTATTTCTGACCGGCTTTTTGATGTGGTGGTTCATCGGCGTAATCGACGGCTGGGTGCTGCCCTTGGTGCCGGAACGCTATCAGCCAAAGCCCTATCTTGGCATCGACATCAAGGGCTATGGTCTGGTCATCTTCCTGATCTTCACAGTATTTATCGGCGCGCTGGCCAAGGGCTTTTTCGGGCGCGCGATCCTTGGTTCGGCCGAGCGTCTGGTCGACAGAATGCCAATTGTACGCTCGATCTATAACGGTCTGAAGCAAATCGCCGAGACGGTTTTGAGCCAGTCCAACAGCTCGTTTGAAAAAGCCTGTCTGGTGGAATATCCGCGCAAAGGCATCTGGGCAGTGGCGTTCGTCGCCACCCAAACCAAAGGCGAAGCGTTGGAGCGCTTGCCCGGCGACAAACCCTATCTCAGCATTTTCCTGCCCACCACGCCAAACCCCACATCGGGCTTTTTGCTGTTTTTGCCAGCGGAGGATGTCATCATCCTTGATATGGACGTGGAAACCGCCGCCAAGCTGGTGATCTCCGCAGGTCTTGTCAGCCCGCCAACAAAGGCGGAAATGCAGGCCAAGGTCGACGCGGTGGCTAAACCCGACGCATGATCTCGGCAATCCTGACCGGATTTTTCACCGGATTTTCGCTAATTCTGGCGATTGGTGCGCAAAATGCGTTTGTGTTGCGCCAAGGCTTGGTACGTCGACATGTTTTCGCGCTTTGCCTGCTTTGCGCGGTGTCGGACGCGATTTTAGTCTCGCTCGGGGTTGCCGGATTTGGCTGGCTGGTCACGCTCAATCCGCAACTGCCAACAATTATGGCGCTGGCAGGAGCCGGGTTTTTGCTGGTTTACGGCGGGTTGCGGTTCTGGTCGGCATTTCGAGGCACAAGCTCAGGCTCAAACTTTGAGCGTCAGGACGGCCTTTGGAAAACACTGCTGCTCGGCCTCGCGCTCACCTGGCTCAACCCGCATGTTTATCTGGACACGCTCGGTCTGATCGGCGCGGTCTCGACCCAATACGGCCAGATCCCCGAGAAAATCGCCTTTGGCGCAGGGGCCGTGCTGGCCTCGTTCGTGTTCTTCTTTTCGCTTGGCTACGGCGCACGGTTTTTGTCGCCGATCATGCAAACTCCGCGCGCGTGGCGCATCTTTGACGCGCTGGTCGGGGTCATCATGTGGGTCATCGCCGCAAGATTACTGACGTTCTAAGTTTATTCCTGCCACCACCAAACCTCGGGCAGAAATCCCAGCCAATCGCCATAAACCGGCAGCTTTTTGGGATAGTGCAACTGACGTTTATGGGCCAGACGGCTGACATTATTATACCAGACCGGGATCACATAGCGCCCCGAGATCAGCACGCGGTCAAGCGCGCGTGTGGCGGCGACAAAATCGTCTTTGCTCTTGGAGGTGAGGATTTTTTCGATCATCGCATCAGCCGCTGGCGCGTTCATCCCCATGAAATTGCGGGTTTTTTGCTGTGTCACCCCACCCGAGCCCCAATAAAGGTTTTGCTCGTTTCCGGGCGATAAAGACAGGCTCCAGACATTGAACATCATGTCAAAATCATAAGCATCGCGGCGTTGTTTATGCTGGGCATTGTCAATCACCTTGAGCGTGACAGAAATCCCCAGACGCTTGAGCGCGACGGCGTAAAGATTGGCAACCGCCTCGTTGGAGGCCGAGCGCAGCATGATCTCAAACTCAAACGGCTGGCCCGCGCTGTTGCGCAAAACCCCGTCCGGCGACACGATCCAACCGGCGGCCTCCAGCTCTTTGGCGGCGGTGCGCAAATTCTTGCGATTGCGCTGATCGCCGTTTGAGTTTGGCAACTCATAGCCCTCAAGCGCGCCCGGCAGCAGGCTGTCGGTAAACGGCGTAAGGAACGCGCGAACCTTGCCCGTGGCCGCCCCCGGCACCATGCCCAAACTGGAGTTGGAAAAATAGCTGGTCGCACGCGGAGAGCGCCCCTTGTTGATCACCTGATTGATAAACTCGAAATTAAACGCGTTGATCAAGGCGTCGCGCACCCGCCAATCCTTGAAAATTTCGCGCCGCGTGTTGAACACGAAACCGCGCATCCCCGACGGGCGACCATTTGGAATGATCGACTTGACCACCTCGCCACTGGTGACGGCGGAGAAATTATACTGATCCTCCCATTTCTGGGCATTGTTCTCGCGGTAAACTGAAAGCTCGCCCGCCGTGAAGGCCTGAAAAATCACCGAGCTGTCGTTGAAATACTCGTATCTGATCTCGTCAAGATTATTCAGACCTTTATTATAGGGCAGATTTCGGCCCCAATAGTCGGGGTTGCGACGAAAACTGACAAAGCGGTTGGCCTCAAAATCGCCGACCACATACGGCCCGCTGCCGATGGGCAGATCAAGTGAGCTGTCGGAGAACTCGCGCCCGTTCCAACTTGATTTCTTCATCACCGGACGCAAACCAAGGATCAAGGGCAGCTCGCGGTCGACCTGATTGAAGGTAAAGCGAACCGAGCGTGGGCCGGTTTGCTCGGTTTTTGCGATTTTCCGCCACGAGTTGGCATAGCGCGGCACCCCTTTTTCGGCCAACGTCTGAAACGACCAAATCACGTCCTCGACCGTGACCGGCGAGCCATCGGAAAAGCGCGCCTCTTTGCGCAGCGTAAATTCGACCCATTTGCGATTCGGTCCGGTCTCTATTGATTCGGCCAAAAGCCCGTATAAAGAGAATGGCTCGTCCCAATTTCGCCCCATTAGGGTCTCGTAAACATGCACGCGCACCCCCCACGGGGCGCGGCCCTTGCGAATATAGGGATTGAACGAATCAAAGCCGCCACGCTCGCCAAAAACGATTCGTCCCCCCTTGGGCGCATTGGGGTTTGC
This sequence comes from Alphaproteobacteria bacterium, assembly GCA_013151335.1. Classification (GTDB taxonomy): domain Bacteria; phylum Pseudomonadota; class Alphaproteobacteria; order Rhodobacterales; family Rhodobacteraceae; genus UBA5972. The sequence goes on along the minus strand of JAADIJ010000173.1, from coordinate 29,729 downwards.
GTAGGGTAGAGACACAAAATCAGGTGGTAGAGCCGGGTCTCCATACATAGCTATGCCATGTTTGGGGGCGGCGAGGGCAAACCGTGGGACGGCAATTATTGCCAATAAAACGAGGGCACGAAAAATTCGGTTAAAGGGGAGTCGTGTCATCTGCGCAACAATCCTGTCCAGTCTGCGGGGATATTCGCCCTAGCCTACTGAACTGCCATGAAAATTTCAAATTTAACTTGGCGAGTCCCCGGATGTTTTGTATAACACACTCACTGCTCGATAGGTTTCTTGCCTGTATGAAACCTGCCTCAATAACTTAACGCCCTCCTTGTGAGGGCGTTTTTTTGTGTGCAACACCTGTTACACCCTACGCTAATTGCTGTCTTGCGAGCGCGCATTTGGCGAGGTAGCAAATCACATGAGCAACCTGTCCCTGTTTGATACCGGCCCCGCGCCCGCCTGCCCCACTCCTTTCAACATGGCCGCCTATATTATGGCCGCAGGTCTGGCCAATCCTGACAAAATCGCGATTGAAATCCTGTCCCAACACGGCGTTGAAACCTGGAGCTATGACGAGCTTTGGAGCGCCGTTCGCGCAACCGCAGGCGCGCTTCAGGCGATGGGTTTGCCGCCGCAATCGCGGATCATGCTGCGACTTGGCAATGATATCCGCTTTCCCATTCTGTTTCTGGCGGCGATTTGGGCAGGGTTGGTGCCAGTTCCAACCTCAAGTGAGCTGACCGAACCCGAGGTTGCGGCGATGATTGCCGAGGTTCAGCCTTCGCTTATCTGCGTGGGTGACGGGGTCGCTCCGCCCAAGGCTCCTCCCTGCCCGATGATGCTGGCACCACAGATAAAAAGCGCCGCCGAGCATAGCTTTGGCAAAGTGGTCATGGGCGATCCCAGCCAGATGGCCTACATCGTTTATACGTCGGGAAACTCGGGCAGACCCCACGCGGTTTGCCATGCCCATCGCGCGATTTGGGCGCGGCGCATGATGTGGCAAGACTGGATGGGCCTGACGCCGCAAGATCGTCTGCTGCACGCTGGCGCATTTAACTGGACCTACACGCTTGGCACCGGATTATGCGATCCTTGGGCGATTGGCGCGACCTCGCTGGTGGCCGCGCCAGACCTTGATCGCGCAGCTCTGGCCCAGGCTATCAAAACCCGAGATGTCAGCATTTTCGCAGCAGTTCCGGGGGTTTACAGGCAGATATTAAAGCTGAAAATGCCGCTTGAGTTTCCGCGCTTGCGCCATTGTCTTTCGGCTGGAGAAAAGCTCGGAGGGAAAATCAGGCAAGAGTGGGAGGCCCGATCCAACCGCCTGATCCACGAGGCTTTCGGCATGACCGAGCTTTCAACTTTTATCTCCGCCTCCCCTGAGCATCCGGCGACAGGCGCGCATTTGGGTCGCCCGCAATCGGGTCGCAGCATCGCCGTTCTCGACCCCGAAACCCGGCATCCGGTGCCGTTTGGCAAGCCCGGCACCCTCGCCGTCAGCAAATCCGATCCGGGCCTGATGCTGGGCTATCTGGGGCAAAAACCCGTCGGTAAATCTCGCCCCGATGATCGGTGGTTTTTAACCGGCGACACAGTTTCGATGGAGGCGAGCGGCTGGATCACCTATCTTGGTCGCAACCACGACATGATGAATGCGGGCGGCTATCGCGTGTCACCGATCGAGGTCGAAACCGTGCTCAACACCCACCCCGACATCATCCAATCGGCCTGCGCGGCAGTCGAGATCAAAGCTGATACATTCGTGATTGCAGCTTTCTACCAATCGGGCATAGAGTTGGCGCCAGACGAGTTGGCACGCTTTTGCAGCGGCCGTTTGGCGCGGTACAAATGCCCTCGGGTATTTCGCCGACTGGACAGCCTGCCAACCGGAACCAACGGAAAATTGCGGCGCAGGGAATTAGCGCGCCTGTTCAAGGACATGACATGACCAAGCTGGATATTATCTCGGACCCGATTTGCCCGTGGTGTGCGATTGGCAAGGCCAAGCTCGAGCGCGCACTTGCCAAGCGCCCGGAGCATAGTTTTGAAATCGAGTGGCATCCGTTTCAACTTAACCCCGAGATGCCGCCCGAGGGGATGGATCGGCGCGAATATCTGGAGGTCAAGTTTGGCGGCAAAGAGGGCGCAATCAGCGTTTATTCGCAAATTGCCGAGGCGGCCGAAGAGGTTGGTGTCACCGTCAATTTCGAGAAAATCATGCGCACGCCTAACACCCTGGACGCGCATCGGCTGATCCATTGGGCCGGGCTTGAAGGGGTGCAGACCGAGGTGGTCTCCAAACTTTTCACCGCCTATTTTGAAGAGGGCCAAGATATCTCCGATCATCAGGTGTTGACGTATATTGCCGCATCGGCGGGCCTTGAGCGCGAGAAAATCGGTGAATTGCTGGCTCAGGATATCGACCGCGACGACATTCGCAAACGCGATAAGAACGCGCGCGAAAAAGGCGTGCGCGGCGTTCCCTGCTTCATCGTTGACAATCACTATGTGGTCCAAGGGGCGCAATCTGCCGAGATGTGGCTGAAGGTTATCGACGAAATCTCCGCCCGTGACGGGCAGAAATCTGCGTGACCAAGCCCCCTCTGCCCTTCGCCGAATTTATCGCCCTTATCGCGGTCATGTTTGCGATGATTGCGTTTGGCTCGGATGCGATGTTGCCAGCGTTTCCGCGTATCGCGCAGGATTTGGGCCTTGGTGACGTAAACCGCGCCCAGCTTGTGATCACAATTTTTCTGCTCGGCACCGGCATTGGTCAACTTGTCACCGGCCCGATGTCGGATTCACTTGGGCGCAAGCCGGTGATTTTGGGCGGGCTTTTGCTCTATGTCGCCGCAAATGTGATGGCGATTTTTGCGGGGTCTCTGACCATGCTGCTGATCGCACGATTTATTCAGGGGCTCGGCGTGTCAGCCCCGCGTACGGTCACCATCGCCATGGTGCGTGATCAATATTCAGGCCGCATGATGGCGCGTGTGATGTCGTTTGCGATGACGTTATTTGTCCTCGTGCCTGCCGTAGCCCCGCTCGTTGGCCAGACTTTGACCGCTACATTTGGCTGGCGCAGCATTTTCGTCGCCTTCATCCTGTTCGCCTTGCTCGGGCTGAGCTGGATGGGACTTCGCCAGCCAGAGACGCATCCGGTTGAAAAACGCCGCCCGTTTCGCTTGACCACTTACGGTGCCGCAATCAGGGAAGTGGCAACATCAAGGGTGGTCGTGACCTACACAATCGCGCTCTCATTGATCTTTGGCGCCTTGTTCGCCTACATAAGCTCGGCCCAACAAGTATTCGTTGATATCTTTGATTCTGGCCTTAACTTCCCCTTCTACTTCGCTGGAATCGCAACACTTTCTGGAGGTGCAGGTATTTTAAACGCAACGCTGGTGCTGCGGTTTGGTATGCGTCCGATGGCGACTATTGCATTGGGGGTCATGTTTGTGATCACACTTGGTTTTACAAGCTACCTCTATCTTAGCGGAGCATCGCCTGACACATATTTCCCGATCTTCCTGCTGTGGTCGGTTATCGCGTTTTTCGTTCCGGGACTGACCATTGGCAATCTCAACGCGCTGGCGATGGAGCCGATGGGGCATATTGCCGGTATGGCGTCAGCGATCATCGGCGCGGTCAGTACCATGTTCGGGGTTTTGCTGGCCATTCCCATCGGGCTTGCGTTTAACGGCGGTCTGCTGCCGCTGCTGGGCGGGGCTTTGCTGTTTTACGGCGGGGCTTTTGGCCTTATGCTGACAAATCCCAAAGGCCAGAACCAACTCGAGTGATACTTCTCAAAACAAGCTGCCTTGTTCGGTGGATTTGCCTGCGCTCACAGGTTTCTTAGCAGTCGCACCCTTCTGGACCGGGTCAATTTTTACGCGGCCATCCTGAAACTCGATCTCCAAACCCTTGGCCGCAGAGGCCGGTTTACTTTTTGTGATCACACTCCCAGACAGGTCGCGAATAACCGCATAGCCTCGGGTCAGCGTTTGTTGATAGCCAAGGGTAAGACGCATGCGCTCCAACCCATCCAAACGCGCCCGTTGACGTTCTGTTCCACTTCGCGCAACTTGTGAGAAACTCGTTGTAAGACGTTCTAAATACGATCTTTTCTGCACAATCGACTGCTTCAATACTTGCGGGCGCAATGCTACTGAGGCTTTGAGCAACCGTACCCGTTTTATCTCGGTCGCACTGCGCAGGCTTTTAGGCAAACGATCCGCCAAATGGTCCAGTCGCTGTGATTGCAGTGCCACCAGCTCGCCCGGTTGCGGCAGTCCACGAGCAAGATCGCGAACCCGTTGACGGCGCGCTTGCAGCGCTGCGGACATGGCTCTTATTCGCCGCTCCTCCAGCTTTGCCAGATGGGCCAAAAGATCGGCGAGAACCGGCACCGCCAACTCTGCCGCTGCACTTGGGGTTGGGGCGCGTTGATCGGAGACATAGTCGATCAGCGTCGTATCGGTCTCGTGACCAACCGCCGAAATCAGCGCGATTTCACTGGCCGCGGCCGCGCGAACCACCAACTCTTCGTTAAATCCCCAGAGATCCTCGATAGAACCGCCGCCTCTGGCAACGATCAGCAAATCCGGGCGGGGAATGGTGGCGCCCACCTCAAGCCGGTTGAACCCGTCAATTGCGGCGGCAACTTCGGTGGCCGATTTTGGCCCCTGCACCGTCACCGGCCAGATCAACACTTTGCGCGGGAAACGGTCGCGCAAACGGTGCAAAATATCGCGAATAACCGCGCCACTTGGCGAGGTGATAACGCCGATAACATCAGGCAGATAGGGGATCGCCCGCTTTCGGGTCTCGTCAAACAGCCCCTCGGCAGCCAGCACTTTCTTGCGCTTTTCCAACATCGCCATCAGCGCGCCAACACCGGCGGGAGCGATGTTTTCGATCACCATCTGATAGCGCGATTGCCCCGGAAAAGTGGTCAGACGACCGGTCGCGACCACCTCCATCCCCTCCTCGGGCTGGGTGCTGAGATGGGCGGCGACGCCTTTCCAGATCACCCCGGCCAGCACGGCGCGATTATCCTTGAGATCAAGGTAGATATGGCCCGATGCCGGTCGCGACACCCGCCCAATCTCGCCCTTGACGCGCACATGGGAAAACTCGCCCTCGATCATGCGCTTGACCACGCCGGAAAGCTCGGACACCGAAAACTCGGGCGCGTTCAGACCCGGTTCGGGGTCATCAATTAAATCAGACATGTTGCCTCGCTTGCGTCTTTTCTTTTGCCACCTTAGAACGCCTCAAAGCCAAGGCCAAGCGGGGGCAAATGAATATTCTCATCTTAGGAAGCGGCGGGCGCGAACATGCGCTGGCCTGGGCGATCAAGCAAAACCCGAAATGCGACAGCTTATTCGTGGCGCCGGGCAATGCGGGCATCGAGAAAATCGCCGATTGCGCGGATTTGGACATGCTGAGCGCCACCGATATCGGTGAATTCTGCGTCGAGCACGCGGTCGAATTTATCGTCATCGGGCCGGAAGCTCCGTTGGCGGCAGGCATCGCTGACAAATTGCGCGCCGCCGGATTTTTAACCTTTGGACCTTCGGCAGACGGTGCGCGTCTGGAGACCTCCAAATCCTTCACCAAAGAGATTTGCCAAAGCTGCGACGCACCGACGGCGGCGGCAAAATCCTTTTGCGAGCAGCAAGCAGCACTGGATTATGTGCGCCAAACCGGCGCGCCGATCGTTATCAAAGCCGACGGGCTGGCGGCAGGCAAAGGCGTGGTGGTCGCCGAAACCCTGCCCCAAGCGCTTGGCGCGGTTAGCGAAATGTTCAGCGGCAAATTCGGCGATGCGGGCGCCGAGGTCGTGATAGAGGAGTTCATGGAGGGCGAGGAGGCCTCCCTGTTCGTGCTCTGCCACGGGCTTTCTTGTCTGGCGATTGGCAGCGCGCAGGATCACAAACGCGCCCTTGATGGCGATCTTGGTCCCAATACCGGCGGCATGGGGGCCTATTCTCCCGCGCCGGTTTTGACGCCCGAGATTGAGCGCGCGGTCATGTCCGAGATCATCCGGCCCACATTGGCCGAGATGGCGCGGCGGGGTGCGCCGTTTCAGGGCGTGCTTTATGCCGGGCTGATGATCAAGGACAAAAAGGCCCGGCTGGTTGAGTATAACGTGCGTTTTGGCGACCCGGAATGTCAGGTTTTGATGATGCGACTGGGCGCGCAAATCCTTGATTTATTGCTGGCTTGTGCCGAGGATCGGCTT
>JAADIJ010000173.1:0-23483 GCA_013151335.1 Alphaproteobacteria bacterium | reverse complement strand
GCGCGGGTCTCTTGGGCCGACGATCACGCAATTTCGGTGGTCATGGCCAGCGAGGGATATCCCGGCGCTTACCAGAAAGGCCACGAAATTCGTGGGCTGGACGGGCTGGCAACCTCTAGCAAAGAGATGGTTTTCCATGCGGGAACCGCACTTGATGCTGGTCGTCTGGTGGCTAATGGGGGGCGGGTTTTGAACGTCACCGCGCGTGGCCAATCATTGGCACAGGCGCGAGAAATGGCCTATAAAATGGTCGCTAAAATCGACTGGCCCGAGGGGGTTTACCGCCACGATATCGGCTGGCGAGCCTTATAGGTTCAACCTAAAGCTTGCACGCAAGGGCGGATTTCATGCGAGCGAGATCGTCAAGAGGGCCGAGCGAGCGAGTGGTCAGCTTGCCGCCCTGCAAACGCGTCGCCATCACCTTTTGCCAGCTCGCGTCGGCGGTGATGATTTCCGGGCCATCACCGCAATTCCTGATGCCGCCAGAGATGAAATCCTGCCCGATACTGTGATTGGTCAGATTGCCCAGAGCGGCGACAAACTCAAGCGCTCCGTCTTTAAAGCGCCATACCTTTAACTCTTTAGTCAGATGCGGTTTTTCGATATAGGCGATCTCGATCAGCCCGTCGCCATCCAGATCAACCGCGCCAATCGGTGCGAGCCAGCGATAGTTTCGGCCCAGAAACGGCGTCGACGCGATCTTGCCGGTCTCGTCGTAAATGGCCAGTTGCGCGCCGAGCGTGACCGAGGTTTCAATCACGATAACCTCGAAATTTCCGTCCCCGTCAACATCGGCAAGGCGAGGCGCGAGGTCTTCAAACACCCGGCTTTTGGGCAGTCGGATCAGGATGGGATCGCCGTTGTCCAACCGCAATTTCAGCGCGCCATATTCAATCGCATCGCCCAAAATACCGTGGTCATAGCGCGTGGTCGGCTCGCCATACTTGGCCGACACGATATCGGCCGCAGCAGGGGCGGCGATCAACGCGAGCAGCAGGGCGATGAGTTTTTTCAAATTTGCTTTTCCGGCATTCTGACGATCAATCCGTCCATCTCGTCGGTTACTTTGATTTGGCAAGTCAGGCGAGACTTGACCATATCCGGCTCCCACGCGAAATCAAGCATGTCCTCTTCCATGGCATCTTTTTGCGGCAGCTTATCGACCCAGGCCTCATCCACATAAACGTGGCAGGTCGAGCAGGCGCAAGCTCCACCGCAATCGGCCTCGATCCCCGGCACGTTATTGTCGCGCGCGCCCTCCATCACGGTCAGCCCGCTCGGGACGTCAACCGTATGCTCTTTGCCATTATGCTCAATATAGGTGATCTTCGCCATGTGGTCCTCGGTGTCGAAAGGTTTGAATTCTGTCTACTAGAGCCAGATATTCTAGACCAGCGGCATTTTGAAGCTCGCGATCAATCTTTTGTCTATTTCGTAGCCCCCGCCTTGGCCAATTGCGCCAGATCGCGGGCGATTGCGAACGCGCCTTTGACCTTGTCGCTTGTGCGCGCCCAGTCGCGCCGCACTACGATCTTGTTTTCGCGCACTTTGGCCAAGCCGCGCTGGTCGGCCAGAAAGGTCACCAGCCCTGCCGGATTGGCGAATTTATCGTTGTGAAACTGGATTGTTGCCCCTTTTGGCCCGCCATCAAGCCGCGAAATTCCTGCGCGTTTGCACATGGATTTTACACGAACTATGTTCAACAACATGTTGACTTCTTTGGGTAATTTACCAAATCGGTCGATCATCTCAGCGGCAAACCCCTCCAGCTCTACCTTTTGATGCAAGCCCGACAGGCGGCGATAAAGCCCGAGGCGCACGTCAAGATCGGGCACGTAATCTTGCGGGATCAGTACCGGCACGCCGAGATTGATCTGCGGGGCCCATGTGTCGTCAGCCTCTGACAACCCCTCCATCTCGCCGGCTTTCATCTTGGCAATCGCCTCTTCCAGCATGGATTGATAAAGCTCATAGCCGACCTCGCGCACCTGACCCGATTGCGCATCGCCAAGAATGTTGCCAGCGCCGCGAATATCCAGATCCTGCGAGGCCAGCGTAAAACCCGCCCCCAGACTGTCAAGCGAGCCAAGCACCCGCAGCCGTTTCTCGGCCGTTCGCGTCAGACGCAGGCGCGGTTTGGTGGTTAAATAGGCGTAAGCGCGGGTTTTAGAGCGCCCCACCCTGCCCCTGATCTGGTAAAGCTGCGCGAGGCCAAACATGTCAGCGCGGTGAATGATCATGGTGTTGGCGGTGGGAATATCAAGGCCGCTTTCAACAATGGTGGTGGCCAGCAGCACGTCATATTTACCGTCGTAAAACGCGTTCATGCGATCATCAAGCTCGCCTGCCGCCATCTGCCCATGGGCGATAACAAACGAGACTTCGGGCACATGATCGGTGAGAAACTCCTCGATCTGGCCAATATCGGCGATGCGCGGCACCACATAAAACGACTGCCCGCCGCGATAATGCTCGCGCAGCAGGGCCTCGCGAATGGTCACGCTGTCAAAAGCGCTGACATAGGTGCGAATCGCCAGACGATCCACGGGCGGTGTGCCGATGATGCTCAGATCACGCACGCCGGACAGCGACAATTGCAGCGTGCGCGGGATCGGCGTCGCGGTCAGGGTCAGCACATGAACGTCGGAGCGCAGTTGCTTGAGGCGTTCCTTATGGGTGACCCCGAATTTCTGCTCTTCATCAATCACGATCAGGCCAAGATCAAAGAATTTGAGCTGTTTGGCCAGAACCGCATGGGTGCCGATGACGATATCGACCGAACCTTTGGCCAAGCCTTCGCGGGTCTCGCTCGCGTCTTTGGTCGACACAAAGCGCGAGAGCGGCCTGACCGTGATCGGCAGGCCACGAAACCGTTCTTCAAACGACTTGAAGTGCTGGCGCGCGAGCAAAGTCGTGGGTGCGATCACCGCCACTTGTTTGCCGCTCATGGCCGCCACGAAAGCGGCGCGCAGGGCGACCTCGGTTTTGCCAAACCCCACATCGCCGCAAATCAGCCGATCCATCGGGCGACCGGCGGCGATGTCGCTTAGAACATCCTCGATGGCGTGAAGCTGGTCCTCGGTTTCGGTATAGGGAAAGCGCGCGCAGAAGCGGTCAAACTCGTGTTCCGCCACTTCCATCACCGGGGCGGAGCGCAAGGCGCGCTCGGCGGCAACCCGGATCAAGCGCTCGGCCATCTCGCGAATACGCTCTTTGAGTTTAGCCTTTTTGGCCTGCCACGCGCCACTGCCAAGCCGGTCGAGCAGGCCCTCTTCATGGCCATAGCGCGACAAAAGCTCGATGTTTTCCACCGGCAGATAAAGCCGGTCCCCACCCGCATATTCAAGCGCTATACATTCATGTGGAGCGCCCGCCGCGGTGATGGTTTCCAGCCCGTTATAGCGGCCAATCCCGTGGTCCACATGCACGATCAGATCGCCGGGCGACAGGCTGGTGGCCTCGGTCAGAAAATTCTCGGCGCGGCGTTTTCGTTTGGGGGCGCGGATCAGACGGTCTCCCAAAACGTCCTGCTCGGAAATGACCGTCAGGCCGGGCGCTTGAAAGCCGTGTTCAAGTGGCCAGACCACCAGATAAAGACCGCCTTTGCCGTCCGGCACATCCTGAAAATTGCCGATATTGCTGGCAGAGGTCGCGCCGCCATCCTCAAGCAGATGCTGCAAACGCTCGCGCGCCCCTTGGGAATACGAGGCGACGACCACATGATCTTCGTGTTGTCGTGCATTAATATGGTCCGCTAAGGCACCGAAAAGACTGGTATTTTCCGCCTGACGCTCTGGCTCAAAACTGCGCCCGATACGCCCGCCAGCATCGATTACCCCCGGCCCCAAGCCCTGCGGCAAGGCCACATATTGGCGGGTGTTATGTTGCGCGAGGGCCGCGTCAAACGCCGCCTCATCCAGATAAAGCAGCTCGGGCGGGCATGGTTTATAGACCGTATCAAGCCGCGCCTTGCTGTTGAGCGCGTCCATGCGGTTCTCGTATTGGTCGCGGATACTGTCCCATCTTTCCAGCCGCACCTCGGTTGCGTGATCGTCCAGACACACGGTCGCGCCCGGCACATAGTCAAACAGGGTCTCCATTTGCTCGTGAAAATAGGGGGCCCAATGCTCGATCCCCTGATGCTTTCGCCCGGCGCTGACCGCCTCGTATAACGGGTCATCGGTGCCAGCCGCGCCAAACTCGTGGCGATAATTCTGGCGAAACCGCAGGATCGAGCTGTCGTCAAGAATGACCTCGGAAACGGGCGCAAGCTCGACGCGATCAAGCTTTTCAATCGTGCGCTGGCTCTCGGGATCAAACCGGCGCGCTTTCTCCCGGCGGAAACAAATCGATCAGGCCGCCGCGAATGGCGTAATCCCCCGGCTCCATCACGGTTGGCGCCTGATTAAAGCCCATGCGAACCAAAAACTGCCGCAAAGCGCGCTCGTCGATCTGCTTGCCGACGGTGGCCACAAAGCTCGAACTTTGCATCAGCGTGCGCGCCGGCACCCGCTGGGTCGCGGCGTTAACCGTGGTTAACAACAGGAACGGTTTTTTAAACCCTTGCGCCAACATGGCCAGCGTCGCCATGCGCGCCGCGGAAACATCGCTGTTGGGGGAAATCCGGTCATATGGCAGACAATCCCACGCGGGAAACACAAACACCGGCAGGGAGGGCGCAAAAAACCGCAGCGAGTTTCTGATCTCGTCAAGCCGTTTATCGTCGCGCGCGATATGTACGACCGGTCCGTTCTGGGCATCAACAAGCTCGGCCAACAGGCGCGCATCATAGCCTTCAGGCGCTCCGCCGACGGTTATTTGGGTTGGGTGCGGCCCAGACGTCATAGCCATGGAACCCTACAGAACGGTCGCGCTGAGGTTATGCCACATGCCCCAGAAAGCCGTGATAAAGATCGAAACAAGGCCGATCACCTGATTGAAAAACCGCTGGCGGGCCAGACGTGAGCGCAGCAAATGGCCCGTCATACCTCCGACTTTGAAATTACGCGCGGCCCTAACCGACAGAGCTGCGACCAGCGACAAAGGGGCGATCAGCAAAAATACCGCCTGCGCAATCTCGACCCTGTACCAAAATCCGAGCAGGGCCAAACCTGACAACACAAAGAACCCAAACGCCACCAGCCACGCGCCGGACACATCGAAAATATGCACCAGACGGTTGGCATTGATACGCACCAGAGCCTCCAGATCATCCTGCGCGGGGCCGCTCTCAGCACGGCGCGCGCGCGTCACAGCGTCAAACGGCACACCCAGCGTCCAATGCGCGGTGGTCGACCATGTGACCGCGACGACGATCCAGTACCAGACCGAGGTGAAGGATCGCGTGTCGATGATTTCAAGAACGCTTGTATACCAGTCCAAGGGGAGCCCCTTTTAGTTTTGTTTCGCCTCGGGCGAGCTTGGGATGCAGAAAATGCCTGCGAGCCGCGCTAATCCCTTGTTATTCTGCTCTGCGCCATGCCAAGTAAACCGGAAATTCACAAAGGACAAGTTTATGCGCCCCACAATCGCACATTTTCCACAAGCCCGCTCGCGTCGACTGCGCCGAACACCGGCTTTGCGTTCTCTTGTTCGGGAAAATGCGCTGTCGGTATCGGACCTGATTTGGCCGGTATTCATCCGCGAGGGCGATGATGTGAGCGAGCCTGTGGACTCTATGCCGGGGGTCAACCGGATCAGCGTTGACCATGCGGTGCGCGCAGCAGAACGCGCGGCGCATCTGGGCATTGGCGTGATGGCGCTGTTTCCCTACACCGATCCTGCACATAAAACCCATGACTGTGTTGAGGCGTGGAACCACGACAATCTCGTCAACCGCGCCACCCGCGCCATCAAGGCCGAAGTGCCCGAGATGGCGATCATGCTGGATGTGGCGCTGGACCCTTATAACTCCGAGGGTCATGATGGCTTGGTTGTCAACGGCATCGTGCAAAATGACGAGACGCTAATCGCGCTGGAACGCCAAGCACTGGTGCAGGCGGAAAATGGCGCCGATATCCTTGGCCCGTCTGATATGATGGACGGGCGGATCGGTTTTATCCGTCATGCGCTGGAGGCAAACGAGTTTCAGTCAACCGCGATCATGTCCTATTCCGCCAAATATGCCTCGGCGTTTTACGGCCCGTTTCGCGATGCGGTCGGCTCGGTCGGCGCGCTCTCGGGCGACAAGAAAACCTATCAGATGGACAATGCCAACAGCGACGAAGCCTTGCGGGAGGTCGCGCGCGATATCTCTGAAGGGGCGGATATGGTGATGATCAAACCGGGGATGCCTTACCTTGACATCTGCCAGCGGGTGAAGGCCGAGTTCGGGGTGCCGACCTATGCCTATCAGGTGTCGGGCGAGTATGCGATGCTGTCCGCCGCCCATGAAAACGGCTGGCTTGATCGCAACCAGTCGGTGATGGAGAGCCTTCTGGCCTTTAAGCGCGCGGGCTGCGACGGCATTCTGACCTATTTCGCCCCGCTGGCCGCCGAGTTGATTTTGGCGCAGAGATGATTGCGAGCTGATCAAGCGAGCATCGGCAGAGACCCGCCGAATTTTGAGCGAAAACCGCGATTGCACCGCGTGACTTTGCCGGTTTGATCCACTATACTTGGTGGTGATCCGGCAATTAAGACCGAGATAGAGCAGATAGACAGAGCAGATTTCGAGGATACTCTCATGAACAAATGGACCCGCCGCACGTTTTTGGTTGGTGCAGGCAGCACATTGGCCGCTTGTAGCAATGGAATTGGCAACAGCCGGGGCGCGCGGATTGATTACCGAGTCGAGTTGGCGCTAAAGCAAATGTATAACGAGATCCCCGGCTCGCGCGATCTGGCGGATCGGGCGGCAGGCATGTTGGTGATGCCGACGATTACCAAGGCCGGTTTCGGATTTGGCGGTGCTTATGGCGAGGGAACTCTGCTGATCGGCGGCGCGCCTGTTGATTACTATACGGTCGCGCAAGGCAGTTATGGCTTTCAGCTTGGCTTGCAGCAATTTGCCCACACGCTATTTTTCATGAACCAGAAATCCCTGGCCGATTTTCGTGCCTCTGGTGGCTGGCAGATCGGGGCAGATGCGGAATATGTGTTCAAGGATCAGGGCGATAATGTCAGCGTTGACACCACGCAATTGCGCTCGCCCGTTGTGGCGGTGATCTTTGGTCGCGCAGGCCTGATTGTCGGCGCAACGCTTGCTGGCACCAAATATACTCGGGTGCTGCGCTAAGCATTACCGATCAACACCCCGGCGGCGAACACCAACGCGCCGCCGAGCGCAACTTGGAAAGAGGCACGCAGCCACGGGGTCTCCATATATTTATGTTGTATCCAGGTGATCAGCCAAAGCTCGATAAACACGACAACGATGGCAATCGAAGTTGCCTGCCAAAAATCGGTGATCAGGTAGGGTAAGGCGTGGCCAAGCCCGCCAAGCGTGGTCATGATGCCCGCAGCAAACCCGCGCTTAATCGGCGAGCCTCGTCCTGAAAGCTTGCCATCATCAGAGGCAACCTCGGTGAAACCCATGGAAATTCCCGCGCCGATTGAGGCCGAAAGCCCCACCAGAAACGTCTGCCATGTGTCGCCGGTGGCAAACGCCGCCGCGAAAATCGGCGCAAGTGTCGAGACCGAGCCATCCATCAATCCGGCAAGACCCGGCTGCACGAATGTCAGGATAAACTGACGATGCTCCTTGGCGGCCTCCATCTCGGCGACGGTCTCGGGCACGTGTTTTAGCCCAAGTTTATGGGCCAGCGAGGCGTGGTTAGCCTCGGCCTCGGCCAAATCCCCAAGCAGCTTTCGCGTGTCGGCATCGGTGCATTGCTCGACCGCGGCGAGATAAAAGCCCTGGGCTTGGGCCTCCATCTCCTCGGCCATTTTCCGGGTTTTTTCGATGTTCAAGGGGCGAATGAGCCAGTCGGGCTTGCGTTGGAAATAGCCTTGAATATAGGTACGGCGAACCAGTGGAATAGTCTCTCCGAAGCGTTTTTTATGAAGATCAATCAACCACTTGCGATGGCTTCCTTCCTCGTCCGCCATGTCCTCGAACACTTTGGCGGAGTCTGGATAATCCGCGCGCAAACCCTCGGCATAGGCCAGATAAATACGCGCATCGTCTTCCTCGGAAGAAATCGCCAGCGCCAAAATCTCCTGCTCGCTCAGATCCTGAAATTTTCGTTTACCGGGCGTAAAAAATCGCGAAAACATGCTTCTTCCTCTGGTGATGTGGTCTAGCCTGCCAAGGCGCGAGCCATAAGATTGCTGCGCGCAATTGCGGTCTTGTGCAAGCCCCGCCAGCAAGGCTAAAACTCCCAAGCGTTGCGGCGTGGTAACAAAGCGGAGACCCGATGACAAGCAGCCTGACCATCCAAAGGCCCGATGACTGGCATGTGCATTTGCGTGACGGCGCGATTTTGCGTGCGGTGCTGCCTGAGACCGCGCGTCATTTTGGCCGCGCGCTGATCATGCCCAATCTGCTGCCGCCGATGGTGACGCTGCAAGACGCCAAGGCTTACCGTCTGCGCATCCTTGACGCCTTGCCGGAAGGTGCCGATTTCACCCCTTTGATGACGCTTTATTTGACTGAAAACACCGATGCTAAGGACGTCAAAGCGGCCTATGCCTCGGGGATGGTAAACGCGGTAAAACTCTATCCCGCCGGGGCGACCACTAACTCTGCCTCTGGTGTTGCCGACATTAACAACGTCTCGCAAGTTCTTGAGGTAATGTCGGAAATCGGGATGCCGCTTTGTGTTCATGGCGAGGTTACCGATCCCGAGGTTGATATTTTTGACCGCGAGGCCCGGTTCATCGACACGGTTCTCGCCCCGCTGCGGCGTCGATTTCCGGGTCTCAGAATTGTGCTGGAGCATGTGACAACCAAACAAGGTGTGGAGTTCGTTCAAAACAGCAACGCCAATCTCGCGGCGACCATCACCACCCATCACCTGATTCTCGATCGCAACGATATCTTCAAGGGCGGTATCCGGCCGCACTATTACTGCCTGCCAATCGCCAAACGCGCCCTCCATCGCGCCGCTTTGCGCAGGGCTGCAACATCAGGCGACAAGCGCTTTTTCCTCGGTACCGACAGCGCGCCGCATCTCGACCCCACGAAAGAAAGCGCCTGTGGTTGCGCCGGAATTTTCTCTGCCAGCAACACCATGGCCTGCCTCGCGCAGGTGTTTGAGGACGAGAACGCCTTGCCAAAGCTCGAGGCTTTCACCTCTCTGAGCGGCCCGGCTTTTTACGGCCTCGCGCCCAACCCCGGCACGCTGACCCTGACCAAAGGCACAGCCCTGCCCCCCCTCGCCCCGATTGCCACCGATGATGGCCCGATCACGGTGTTCGATCCGGGATTTCCGCTCTGCTGGCACGTTAACACCTGACAAGGACCTCCTGACATGATCCCCTCCGCCTACCCTGAAAAATCCGAAATCGCGCGTTTGAGCGCGCGCATGTTGTTGGAGATCAAGGCCGTGCATTTCAACGCCCGCAAGCCGTTTATTCTGGCCTCGGGCCTGCCCTCGCCCACATATATCGACTGCCGCAAGCTGATCTCTTATCCGCGCATCAGATCAACGCTGATGGATTTTCTCAGCGTGACCATTATGCGCGATGTCGGCTTTGAGGCGTTTGACAACATCGCCGGCGGCGAGACCGCTGGCATCCCGTTCGCCGCTCTGGTCGCTGAGCGTTTGGCCCTGCCCATGAGTTATGTGCGCAAAAAGTCCAAAGGTTACGGTCGCAATGCCCGCATTGAGGGCGTGATGACCGAGGGGCAGCGGGTGCTGTTGGTTGAGGATTTGACCACGGATGGCGGCTCTAAACTGTCATTCGTCGATGCGATTCGTGAAACCGGCGCAACTTGCGGCCACACGGCGGTGATCTTTTACTACGGGATTTTCCCCGAAACCGAAAAAACGCTCGGCGATCACGGCATCGAGCTGCACCATCTTTGCACTTGGTGGGACGTGCTGGCCGAGGCCAAGGCGGGCGCGCATTTTGACGCCGAGACATTGAGCGAGGTTGAGAAATTCCTGAATGATCCGCGCGCATGGCAAGCGGCTCATAAAACCTGAAACACGCTTCTTTATGGCCCAAATATCCAATATCCGCCCGCTTCTAGAGCCCGCGCAATTGCTTGTTATAGGCCCATAAACACAAAAGCTCGGTCGCCACATGCGCCGCCGCAATTGCCGTCGCTCCCGACGTGTCATAGCTCGGCGAGACCTCAACCACGTCCATTCCAACCACATTAACCCCCGCCAAAGCACGCAAAATTCCAGCGGCTTGGGCCGAGCTGAGACCGCCCCAAACCGGCGTCCCCGTACCCGGTGCAAAGGCCGGATCAAGCGCGTCGATATCAAAGGTCAGATAGACAGGATGCTCGCCAACGATCGATTTGATCTTTTGGGCCACGGCTTGTGCGCTGCTGTCATGAACCTCGGGCGCGTCAATAATATGAACCCCCAGCGTGTCCTCATTGACGGTTCTGATCCCCACCTGAACCGAGCGCTCGGGTACCACAAGCCCTTGTTTTACCGCCTTATAAAACATGGTGCCGTGGTCAATACGATCAAAATCATCGTCAATCCAAGTGTCGGAATGGGCGTCAAACTGGATCAGCGACAGGGGGCCATATTTCGCCGCATGGGCCTTCAGGATCGGGTAGCTCACATAGTGATCGCCGCCAAGCGACAGCACGTCGACACCTTTTTCAAGGATACCGGCGATATGCGCCTCAAGCGCGGCGGGAAAATCGCTAATCCGCCCGTAATCAAACGCCAGATCGCCGTAATCCACCAGCGCAAAATCCTCCATCGGGCTAACGTCCCAACCGTAAGGCCGATCATAAACCTGCAAAGCCGAGGCCTCGCGGATCGCCCGTGGGCCAAGCCGCGCGCCGGGGCGATTGGTGACCGCGCAATCAAACGGAATGCCGGTGATCGCCAGATCGACCCCGCTCAAATCCTTGCTATAGCGGCGGCGCAAAAAGCTCAGCGCGCCCGCATATGTCACCTCGGCCGACAGCCCTTTCAGGCCCTCGCGCGTGAAGGCCCCGTCGATGTCTTCGCCTGCATCTTCCAGCGCCATTTTGCCGCTCCCGATATTGCCATTGCCTGACGCGAGTTTACCGCCAGAAATCCAATGTTCCAGCGCTGATTTTGCGCGCTAGGCTACACATCGGCTTGCAACCCGCCCCGTTCAAGGACAGGATCGACCTTGAAATCGCGCAAAACCGGGGACTGGAAACATGAAACTGTTAAGATTTGGTGAAAACGGTCAGGAGCAACCGGGCGTGTTGGATCAAAACGGCATCATCCGCGATCTGAGCGCGCATATTGGAGATATTTCTGGCCCTTACCTTGATAAGGCCACGCAGGCTCGGCTGGCGCAGCTTGATTTGGGGAATTTGCCCGAAATCGCGTCTGAGACACGGATCGGGGCCTGTGTCGGCGCGGTTGGAAAGCTGATCGCCATCGGGTTGAACTATTCCGATCATGCTCAGGAGGCGGGAATGGATGTGCCGCCGGAGCCGATCATATTTCACAAGGCCACCAGCTCTATTTGCGGAGCGTTTGACGATCTGGAGAGGCCGCGCGGCGCGAGTGAGCTTGACTGGGAGGTCGAACTGGGCGTGGTCATCGGCACGCGCGCGAAATATGTGAGCGAGGCCACAGCGATGGAGCATGTTGCTGGCTATTGCACGCTGAACGACGCCTCCGAGCGGACGTTTCAGATCAAACATTCCGGCCAGTGGACCAAGGGAAAATGCCACGACACCTTCGGCGCGATTGGCCCGTGGATGGTGACAGCGGACGAAATTCCTGACCCACAAAACTTGCGCCTCACCACCGATGTTGACCAGGCGCGCATGCAAAACGGCACCACGGCGACCATGGTGTTTGGCGTGCAGTTTCTGATCTCTTACCTGTCGCGTTTCATGACGCTGGAGCCGGGCGACATCATCGCCACCGGCACCCCACCGGGGGTTGGTATGGGGCAAAAACCGACGCCGATCTATCTTACTCCCGGTCAGGTATTAGAACTTGAAGTCGAGGGGCTGGGTGCGCAAAAACATCTGGTAATCGAGGCCTAACTCGCCTTAACGGCGACGACCCATTCGCATATACATCTTGGCAGACTCCATTTTTCGGCGCAGGCTATGCTCGCGTTTCCACATTATTTCGGGAACCTGATGTTTTTTGGGGAGAGGTCTTATGAACAGGCTGCGTTTTGTCATTTCGGGATTGATATTGGGCTTGATGGGGCTGGCCTCGCCGCTGTTGGCGCAAACCGCCCCTCCCTCGGCGGGAAGCACGATATTGGTGCTGGATGCCTCCGGTTCCATGTGGGGGCAGATCGACGGCAAGGCGAAAATTACCATCGCTCAAGAGGTGGTTGGCGAGTTGCTCAAGACCATCCCCGAGGATCAATCGCTTGGACTGACTGTCTATGGCCATCGACGCAAAGGCGATTGTGGCGATATTGAAAATATGGTTTTGCCAGCGCTGAATACCCGACAAGCCATTGCAAAGGCAGTGAATTCCATCAAGCCCAAGGGCAAAACCCCCCTCTCGGCAGCGGTGATTGAAGCGGCGGAAACCTTGAAATTCACCGAACAAAAAGCCACCGTCATTCTGATTTCCGACGGGCGGGAAACCTGCAATTTCAACCCCTGCGACGTGGGCCGCCGCCTAAAAGCAGCCGGGGTCGATTTCACCGCTCATGTGATCGGGTTTGACGTGGCAAACCAATCTGACCGCGCGCAATTGCAGTGCTTGGCCGAAAATACCGGAGGTATCTATCGAACCGCCTCCAACGCCGCCGAACTTAGCGAAGCGCTCAAGATCGTGGCAGCCCCTCCTCCGCCGACCGAAAGCCATATCCGGTTTGAAGCGCGCGAAAAAGACGATGGGCCGCGCCTGATTGACGGGCTGGTCTGGTCGCTGACCAATCTGGATACCGGCGAGATGTTGGCCGATTTTACCGAGGCCAGCGGCCTCAATCTGCAACTGCCGCCCGCCACCTATCTGGTCGAGGTCTTGCGCCCCGCAGACGAGGCGTTTTCCAGTGCCGAGGTCGAGGTTTCGCCAAATTCCACCGCGACCATAACCATGCTGCTGCCGGTAAATCTGCCCCCAGCCACGATTAACGCCCCCGACAGCGCGTTTGCGGGCGAGAAAATCGCGGTGTCGTGGAGCGGCCCTGACGGCAAAGCCGACCGCCTGGCGATTGCCGGGCCAAACGATCCGGCGTCGGTGGCGCTGACCTACACCTATACCAGCACCGGTTCGCCCACCGCGATCACCATGCCCGGAGCGCCGGGAAATTACGAGCTTCGCTATGTTATGACCAAGCGCAATGTGGTGATTTTTCGCAAATCGATTGAGGTCACCGAGGTTTCCGCGCAGCTAAATGCACCGAGTGTGGCCAAGATCGGCCAGTCGATCGAGGTGACGTGGCAAGGGCCGGGATATGATCGCGATTATATTTCTGTGGCCAAACAGGGCAGTCGCGACACCAAGTTTATTTACTATTCCAACGTCCAGTTCGGCTCGCCGTTGAGGGTGCAGATGCCTGCCGAACCGGGGGATTATATCCTGCGCTACATGCTGAACGCGTCGCCTGACGAGATGCTCGCCAGCGCAAATATCCGTCTTGAGAGCGTGAGCGCCAGCGTCAAAAGTAAGGCCTCAGGCATGGCTGGAGGCAAGCTGATCGTGAACTGGCAAGGGCCGGATTATGCCCGCGATTACATCGCCATAGCGCCAAAAGGTGGTGGGCGTTATGTGACCAGCATCTATACTAAATACGGCTCGCCGCTTGAGATCAAGCTGCCCAAAAAGCCCGGCCAATACGAGGTTTGGTATGTGATGAAAGAAGGCAAAACCGTGCTGGCGCGTCAGGATTTGACACTTAATTAAGCCAAAAACACCGCTATCGTTTTTTGCCCTGCCAGCGCCCCTCAAGGTGCTTGTTAAGCTTTGTGACCTTCTTATCTTTTTTGTCCTTGTAAGGATTTTTATCCGATTGCGAGCGTAAAAACAGGCGGATCGGCGTGCCTTGCATGTCAAACCCCTCGCGCAGGCCATTAACCAAATAGCGCGTATAGCTTGTCGGCACCGCGTCGGGATGCGAGCACATCACCACGAAACTAGGCGGACGGGTTTTAACTTGGGTCATGTAGCGCAGGCGCAAACGCTTGCCGCCCGGTGCGGGGGGCGGGTGGCTTTCGAGCATTCCGGTCAGCCAGCGGTTCAACTTGGCCGTGGAAATACGCATGTTCCAAACCGCATAGGCCCTGAGGATCGCCGCATTAAGACGGTCCAGCCCTTTGCCGGTTTTGGCCGAGACCATCACCATCGGCGCGCCGCGAAGTTGAGGCAAAAGGCGCTCGAATTTCTCGCGTAAATCGCGCAAACGCTCCTGTTTGTCGCCCTCCAGATCCCACTTGTTCACGGCCAGAACCACAGCCCTGCCCTCGCGCTCGGCCAGATCGGCAAGGCGCAAA
Organism: Alphaproteobacteria bacterium; assembly: GCA_013151335.1. Lineage (GTDB taxonomy): Bacteria > Pseudomonadota > Alphaproteobacteria > Rhodobacterales > Rhodobacteraceae > UBA5972. The sequence continues at coordinate 8,956 of JAADIJ010000173.1, read as the reverse complement.
TCCTGCTGCTCAAACGTGCTTTGAACATCCAGCAATACCACCACGATTTCGGCGAATTTGACCGCCCGTAAACCGTCGGCCACGGATAGCTTTTCGAGCTTTTCCTGAACACGGGCTTTCTTGCGTATACCGGCGGTGTCAAAAATTCGCATACTGGTGCCCAACCAATCGGTGCGCACAGAGATCGAGTCCCGCGTGATGCCGGCTTCGGGTCCGGTCAGCAGCCGGTCTTCGCCGAGTATCTTATTGATAAGCGTGGATTTTCCCGCATTCGGTCGCCCGACTACAGCAATCTGGAGGAACTTGCCCGGCGGAATAAGTGGGGTGTCATCATCCTCATCCGCGTCAAAATCCTCTTCCGTCAGTTCCACGTCTGTCTCGGGCTCAAAATCCCGATCTGCGGTTTCAGCGGCAATCGGCAGCAGAATTTCGGTCAAATCGGCCATGCCAAGCCCGTGTTCGGCAGAGAGCGGAACCGGCTCGCCAAGGCCAAGCTCATAGGCCTCGTAAAGACCGGCTTCGGCAGCGCGGCCTTCGCATTTATTGGCCGCCAAAATCACATGTGCGGATCGCTTGCGCAGAATTTCGGCAAACACCCGGTCGGCAGGGGTGACGCCGGTGCGCGCGTCGATCATGAACAGGCAGATATCGGCCATGTCGACCGCGCGCTCGGTCAAACGACGCATGCGGCCCTGCAAGCTCTCGTCGGTGGCCTCCTCCAGCCCCGCCGTGTCGATGACGGTAAAGCGCATGGCCCCGAGTTTGGCCTCGCCTTCGCGCAGATCGCGGGTCACGCCAGGTTGGTTGTCAACCAGCGCCAGACGCCGCCCAACGAGGCGATTAAACAGGGTGGATTTGCCCACATTCGGGCGGCCGACGATGGCAAGTGTAAAGGTCATATCAATGCCCAACAAAGGTTCAAGATACGCGCCCTACACCGATTTCGCCGGGTTTGAAACCCCCGTTGCGCAGATGCGTTAACGATAGGCGTTCAACTGGCCGTTTTGGGACAGCACGTAAAGCACCCCGTCAACAATTGCGGGCTGCGAGGCGGCACCTGACGGAATATCGACGATTGACAAAAGCTCGCCCGATTTGGGATCGAAACTGCGCAAACCGCCATCCGAGGAGGCCACGATCAAGCGCCCACCGGCGAGGATCGGCCCGTAATGGACGTAAGAATCAAGTCGGGTTTTGTCTTTTTTGTACTCAGGCAGGGCCATGGACCAGATCACTTTGCCATCGCTCGCGTCAAGCCGCACCAGTCGGGCGGTGTCAGAAACCAGAAATACCGAATTACCCACCGGCAGAACCGGCGTGTAGGAGCCCTCGTTCGAGGTCCAGAGGCGCGCACCATCTTTGCGAGACACGGCTGTGACCCGCCCCGACTGGTTGCCTGCGTAAACCCGACTGCGTGTGACCACCGGATCGCTGGAAATATCGCCGATGTTTGAACGCGCCAGACCTGGTCTCGCGCCGGAAACCGCCACGCTCCAGACCCGAAGGCCGTTGCGCAACAAGGCCGCGACCATCTCGCCAGAGCTGAACGGCAGGATCACGTTCTTGCCGGAAATAGCTGGCGACGCGCCGCCCATAAGGCCCGCTCCCGCCGTGCTGCTTTGTTGTTGCCAGTCAATGCGACCGTTTTTGGTTTTAAGCGACCAAGCCCGATTGTCGCGCGACACCACATAAACCCGACCTTTATAGACCGTGGGCGCGGCCACGACCGGCGCGTCGAGCTTTTGTACCCAACGCACAGCACCCGTATCGGCCTCCATCGCGGTGACTTCGCCAAAACCTGTGGTGGCGTAAAGTATACCCTTGGCATAGGCCAAGCCGCCGCCAGACGCCTCGTCGGTTTTGTCCGAGGCCGGGGTCAGATCGCGCACCCATGTGGCAGAGCCGATCGGTGAGGTGGCCATCACCCGCGATTGGGAATCCAGTGTGTAAATCAGACCGCCCGCGATGATGGGATTAGAAGTGATGCGGCTTTTGCGCTGGTTGCCCGCGCCAATATTGGCCGACCACAGCCGCGTCAAATCACGGCTAAGGCGCAGATTGCCCGGCCGATGCTCAGGCCCGCCATTGAGATGGGTCCAGCTTGAAACATTGACTTCTTTGGGCAGCTTGATCTTGGCCACGCGGTTGACAATCACTTCGGCAACCGGCGCGGGCGTGTCGGAATTTTGCAGGGTTTCACTTAACGGCGTGCGAACATCAAAGCGCTGCCCCGGCAGAATTTCCTCTTTCTTGGCACAGGACGAGAGCAACAGCCCGGCCGCGAGGGTCAATCGACTGGTTCAGCTTCACTCTGCTTGGCCCCTTATTCTTCTCGGCTGCATGATCAGGTCACGCTTTGCCGGGGTATTTGCTCGACAATCCAACGCTAACCGTTGGAAACCGTACCACCTAATGCCACAATTAACTGTTGTGCTCGTTGAAGCAAGCCTTGTGTTGCGCCCGGTTCGTCCAAAATCGTGCGCAATACCTCGATTGCTTTGGTATTGTTTCCATAATCTACATAAGCGAGCGCAGTTTGCTCCAGCGCCAGCACCCGAAACGGATTTCCTGCCGCCGACAGGGTTTTCAGGCTTGCAAGTCTCGTCGTCTTATCCTGATCAGAACCTCGCAAAATTACCGCCTTCAACAAGGCGAGCTGCTGATAAATCTTGGGCGCATCTGTGTTGGTGGCAATCTTGTCCAAAATCTGAAGTGCTGCGGTTTTGTCTTTGGCCTCGGCCAGGGTCGCGGCCTCGAACATGTTGAGAAAAACTTTGGAGCTGTTCTGGCTTGGCGTGATTTTCGACAGCAAAGCGGGACGCGCAGCCACATCGTTATTGGCGGTTGCCTGCAAGATGGCGTCGCCCAAATCCTGCGCGGCACTGCGCTCGGAGGCTTTGCGCCATTCGTTATAAGCGGCACCGCCCACAAGCAGCAGCACGGCTAAAATGCCGATCCAGCCATATTTGCGCAGGGCGGCGAACAGTTTGTCGCGCCGAACCTCTTCGGTGACTTCTTCGATAAAGGAATCTGTGTCGCTCAAAGCGGCCTCCGTTGTCAGCTGTGTGGTCAAGCGCGAGTTGTGAGGACGTCTTAGCGCGAAGCGGTGCCGATTGCCAAGGGTCAATCACGCCGGATTTGCGGCCATAACGCCGCTGTGACCACGCCAAAACAGCGCAGAAACTCGGCAAGAAAATCACGCAAAACCGCGGGGTGGCAATAACGCAACCATATGTAAGTTTGATTTTCGCGCCTTGTTTCGACAATACCGAGCACTTAGGTAGTACAAAACTCCAGTGAACCATCCGGTCCAGTGCGCGCTTTGGTATGGGCGAATACCGGGCCACCGACAAGAGAGTGAACCGACCGCCATCGTTGATTTTTTCGGCGGATTTTCGGAGTATAAAAGGGCAAGCCATGCGTTTCTTTCCGATATTGACGGCCATAGTGGTGACGGTAGCGATGTATTTCGTCCTGTTTCAACGCCCCCAACTGGTGGCTTTTGCCAATGGCGACAAAGTTGCTGAACCCGCACAAAAAAAGATGGCACCGATTGAGCTGGCCGCGCGACCTCCGGTCACGGTTTTGGTTCAAAAATCAACGGCCCAACAGGTGGTTAGCGGCCTTGTGCTGCGCGGGCGCACCGAGGCTGCGCGCAATATCGACGTGCGTTCGCAAACCTCGTCTCTGGTGATCTCGGAGCCTTTGCAAAAGGGCAGTTTTGTTCGTGAAGGCCAGCTATTGTGCCAGCTTGATGTGGGCAACCGACAGGTGGCGCTGCTTGAATCCCAAGCGCGTTTGGCCGAGGCCAAGATTAACGAGACCGCCGCGACCAGCCTTGCTGAAAAGGGCTTTGGCTCTGAAACCGTCGCCGCCGCTCGTCGTGCCGGGCTGGAAACTGCGCAGGCGGGACTTGAGCGGGCCAAGCGCGAAATCACCCGTCTGAGCATTCGCGCGCCATTTGATGGCTTGCTGGAAAGCGACACCGCGCAGCTTGGGGCGTTGCTGCAACCGGGCTCGCTCTGTGGCAATGTTTTGCAGCTCGATCCGATCAAGCTTGTGGGTTTTGTTCCCGAGCAGGATATTGGCCGTATCAAGTTTGGTGCCCAAGCCGGAGGGCGGCTGGTGGATGGCAGCAAGGTCGCGGGAACGGTCTCGTTTCTGTCGCGCTCGGCTGATCCCCAAACCCGCACCTTTCGCATCGAAGTGACGGTTCCCAACCCGGATATGGCCATTCGCGATGGCTCGACCGCCGAGATATTCATCTCTTATAGCGGCGCGCGCGCGCATCTTTTGCCGCAATCGGCCCTGACGCTGGATGATGGCGGCAATCTGGGCGTCCGCGCGGTGGTGGACGGGCGCGCCAAATTCATGCCGGTCGAGATCGTTCGCGACAGCACCAAGGGCGTTTGGTTGTCGGGATTGCCCGAGCAGGTCGATGTGATCGTGGTCGGTCAGGAATATGCCATCGACGGACGGCAAGTTAGCGTGACCTATAAAAAGGCCGCAAAATGAACGGATTGGTCGATTGGGCCGCTGCCCGCGCGCGGATGATCTTCGCGCTGGTTTTGATGTCGCTCGGGGCTGGCTGGATCGCCTATTTCGGCCTGCCCAAGGAGGGCTCGCCCGACATTGATATCCCGGCGCTGTTCGTGTCGGTGCCATTTCCGGGTATTTCGGCGCAGGACGCTGAAAAGCTGATCGTCAAGCCGCTGGAGACCAAGCTGCGCGATCTGAGCGGCCTTAAAACCATGACCGGCACCGCCGCCGAGGGCTATGGCGGGGTGGCGCTGGAGTTCAAGTTCGGCTGGAACAAATCGGCGATCATTGCCGATGTGCGCGACCGGGTCAGTCAGGCGGCGGGCAACTTCCCCAGCGGGGCCAAGCAACCCTTGATCAACGAGATCAATTTCTCGCAATTCCCGGTGGTTGTCGTCGCCTTGTCAGGACAGGTGCCGGAGCGTACTTTATTGCGTGTTGCCAAAGACTTGCAAGACGTTCTTCAAGGACTTCCGCCGGTGCTGGAGGCAGTTTTAGCGGGCCATCGCAACGAGATGCTCGAGGTGGTGATCGACCCCCTCAAGCTTGAGGCCTATAACGTCACCGCTGGCGAGCTGATCGACGTGGTGACCAAAAACAACCAACTGATCGCCGCTGGTAAGATCGAGACTGCAAATGGGACATTCTCGGTCAAAATCCCCTCGGCTTTTAACGATCCAAAAGACGTCTATAACCTCCCCGTCAAGGTTAATGGCGACCGGGTGATCACGCTGGGAGACCTTGCGACCATCCGACTGACATTCGAGGATCGCAAGGGAACCGCGCGCTACAATGGCCAGACCACGGTTGCCTTGCAGGTGGTCAAACGCAAAGGCGAGAACCTGATTGATACGGTGGCTTTGGTGCATAAAACCGTCGCCGCAGCGATGGAGACATGGCCCAAAGACCTCAAAGACAGCATCTCGGTTGATTTCGCCATGGACCAAAGCAACGAGGTTTCGGGCATGGTCAGCCAGCTCGAAGCCTCGGTTCTGACGGCGATTGCGCTGGTGATGATGGTGGTGTTGGCCTCGCTTGGAACCCGCTCGGCCTTGTTGGTCGGGTTTGCCATTCCAACCTCGTTTCTGCTCTGTTTTGCGATCCTTGCGGCGATGGGTATCGCGATTTCCAATATCGTGATGTTCGGCCTCATTCTGGCCGTGGGGATGCTGGTTGATGGCGCGATTGTGGTGGTGGAGTATGCCGACCGGCGAATTGCCGAGGGCTCGGGGCCGATGCACGCCTATGTAGAGGCCGCAAAGCGCATGTTTTGGCCGATCATTTCCTCGACCGCGACCACAATTGCCGCGTTTTTGCCGATGCTGTTTTGGCCCGGCGTGCCCGGCGAGTTCATGAAAATGTTGCCGATCACGCTGATCTTCGTGCTGTCGGCCTCGTTGGTGGTGGCGCTGATCTATCTGCCGGTAATCGGCGGCGTTGCCGGTCGGTTCTCGCGGCTGTTAGCCGACATATCGGAAAGCTTGCGCGCAACCCATGTGCTGCCACGGCTTGGCTTGTTGTTTGGTGCGGGTCTGCTGACATTTGGTGGTGCGATGCAGGCCATCAATCCGAGCTATATCTTGGGCGCGATGGGTGACAGCCTTGGCCCAAAGATCGCCTATCTGCCGGGCGCGCTGTTGTTCGTGGCGGGGACTGTCGCCCTGTCGGTCACCGTAAGTGCGCTTAAACCCAAGCCACGCAAAAAGCCGATCCGCGCGGGCTATCGCCGTCGTTGGCTTGGCTGGATCATCCATTTTCTGACCGGCAATCCTGTGATGCCTGTGGTCACTATCGTCGCGGTCATGGCCTTTGTGGTCACGGTGTTTACCACCTTCGCCGCCAATAATCGCGGGGTCGAGTTTTTCGTCAACACCGAGCCTGAGCGCGCCATCGCTTATGTGCGCGCACGCGGCAACCTCAGCCTTGAGGAGAAGGACGCGATCCTCAAGGAGGCCGAGCAGAAGATCTTGAAAATCGACGATGTAGAGTCGGTGTTTTCCTTTGCCGGCGTTGGCGGGCTTAATCAAAATACTGGCGGTGCGCAGGCTCCGCTGGATACCATCGGCCAGATTCAGATCGAGCTGACCTCGTGGAAGACCCGCAAGACCAATGGTCGCGTGATCCTTGCAAATATCGAAAACAAGCTCAAATCCATCCCCGGCGTGCGGGTCGAAATCATCAAAGCTGAAATGGGTCCGGCCAGTGGCAAGCCTTTGAACCTGCGTCTGACCGGGGCCAATTGGGACGACCTCTTGAAGGCTGCCGATATTGTCAGTCGAAAGTTTAAACGCACCAAGGGCCTCTATAAAGTCGATGACTCCCGTCCCCTGCCCGGCATTGATTGGCAAATCAATGTGGATGTGGAAAAAGCTGGTCGTTACGGCGCGGATGTGGTGACGGTCGGGGCGATGGTTCAGCTTGTCACGCGCGGGCTGCTGCTGGACACGATGCGGGTCGACAGCTCTGATGAGGAGATCGACATTCGCGTGCGCCTGCCCAAAAAAGACCGCCTGTTGTCAACGCTTGACACCCTGCGCGTGCGCACCCGCGACGGGCTGATCCCCATGTCGAACTTTATCCCCCGCAAGCCAGTGCCAAGCCTTGGGCAGATCGACCGCGTCAATGGCGAGCGGTTTTTCAAGGTCAAGGCTGATATTCTGCCCGATCTGGTCAACGATCAAGGCCAGCCGATTACACCCGACGAGCGGATTGCTTACCTTAACACATGGCTCAGTCTGGATAATCCGCTGCCCGCCAGTGTCTCGGCGGAGTGGATTGGCGACCAAAAAGAACAGGCCGACAGCATGGCGTTTCTGAGCAAGGCTTTTATCGGCGCGCTCGGTCTGATGTTTGTGATTTTGCTGGCGCAGTTCAACTCTGTCTATAACTCGATTCTGGTGCTGCTGGCGGTGGTGCTTTCAACCACTGGCGTACTCATCGGCATGATGGTGATGGGGCAGAAATTCTCTGTGATCATGACCGGAACCGGGATCGTCGCACTTGCGGGAATCGTCGTGAACAACAACATTGTTTTGATCGATACCTATCAGGAATATGCCGCCTATATGCCCCGGCTGACGGCGATTGTGCGCACGGTCGAGGCGAGGATCAGGCCGGTTTTTCTGACCACAGTTACCACCATGGCGGGCTTGGCCCCGATGATGTACGGGGTGTCGGTTGACTTCATTCATGGCGGCTATTCCATCGACGCGCCGACCGCCCTTTGGTGGAAACAACTGGCCACGGCCGTGGTGTTCGGCCTCGGTATCGCGACCATTTTGACGCTGGTATTCACACCGGCCTTGCTGGCGTTAAGGGTGTGGATCATGGCCGGAGCCTACCGCTCGTTTTCCAGCCTGCGCGCCCTGTCAATGGGAGCGATGAGCGAAGCCAGACGCGACATGGCACTGGCGCGACAGGCGCGAAAAACCCGACCGCCAGAGATCACTTGGGACGGCGACAATATGTTTTCGGCGGGCAGGCCGGATAGTCTCTGACGTGGCCGAAACTTAGTGTCATGGTTTCAAAGTTGTATTGTAAATAGCCCGCCCACAAAGGGAGAACTCAGCTTTTTCAACACGCCCCGCCCGGCGGAAACGCCGGGCCGCGCCGGACCTTCCCCATCGCACCAAAGGTGCGCTTTCAGCGCAACGAGGCGCGATGCAAGGATGGCGAAAGTTGATCAGTATCAACGGGTTGCGATGTCGCTTCATCCATCAAGCGCAGGGGTGCGCCACCCCAAGTTCCGGCGCACCCCTTGGTTTGCTCAACAGAGGTGGCTAGCAGCTTTGGTGCGGAGAGACACCCCAGATCAAGCGACAAACCTATGAGGCCAACTCAGGCGGCGGCGATTTGTTGTTCTTCAGCCTGCTGACGCCGCCACATGCGGGCATATCGACCATCGCGCGCCAGCAACTCGTCATGGGTGCCTTTTTCAACGATCACCCCTGCCTCCAGCACCACGATCAAATCGCTGTCAACCACGGTCGACAGGCGATGGGCGATGGTGATCACGGTGCGCCCTTTGCTCATCTGGCGCAGGCTGTCCTGAATGTCGCGCTCGGTGTCAGTGTCCAGCGCCGAGGTCGCCTCATCAAGCAGCAGGATCGGCGGGTTTTTCAGCAAGGTTCGCGCGATGCCGACGCGCTGTTTCTCGCCGCCTGACAGCTTCAGCCCGCGCTCGCCCACGGTCGTTTCATACTGATCAGGCAGACCGATGATGAAATCATGGATTTTCGCGGCTTTGGCGGCGGCGATCATCTCGGCCTCCGACGCCCCTGCCCGTCCGTAAAGGATATTATAGCCGATGGTGTCGTTAAACAGCACCGTATCCTGCGGCACGATGCCGATGGTGTTGTGCAACGAGGATTGGGTCACATCGCGCACGTCCTGACCGTCGATCTCCAACGCACCTGCC
>JAADIJ010000048.1 GCA_013151335.1 Alphaproteobacteria bacterium | reverse complement strand
GACAACGCGCCAGTGTCGAGCAGGCCCTGGAAGACATGCCGCCAGTGACATCGCTGTACTCGATCAGCGGGGCGTATGACCTTGCGGCGGTAGTTTCGGCCGGTTCGATGGCTGATCTGAACCGGGCCATTGATCAGATCGGGTGCCTCGAAGGCATTGACGAAACCATGTCCTCGATCATCCTGTCGACCAAGATCGACCGCTAGACGTCGTATCGGTCCCGTTGCTAACGCAGCGGCAGGCCGAGGATGTCGCGCGCTTACTGCCAGCTCGACACGGGGCCGTAATATTTGTCGCAAAGCGCGACGGCGCGTCTGACCAGCGCGGCGTTGGACGGGGCCAGCGTTTGCAAGCAAACGCCTGCCGGGCAGTGGATGCCAAAATGACAACGGCGCTTCTGGACAGGGTAACGCATCACTGTTCGATCATCGAGACCGGCAATGCCTCGTTCCGCTTCGCACAGAGCAAAAACAGCCGCGTTCAATAAACCCGCGGCACAAGCAAGGCCAATAGACGAGCTCGCTATATGAGGGCATCTCGCCTATAGGCTTTGCCCCTCAAGGGTGGGTCAGTTTTAAACGCTCATTGACAGCTTACGAACAATAAAACGCTCGGACACTAAAGGGAATCTTCATAAGAAAAGACGGAAATTTTGCCCACTCATGACGCCCCACTCACGAAGTTGATATACTATAACATTTTGTATTAAATGAATTTTATCCTTCAAAAACGCTCACGACTCACCGCCGGTAACAGATTTTTCTCAAGCCGACACCGCCATGTGTGAGCTTGTGTTTTGAACGTTGGAAAATCGACCCTAGATTTGTTCCAGATCAATAACGATCGCAAACAAACGCAACGAAGGGATACTAAAATGAAACTTGTTCTTACAGCTCTGGCAGCAACATTCGTCATCGCAACCTCTGCTTCCGCCGGGATTTTCGGCAATGGCTTTCTGACCTCGCGTGATTTGGCAGAAAACAGCACCGGAGGCTTGATCTCGGGCACTGTCGTCAGCCGCTCAAGCTCTAACTTCATGACCGGACGCGATTACGCCGAAGTTGGTTCTACGTTGAAACTTTATTCTTTCAAATCCAACCGGAACTTTGGCAATGATGCACGCTCAGAGTCTGACCGGTAGGTTACGACTTGCCAGACACTGACAGTCAATTCGACCAATTCAAAGCAACCCATCTGCGCCCTGAGCTAAGCTCACTGGCGCAGATGAAAGTTTAAACAGGCGGGGGAACAGGCCTATTTGTGGCTTTTTCTACCCCGCGAACTGCCCCTCTTTCCTTGACCATCCGCTTGCTATAGCTACGCAGTCACATATTAACTGCAGGGCTTGTTTCATGCGCATACTCATCACCAATGACGACGGTATCAACGCGCCGGGGCTTGCTATTTTGGAGGGGATCGCCGCCCATTTGGCCGGGGATGATAGCGAGATTTGGACCGTTGCGCCCGCGCTCGAACAATCCGGCGTGGGCCATTGCATCTCTTACGTCAAACCGATGATGATAACCAAACTCGCGCCCCGGCGATATTCGGTCGAAGGCACCCCGGCCGACTGTGTTTTGGCGGGAATTTGCGAGGTGATGCCTTCGGCACCTGATCTGATCCTCTCGGGGGTAAATCGTGGTAATAACGCTGGCGAAAATACGCTTTATTCCGGCACAATCGGTGCCGCGCTTGAGGGCGCGTTGCACGGTATTCGTTCGGTTGCGTTGTCGCAATATTTCGGGCCAGATAACGCCAAACTTGATGATCCGTTCGAGGCGGCAGGCCAGCTTGCCGCTCCGTTATTGGCGAGCCTACTTGAAAACGGCATCTGGCAGGACCAACCTTACGGCGTGTTTTACAACATCAATTTTCCACCGATTGCCGCTAAATTAGTCAAGGGAAACAAGGTCGTAGCGCAGGGCTTTCGTGGCAATGGCGGCTTCTCTGTCGAGCCGCACCAATCCCCGTCGGGGCGAAAATTCCTGTGGGTCAAAGGCGGTACGCAGCATGAACCGACTGCGCCCGACACTGATGTTCACGCCAATCTCGACGGCTATATCTCGGTCACGCCGATGCGCGCAGATCTGACCGCGCATGACGTTCTGGCCAAGGTTACAAGCGCGATTTCATGAACCTTACCCCCGAAACCCAGATGCAATTTCTGTTCTCGCTCAGATCGCGCGGCGTGACCGATGCGCGGGTGTTGGAGGCGATGGAAAAGGTTGATCGTGGCCTGTTCGTTCAGGGCCTGTTTGCCAATCGCGCTTACGAGGATCGCCCGTTGCCGATTGCCTGCGGCCAAACCATCAGCCAGCCCTCGGTGGTTGGGTTGATGACCCAAGCGCTCGACGTTCAGCCGCGCAATAAGGTGTTGGAGATCGGCACCGGCTCTGGCTATCAGGCGGCCATTCTCAGCCACCTTGCGCGGCGGGTTTATTCGGTCGAGCGTCACCGGGAGTTGACCCGCTCGGCACGCCAGATCATCGAAACTCTTGGCTTGGTGAATGTGACCGTGATGACCTCGGATGGCTCGCTCGGCCTGCCCGATCAGGCCCCGTTTGACCGTATCATCCTGACCGCAGCGCCCGAAGACCCGCCCGCCAATCTTCTTGGCCAATTACGGGTTGGCGGCATCATGGTGTTACCCGTGGGGCAGTCAGATACGGTTCAAAGCCTGATAAAGGTGCGAAAAACCGCCGATGGGCTGGATTATACCGAGCTTTGCGAGGTTCGCTTCGTTCCACTGGTTGAAGGGATCGCCCAAGGCTAGTATCTATCGGGGCGAAACATAATGTGACGGACAGGTGTAGGTGGCTAGAATGGCGACGAGATTTCGGACGATAAAGCGGCTTGCCGGGGTGATATTGGCCGCGGGCACTCTTAGTGCGTGCAACGCCGGGCTGAATATCCAGAGCTTCAATCTCAACAAAGATGACCCGGCTTTGCGCACGGCTCCGCGCCCCAAACCCGACGCCCGAGGGGTGATTACCTATCCGAACTACCAGATGGTCGCGGCCAAACAAGGTGATACGGTGACAACGCTCGCGGTGCGCGTGGGTCTTGGCGCTGAGGCGCTCGCGGCTCATAACGGGCTGAGGGTTGATCAACGGCTTCGCGCAGGAGAGTTGCTGGCGCTGCCCGGCGGCTCGGCTATTGGCAGTGCAGAAAGCGGGGTGCTCGACATCAAACTGATCGCCTCCAACGCCATTAACAACGCCGATAAGCCGGTAAATGAGGTGCCGATCCAACCTCAAGGGGGCCTTGAACCGATCCAGCATCAGGTGGAGCGCGGCGAGACTGCCTACTCGATTGCGCGTCTTTACAATGTGTCGGTGACGGCACTTGCATCATGGAACCGGCTGGGGTCGGATTTGGCGGTGCGCGAAGGGCAGCAATTGCTTATCCCCATTGTCCAAGGCCCGGTCGGACAGACCATCGTCGACAACAGCAAGCCCGGCCTTGGTACCATCGCTCCGCCCCCGCCGAGCGCATCAAAGCCCCTGCCTCGTACGGTGAAACCGGCGGTTGTGCCTGCTTCGCCCAATCTCAAACAGTTCAAAACCACCACACAAAACCGGAAATTCCTCGTGCCGGTTCAGGGCGAGATCATCAAGCAATATTCGGGTAAAAAAGGCGGCAACGAGGGTATAAACATCGCGTCTCCCGCTGGCACCGCAGTCAAAGCGGCAGAGGATGGCGAGGTTGCGCTGGTGTCAAAATCGGTCGGCTCAAACACCATCGTGTTGCTGCGTCACGCCGACAATATATTCACCGTTTACTCCAATGTGACGGATGTGAACCTGACCAAAGGCCAAAAGGTGAAACGCGGGCAAAGGCTGGGAGCTGTCGCCGCTGGCAGCCCGCCATTCCTTCATTTCGAGGTGCGACGCGGCACAGTCAGCGTCGACCCCGCACCGTTTCTTTAAGAGGAAACCTGCCGGTCAGACCCACGAAACCCGACGGTTTGTGCAACGATCAAACCGCCAGCACGGTGGTTGATTTGATCTCTTCCATCGACAAAAGTGCTGTGACGTTGAAAATCTTCACCTCGGCAATCAGCGCCTGATAAAAGATGTCATAGGCCTTGGCGTTTTCGACCCTGACCTTGAGAATATAGTCGATGTCCCCGGCCAGACGGTGCGCCTCTTGCACCTCGGGGCGCGCGAGCAGACTGCGCAAAAACCGCCCCTGCCACTCGGCGTCATGCTCCGATGTGCGCACCAAAACAAAAAAGCACGCCTCCAGCCCCAAAGCCTCGGGATCCAGCAGCACGGTTTGCTGCCGGATCACCCCGGCCTTGCGCAATTTGCGGATGCGATTCCACACCGGCGTCTTGGAAGAGCCGGTTTTTCGGGCGATTTCGTCCAAAGATTGGCTGGCGTCGCGCTGAAGCTCGAAAAGGATTTTCCGGTCAATTGCGTCGATGCGGGCTGACATTTTGTTGCTCGGTCTATTTTGGAACGATGTGACTATATTTTCTCTATATCCGAACATATTTCTTATTTCAAGCGGGGTATAGCAATTTTTCGAGAATATTATTCTATTATGGGCAAGGAATAACCCGCCATAAGCGCTCATCCTAGGAGATGTCACATGCAGATCGAAACCCGAGGCCAGCCCGCCACGCTTCATGTCGTGCCCAGCAAGGATCAAATCCTCAGCCCAGAGATCAACATTCGCAGCGAAAGCGACATTCAGTCTCCGCAAAGCTTGCGCGCGATTGCCACGCTGAGCGATGTGCGCGGCGACGTGCGCTTCACTCCCGGCGGAGGCGTGCTGTTTGACACCCCGATCAGCCGTGCCGAACGCGACAGCATTGCGCAACCGATCGAGACCCCCGCGCGCCTCATTGATCTGCCGCAAGATCGCTATAATCTGACCTATGCCCAAAACTCCGAGTTTCGCGCTTTCATCGATGGCTACACCGTCGCCCATGCCCGCAACGGCTATCGTCTGGTGGTGATCGCGCTGCAATCGGCGATCAGGCCTGCGCAGCTTCGCCTCATTGCCGATGTGGCCGAGGTTTTTGGCCACTCCACTATTCGTCTCACCGCAGGCGTTTCAATCCGTCTGCCCAACGTGCCGGTGGCGCTGTTGCGGCCTCTTTGGAGCAAGCTTGACGCGGCAGGATTGCTGTCGGTGGGTGCGCGCAAATTGGCGGCATGATCCGAGCGTTTGACAGGTTCAAAACCTTAAGAGGAAGCAGATGGCACAGCCAACCCACATTGGATTTCAGTCCAAAGTTCTGACCGCCAATGACCTGATCAACGGCGAAGTGGTCTATCTGTCCGCCGAGGGGCAATGGGTCAAAGCCTTTGCCAACGCGAAGCTGTTTACAAATGACGTGGCGGCGAACGAGGCCTCGGCACAGGCAGAAACCCAACAGAATCAAATCGTTAGCGCGTTCTTGACCAATGCCCGCATCGGCCAAAACGGCGTTCCCGAACCGACACATATGCGCGAGCGGTTTCGCGCCAACGGTCCTTCAAACCGGTTTTTAGGCAAACAGGCCGATGCAGCACGGCTACGAGGTGAATAATGTATCGTTATAGCGATTTTGACCGCGCGTTTCTGACCCGCCGCAACCAGCAGTTTCGCGATCAAGTCGCTCGCCGCATCAGCGGCGCGCTGACCGAGGACGAGTTTCGCCCTTTGCGCCTGATGAACGGGCTTTATTTGCAACTGCACGCCTATATGCTGCGCGTGGCGGTGCCTTATGGCGCGCTTAATAGTCGCCAAATGAACGCGCTGGCCGATATCGCGGATCGTTGGGATGAGGGCTACGGCCATATCACCACCCGTCAAAATATCCAGTTCAACTGGCCCAAACTCTGCGACGTTCCCGATATTCTCGACGCGCTGGCGGCGGTGGATATGCATGCGACGCAAACCTCGGGTAATTGCGTACGCGCGGTTACCGCCGATCATTTCGCCGGAGCGGCGGCTGACGAAATCGCTGATCCCCGCCCCACGGCCGAGCTGATCCGCCAGTGGTTTGCTGACCATCCGGAGTTTGCCTTTCTGCCGCGCAAATTCAAATTCGCCGTAACCGGTTCGGATCACGACCGCGCGGTTATCAAGGTCCATGACATTGGCCTGCAACTGGTGAGAAACGCCAGCGGCGCGCCCGGCTACCGCGTTCTGATCGGAGGCGGTCTGGGCCGCACCCCGATGATCGCGCGTCTGATCCGCGAGTTTCTGCCCCAAGCGGATTTGCTGCCCTATATCGAGGCGGTTCTGGCCGTTTACAACCAGATCGGACGTCGCGACAACAAATATAAAGCCCGCATCAAAATCACGGTGCATGAGCACAAGATCGAAACCATCCGCGCTATGGTCGAGCAACGTTTCTTGGAGCAGTCGGCGTATTTTGACGGGGCGGATCAGGTCTTGCTGGCCGAGATTGAACGTAATTTCACCCCACCCGCCTATAAATCCAGCGGCAGTGGCGGTTTTGAGGCGACCCTTGCCAGCGACCCAATTTTCCGCTCCTTCGTCGACACCAATACCGCACAGCATAAGAACCCCGATTATGCGATTGTGTCGGTCTCGCTCAAAAAACATGGCGACACGCCCGGCGATATCAGTTCGGCGCAAATGCGTGTAATCGCAAAGCTCGCCAAGACCTATTCCTATGACGATCTGCGCTTTAGCCACGAGCAGAACATCGTTTTGCCGCATGTGGCCAAATCCGATCTCAAGACGGTACACGCGACGCTGAAAGAGGCGGGTCTGGCCACGGCCAATATCGGCCTGATCTCGGATATTATCGCCTGCCCCGGTATGGATTATTGCGATCTGGCCACCGCGCGCTCCATTCCGGTGGCCCAAGACATCGCCAACAGGTTTGACGCGCTGAAGCTCGAGCGTGATATCGGGCCGCTCAAGATTAAAATCTCTGGCTGCATCAATGCCTGCGGGCATCATCATGTGGGTCATATCGGGATTTTAGGCTTGGAAAAAGCCGGGGTTGAAAGCTATCAGATCACGCTTGGCGGCGATGGTTCCGAGGATGCGGCGATTGGCAAACCGGTCGGACCGGGGTTCTCGGCGCAGGCGATATTGCCGGCGATTGAGACCCTGATCGACACCTATCTTGATCTCAGAGGCGACCCATCAGAGAGTTTTCGTGCTCTTTTTCAACGACTTGGAATGACACCATTCAAACATGCGCTTTATGGGCAGGAGGCCCGAACCAATGCCGCTTGAAGCTCCACTTGCCCCGATCAGTCAACGCATTGCCGATCTTAACGCGCGCTATCGCAATCACGGCGCGGTGTCGGTGCTCAGCCATGCGCTGGCCGATCCGATGTTGGGAAAAATCGCGCTGGTCTCGTCATTTGGCGCGGAATCGGTCGTACTGCTGCACCTGATTTCGATCATGGACCGCACCACGCCGGTCTTGTTTATCGACACCGAACTGCTGTTTGCCGAGACCCTGCACTATCAGGAAACGCTGGCGGAAGCCTTCGGGCTGAGCGATATTCGTCGCCTGACAACCCCGCGAGACCAGATATTCGAGCGCGATCCCGACAACCTGTTGCGCCATTTCGATCCCGACGCCTGCTGCCATTTGCGCAAGATCGAGCCGCTGCAAAAGGGCCTCAGCGGTTTTGACGCGTGGGTCACCGGACGCAAACGGTATCAGGGCGGTCTGCGCCAGAAAATCGAGTTTTTCGAGGCTGAGAACGCCGAGCGGATCAAGATCAACCCGCTGGCTCATTGGGGCCGCGACGATCTTGAGGACTACATCGCCAACAACAACCTGCCGCGTCATCCGCTGGTGGCCAAGGGCTATCCCTCAATCGGCTGCGCGCCTTGCACAACGCAAGTTAATCTCGGCGAGGACATCCGCGCGGGGCGTTGGCGCAACACCGACAAAATTGAATGTGGCATCCATTTCGATGAAAATGGCGTGACACGACCCGAGAAGGACGCGGCATGAGCATTTTGGTAACGGATCAGGGCTTTGCCCCTGAGGATTGGGGCTTCGGGTTTCACGACACCGATGCCCTTGAGGCGACCATTGGCGCAAGCCCCAACGGTTTTGCCCTCGATATCGCCAATGATTTTGACGTGACCGAGCTTGCGCCATATCTCGACCGGATCGACCTGATCCGGGTGGCGTTTCCGGTATTTTCGGACGGGCGCGGGTTTTCCCAAGCGCGCCGATTGCGCCTATTGGGGTTTCAGGGGCGACTGCGCGCGTCCGGCCCGCTGTTGTCGGATCAATACGCGATGGCGCGCCGATGTGGCTTTGACGAGGTTGAAATCCCCGACGCGATGGCCAAGCGCCAACCTCAGGAGCACTGGCGCGCGCGTGCCGATTGGCGCGAGCATGACTATCAAAACCGCTTGCGCCAATTTGCCTGATTCCCCCCGCCCTTGAGGCCAGATAGACACCGCAAATCCTCAAGTCAGAGCATATCAAGAGACCAACCATGAATGACCAAAGCCTGATCACCGCCGATGCTGTGCGCAACGCCACTCGTCTGCCGGATGCCCAAACCGTGACCTCGGTCACCCACTGGAATGACCGCCTGTTCTCGTTTCGGGTCACGCGGCCTTTGTCGCTGCGGTTTCGTTCGGGCGAGTTTCTGATGATCGGCCTTTTGCGCGATAACGGCAAACCGTTGCTGCGCGCCTATTCCATCGCCTCGCCCTCGTGGGATGAGGAGTTGGAGTTTTACTCGATCAAGGTGCAGGACGGCCCGCTGACCTCGCGGCTGCAACATATTCAAGCCGGAGATCAGGTGATCATCCGCCCTAAGCCCGTCGGCTCGTTGGTGGTGGATGCTCTGCTGCCCGGCAAACGGCTGTTTTTGATTGCGACCGGCACCGGGGTCGCCCCGTTTGCCTCGCTCGTGCGCGATCCCGAAGTGTACGAGAAATTTGACAAGGTGATCCTGACCCACACCACGCGGTCAGCCTCGGCCCTGCATTACAGCCAAAAACTGGTCAATGACATCCTGTCCGACGAGATTGTCAGCGAGATCGCTGGCGGCAAGCTGTGGTATTACCCGACTTCGACCCGCGAAGAGACGCCGAAAATGGGCCGGATCACCGATTTGATCTCCTCGGGCGAGCTGTTCGCCGATCTTGATATTCCCAGCTTTGATGCGGCCAATGATCGGGTGATGATCTGCGGCTCGATGGGGCTGAACACCGATATGGTCGCGATCATGGAGGCGGCAGGTCTCAGCGAAGGCTCCAACAGCGCGCCGGGGCAATATGTGCTGGAAAAGGCGTTTGTGGGCTGACAGCGTCCGCTCTGGGACTAATCCCCTCAAACCCGAAGTTCGTATCAATGGAAACTCCGGTGAGTTTTGTTGAAGAGAGCGAGGGGCGCACCGGACCTTGGGGTGGCGTCCTCCCACATTTATTGGCTGAGGTGGCATTGCAACCCGTTGATCCTTCATAATTTTCGCCGTTCTTGCATCGCGCCTCCGTTGCGCTGAAAGCGCACCTTTGGTGCGACGGGGAAGGTCCGGCGCGGCGCGGCTTATCAGCCGGGCGGGACTGAGTGGAAAGGGCGGTATTTTTGCTTTGAGCGTCGGATCAATGCTCGTCCGGCTGCTTGGCCCCCAACGCCAACGCTCCACCGAGGCCAGCCATGGCGATCGGGAACATGGTGAAGGCATTAAAGCCAAAGCCCCAATACATCCCCGCCGCCGACACGATCAGTGAAAGACCGGCAACCATCGGCCTTGAGCGCGCCATAGCGCCCCCCGCGATGGCCAAGAGCGGTGCAAGCAAGCTCACCGTGCGAATACGCCCGACATGATCGACCTGCTCGGCAACCCCTTGCCAGCCGCCGCTCCAGTTGATGAACTCGGTATAGCCAAAGCTGGCGATGCCGACGATCATGCCGACAATGCCGGCGATGATGCCGAGAATAAGGGCCGCGTTGCGCATGAAAGTGCCTCCTGTGCGTGCGCTACGCTACTTATGGGCAAAGGGGCGCATCCACAAGAGGCCCGCAGGCTCCGTGACCTTGAAGTCCACCCACTGCCCTTGCCTATGTCCGATGCCCGCCCTACATGCGTGGCGAACAACCAAAAAGGGATTTTAAAAATGGGAACAACGGTAAGCGAGATGCTCGCAGCGGCGCATAAGGTGGTCAAGCGTATGGATTATGAGGACGCGGTTGCGATGATTCGCGACGAGAACGCAGTTCTTCTGGATGTGCGCGACGGACCCGAGGTTGAAAAAAGCGGTCTTGCTGCCGGAGCGATACATGTTTCGCGCGGGATGCTCGAATTTCGCGCCGATGCCGCCACTCCTTTTCATCACAAGTCGCTCGAAACCAGCCGTCCCGTGCTGATCTATTGCGCCTCCGGTGGCCGCGCCGCCCTTGCAGGAAAGCTCTTGCTCGATATGGGCTATGAGCGGGTCTTTAACCTTGGCGGCCTGAAAGACTGGGCCGATGCAGGCGGCGAAGTGATCACTCCGCTGGAACCGGGCATGGGCTGATCTACAGATAAATCGAATAAGTCGGCATAGATTACTTGCAATCGCGCCAACTATCCCCCATATGGCGGCTGTGAAGTATGTCTTTCACCAAGAACCTCCTGACGCCCTATGCTGCATGACGGTTTGTAATATAAGACCGCACTACACCAAACCACCGCATGTCGCGGGTGGCACAATCAGGAGACGACGGATGGCCAACGGCACCGTAAAATGGTTTAACGCAACTAAAGGCTTCGGCTTCATTCAGCCCGACAATGGCGGCTCTGACGTGTTTGTACACATCTCAGCTGTTGAGCGCGCTGGTCTTTCCGGTCTGGACGACAACCAAAAGGTTTCGTACGAGCTGGAAACAGGCCGTAACGGCAAAGAAAACGCAACAGACATCAAAGCCCTTTAAGGCGCTGATGGCGGGTTTGGGTCTGTGTGATCCATAATCGCGATTTTCTAAAACAAGATCGGGGGCCAGACGGCCCCCTTTTTCGTGGGGTTTACGCGGAGAACACCACCTCTTGACCCTTTTGGCGAGCGCCGATAAGCAGGGCCAAGGCGGGCCTGTAGCTCAGTTGGTTAGAGCAGAGCGCTCATAACGCTTTGGTCGTAGGTTCAAGTCCTACCGGGCCTACCAATACCAGATTTAGCGGCAATGATTGGACATCGAACCATGGGAGAGCTTTATTTCATCCGTCATGGTCAGGCCTCATATGGCGCTGCGAATTACGACAAGCTCAGCGCGCTCGGCCATCAGCAATCCCTGTGGCTCGGCCAGCATCTCGCGGCCAATACTGACGGGTTTGACCAGATTATTCACGGCAATTTAAGACGTCATCGCGAAACGCTTGTCGGGTTGGAAAAAAACCTGACCGGGGCGGATACCGTTGAGGACGCGCGCCTGAACGAAATGTCTTACTTCGTGATGGAGCGGGCATATCTCGCCCAAAACGGCGAAGATATAGCGACCACGCCGCCAGAAATGGAGGCCCAGTTCAAGCGTGTCATGACCGCATGGCAACAGGACCGGATCGACGATGCTCCCGAGGGCTTTAACGACTTTAAGACCCGTGTTCTGGCAGCGGTGGATGAGCACATAACTCTCGGGAAGCGCACGCTTATTGTCAGCTCTGGCGGGCCATCTGCTGTGTTGCTGAGCCGGGTGCTTGGTCTTGATATCAATGGGCTGACTGAGATTGTTTTGCGCACCTATAACGCCTCTTACAGCCGGTATCTGCTGCGCGGGGATAAGCTGGTTTTAAGCCAGTTCAACGGCATCGGCCATCTGGAAAGCCGCGAGCGCCAATTCGCCCAAACCCTGCTGTAAGCAGATTATTTAGGCAAGCGAAACTCCACCCTTAACCCGCCCATCCCGTCGCTATCGGACAGCATCAGACCCCCGCCGTGGCTGCTGGCAATATCGGTGGCAATCGCCAACCCCAGCCCCACGCCAGTTCCGCGATTCTGGTTTCGGGCGATATCAAGACGCTCAAACGGTCTCACCGCTTTTTCGCGGTAATCGGCGGAAATGCCGGGGCCGTTATCCTCGACGGTGAACTGGATGTGGTCGGCGGCGTATGTCAGGCTCAACCGGCATTTCGAGCCATAGCGCAGGCCGTTATTAACCAGATTGTCCAGCGCCCGCCGCACCGCATTTTCGCGCATGGGTACCAATACAAATTCGTCGCTCGCCGCGGGAGCAACAAGCTCCACCTCTCCATTGCCGCGCCGCGCGTCGGAGACCACCTGCTTGGCAAGCTCCAGTGGGTCAATTTTCGAAGTCTCTTCCAGCGAGTCCCCTCGCGCAAACGCCAAAAACTCGTTCAGCATCTGCTCCATATCGTTAACATCCTGAACCAGTGCGTGGGTCTCGGCGTCGTCTCCGACCAGCGACAGGCCAAGCTTCAGGCGCGTGAGCGGCGTGCGTAAATCATGGCTGACGCCCGAAAGCATCAAGGTTCGTTGCTCGATCTGGCGCTCAATCCGGTTGCGCATATCCAAAAATGCCTGCCCAGCTTGGCGAACCTCGGTTGCGCCAGCGATAATATAGGGCAGGTTTCGCCCCTTGCCGAACGCCTCGGCAGCGCGCGCCAAACGCCGGATCGGGCGCACTTGGTTTTTGAGAAAAATAAATGAAATCAACGTGATCAGTATGGACACGACCAACATTAAAACCAGCAACTGATGGGGATTGGCCGCCGAGACCCGCGCCCGGCTGAACTTGATCAAAAACACCCCCTTATTGGTGGTGACATGCAGCCAAACCTGCCGGGGATTAACGCTGAGGTCGATATAGCTGACCGCACGTAACTTGGAATGCAGCGCCAGAATAACCGACGCTCCGGTCAGGTCGGTGAAGTTCTTGACGTCACCGTTTTTACGCTCATGCGCGCCGATCAGCGTCACCTGCAAGTCGAGCGGCTCGGCGATATCCTCAATGACACGGGTGGCCACCGTGATGTTGGGCGAGTTGTTGATCTGGTTGATCAGGTATTGCAGCTCCAGCGCCACACTGATGGTCAGTTGCTTGGTTACCCCCTCAAAATGCCGCTGAATGAACACGACCGAGACCACAACCTGAATGGTTAACACCGGCAACAGCAAAATAAGCGCGGTTCGACCGAAAATTCCCTTGGGCAGGATTGACTTGAGCCATGCGAAGTTCATGCTGCCAAACTATCGCGCTACGTGCCGAACTTGCAAGGAGCCACCATGCCGCCCGATCCCTTCATCAAGGATTTCAACCCCGAAATCGGAGCGCCGAGCCAGCTTGCGCCGGGGCTGCGGCGGCTGGTTGCGCCCAACGCTTCGCCGATGACGTTTCGTGGCACCAACACCTATCTGCTCGGCGAAACCAAAATCGCCGTGATCGACCCCGGCCCGGATGATCTGCGCCACCTTGAGGCCATCCTGAAATCGGTCGGTCCGGCCCGCAAAATCAGCCATATTTTCGTCACGCACAGCCATGTTGATCACTCCCCCTTGGCGCGCCGCCTTGGCCAGATGGCCGATGCGCCCGTTTTGGCGCTTGGCGACAGCTATGTGGGACGCAGCGCGCGCATGGCCGAGCTGGCGCGGTCGTCCGATCTTGGCGGCGGCGAGGGTGTGGACACGGATTTTCAACCCGACCAACGGCTGCACGACCGCGAAACCGTCAGCACGCCCGAATGGTCGTTAACGGCGCTTGCAACCCCCGGTCATTTCTCAAATCACTTGTGTTTTGAATGGGTTGGCACCGGAGGCGTGTTTTCCGGCGACCATGTAATGAGCTGGGCCACCACGCTGGTCTCACCCCCTGACGGAGATCTGACCGCCTTCATGGCATCGCTGCAATATATGGCCAAGCGCGATGAGGATCAGCGCTATTATCCCGGCCATGGTGCCGAGTTGGACGATCCACAAAACATGGTTCGCTACCAAATATCCCACCGTCAAATGCGCGAAACCCAAATTCTGGAGGCGCTAGCCACATGCCCGGCAACCCCCGCAGAGCTTGCGCGGCGAATATACACCGAAATTCCACCCGAACTCTTGCCCGCAGCGGCGCGCAACGTATTCTCCCATCTCATTGATCTTCTTGATAGAAACACGGTTGGCACAGTCGATATCCTCGGCTCCAACGCCAAGTTTAAACTTTTAAATTAGCCCCAAGAAAAACCTGCGCTACCCCCCGAAATACACTGGACGACCGAAATCCTCTTTGATATACGAACCCCCGCAAGACACCTAGGGTGCAAGCAATATTCCGGCGTAGCTCAGTGGTAGAGCAGTTGACTGTTAATCAATTTGTCGTAGGTTCGACCCCTACCGCCGGAGCCAACAAATACAAGGGCTTAGCGTAAAATTGCTAGGCCCTTTTGCTGTCTTAAAGCATTTTGCATTTAATCTGAGGTATATCCTGCAGCCTTTAAGAAGTTCAAGCATCCGTCCGGGTCGAACAATTCACAAATGTCGCTGAGGCCGCGATTGACGTCCGCGAACTGCGCACGTTGCTGGCGTCCTTGCGCATGGCGCGGCGCGGCGCTTGGCTAACCATCGTGCGCCTGATCATCATCGCGCTGCTGCTGGCCTTGATCGCCGGTGTCGCCGTGAAACTGCATATGTTCGGGATGGGAGAATGAGATGGGGTTGAATGTGGCCGATATTGCCAGTGAGATCATCGCCCGCGAAGGTGGCTTTGTGAATGATCCGACAGACCCCCGCAGGTTGGGGCGCAATAATGGCTATGCGCTGAATGCGCTGGAAAGCTGGGCTGGCAATGCTGTTGGCAACGGGGTCATGTTTGCATGGGCGAGAATCAGGTCAAAAGAAAGGACGGGGCCGCTCTCATGGTTCGCAAGCAAACCACTGCCGCGCAACGGACCATACTCAGGCACGGTCCACAAAACCAAGAGGGGGAACGGTCCAACCCCCGCCATGACATGACAGCCGGGATATCATAAGACAAAAAGGTCAGTTCAGGCGATTGAACAACAGTTTCTTCACGGGGCCGGTCTATCAATGCGATCCGGCTTAACACCAAAACAAAAGCCAGTGCCACGCATCGAAAGGGACAGTAACAGGTGGGTCATTTTTTAAACGGTGACTTAGGTCAGCTTTGCATCGGCGCTAACAACCATACATGAACGATGGACTTCATGGTGGGCCTCCGCGTTCTAAACGGTAGCGTTTTGCCCAAGCCGCACCGGCCCAAGATCATCTATGGTGAACTGAGATTTTACGAAATCGATGGGCAGCCTGCCTTCCAGACATAGCGACGCGACTGCTCGCGCAAGGGCAGGGGCCATCATGATCCCGTATCCGCCTTGACCCGCGAGCCAGACAAAGTTGGCCACGGTGGTATCTCGACCTACCACTGGGCTCTCGTCCGCAACAAAGGATCGAAGCCCGGCCCATTTATGTGCGATACGGCGCACCGTGATAAGGGTTTCTCGCTCTATCCAGTCGACCAGAACGGCCACGTCCATTTCGTCTGGCTGAGAGTCTTGGGGCTGGGTCGGAGTCGCGTCCCCCGGAGACGCCATTAGCCTGCCAGCTTCCGGTTTGACATAGGCGTCATTGCTGGCAAAATCCACGCAGGGCAGGGCGTTAACGGGATCGCCGGCAGGTGCATCGACAATAATTGCGGTGCGCCGTTTGGCCACCAGCCCGATCCGCGAGGCACCAGCGAGCGCGCCGATTTTATCGGCCCAAGCGCCGGCCGCGTTTATAACGGTCTTTGCCCGATAGGTGCCTTTGGCCGTGGTGACAGTCCATGTTCCTGCCCCATTTTTCAATGCAATGACAGGCTCGCTGGTCACGATCCGACCGCCGCGGTTCTTGAACCCTTTTAGGTAGGATTTCAGCAGGGTGGCGACATCAATATCGGCCACACCTTCTTCATAGGCGGCGCGACTAACGCGTTCGGGGCGCAGGAACGGAACCATGGCCAGCACATCTTTGGGGGACATTTCGACCACTGGGTTGCAGCGGGTCGAGGCTTTGATCACGGCGTCAAGTCGTGCCTCATCTCCCGGCCCGGCAACGGCCAAGGCCCCTCTGGGGTGGAGGAGCGGTCCATCGGAAAAGCCGTCGGGTGGCGCGTGAAAAAACGGCTCGCTCAGCGCATTGATCCGGCGCACCAGCGGTGTGCCGTAGTTGCGGGTGAAAAGCGCCGCCGAGCGTCCTGTGCTATGATAGCCGGGGTGTTGCTCGGCCTCGATCAGCTGCACAGAGGACCGGGCCGCAAGCTCAAAAGCGGCCGACGCGCCGGCCATGCCCGCACCGATCACGACGAAATCATAGATCATGCTCTGGCGCCCTTTAACACCGCACACGCGGAATGCGGTGCCAGTCGGATTACATAGCGTGAAATCAAAACGTTTTGCAAGTTTTTAAAAATAGATTGACTCGTTGAAAGTTTTATTACACTTCTTAAAAGGACGATCAGGGGGGTCTATGCCAAAATCATTGCGAGCACGCTTGTCAGACGCCAATTCCTTTGCCTCCAAGGCAGAACGAATGCTGGCTAATTATATGCTGGCAGAGCTGGCAACATTGCCCTTTGAAACTGCCGCCAGTCTGGCAAAAAAGGTCGCCGTCAGCGAGCCAACCGTCGGGCGCTTCTGCCGCACATTGGGATACAAGGGCTTCAAGGATTTCAAAAGCCACCTGCGGCTGGATATGGGCGACCAACCCTGGCTGATCGGTGACAGGCTGAGCGATCTTAGGGCGCGCAATCTTGCGGGCGAAAACCAACTTGTCCGCGGGCTGGAACTTGAGATGGCCGCCTTGGTAGCGGTCTATGAAATTGCCAATTCGCCGGGCTGGGAAAGTGCCGTGAAACGTCTTGCCACGGCGAAAATGGTTTTTGCCACCGGGTTTCAGACCGAACGGGGTATGGCGCAGATCTTCGTCAGTCAATCAATTGCAGTATCTGCGCGACGGGGTCGAGCTTTTGGACCTTGCAGGCGGCAACTTTGCCCAATTGCTGGTGCGCGACAACCCGGATGCAACGCTGGTTATCTTCGAGGCGCGCCGGTATTCGCGACTGGCGCGTGACCTCGCCGTCGAGGCCAAGGCCGCCGGCATTCCCGTCACTCTGATCACCGACCCTTATTGCGACTGGGGCCGCGAGGTTGCCAATGAAATGTTCGTGGTTCCCACGCAGTTCAACCTGTTTTGGGAGTCTACCGCGCAGATGGCCAGCCTTGCCAATCTGCTGATTAACGGCGTTTTCATGCAACTCGGACCCGAAGTTGAAGACCGCATGAACCGCATCGCGTCGCTCTATGAACGGTTCACCGGCCATGTGGGGAGCGCGCCATTTACACACAAAGAATAAATTATCGACCCGATTGAAATTCCAACCACAAAGAGGACAAAACCAATGCGATATGCGACCAAATTCAAATTTCTATCCGGAGCAGCGCTGCTTGCGGCCGGGTTCCTGGCCACCGCCGCTATGGCGCAAGAGGCGACGATTGCCTTTTCCGCGGATGAACTGGGGTCAACCTCCTATAATCCGGTAACCTCGAGCAATCTCAACTCGGCGGCCTCGTTGATTTATGACCGGCTGGTCGAACAAGATGCCGACCAGTCCTATCATCCACATCTGGCCACCTCTTGGGACGAAGCCCCGGACGGCATGTCATGGACGTTCCATCTGAAGGACGGCGTCAAGTTTCATGATGGCACACCGTTCAACGCACAGTCGGTTGCCGACTGGATTCCGGATTTTGCCGGGACCGAGAACGCCTATCTTGTGGCGGCGATTGACAAGGTCGAGGTTATCGACAACCTGACCGTCAAATTCGTGATGAAGCGGCCTGAGCCCAACCTGCTTTACAATCTTTCCTCGACCTTCATGGGCATACCGGGGCAAGCGTCATACGACAAATTGGGCGACGATTTTGGTGTAACTGCTGCGGTCGGTACCGGCCCCTTCAAGCTCAAGAAGTTCGACATCGGCCTTGATACGGTTCTGGTGCGAAATGATGACTATGCCTGGGCCTCGGATCTGTCGAAAAATCAGGGTGCCGCGTATCTGAAACAGATTACTTTTCGTGAAATCCCCGACCAGTCCACCGCCTTTCTAGAGCTTAAGACCGGTGGTCTTGACATGCTGCTGGGCGTGCCGACGGATTTCCTGAAAATCCTCAAGAAGGAAAAGAACATTGCGGTCATTCAGATGCCCGGAACCGGCATCTATTATATGCCGATCAATGTCACGTCGGCCCCTTTCACCGACATCAGGGTGCGTGAGGCCACGGGGCTTGCGATCAATCAAGAGGCCATCGTCGCATCAATTTATAACGGCGTGGGCGCACCGGCGCATAACTTCCTGATTTCGTCCCTGCCTGCCGCAAATGTAAATCCCGCGCTCAATGTCTCTTACGATCCTGAAAAGGCAAAGGCGCTGCTGGACGCGGCTGGCTGGGTCATGGGCTCTGACGGGGTCCGCATGAAAGATGGCAAGCCTTTGAAGGTCAAGCTGTTCACCCAGAACGGCACGGAATTCACCTCACTCACACAGGTAATTCAGGCCCAACTGGCCGATATCGGGATGCAGGCCGATATCACCGTGTTCGACAGCTCCACCATCCGCGACGAATACAAGTCAAACCAGCATCAGCTGGCCGTTCGCAGCTATGACTGGAACAATGCCGATATCCTTGACTGGTTCTTTTCGGGCAAGCGTTTGGGATACCCCAACGTCTCCATGTGGAACGATCCTGAAGGCCAGCGTCTGAACGACATCGCCATGGAACAGAGCAAGACTGCGGCCGAACGTAGCGCCAATTTCAAGACCTACCATGAATATATCCTGTCGCAGTACCTGTTCGTGCCGATCTATCAGCCGACCAAGAACATCGCCTACAATACCGACCGGATCACTGTGCCTGCCAAGGTGCGTGGAACCCGGTTCCGCTCGCAGACGGTGCTTGATATGAATGTGGTCAAATAGACCCGACACTATCTGACCCATCCCCCTGACGCGGGGGGTGGGTAAATCTAGCCTATAGGGAGAGCCCGGAGTGCTTTTGCGTTACATATTCTTCCGGGCATTGATGCTGATCCCGGTCTCGATCTCGATCTCTGTGGTGATTTTCATGATCGTTCATCTGATCCCCGGAGACCCGATTGATAATCTGATCCGGGTCGGCTCGTCGCCAAGTGACCGCGCGGCGCTTGTGGTCAAATACGGCCTGGACCAGTCGATTTTCGTACAATATTTCCGCTGGGTCGGTGCGATGTTTCACGGCGATTTCGGCACGGCCATCGTGTTGCGCCGCCCTGTCGCCGATCTGATCGCGCAGAACCTGCCCTATAGCCTGACGTTAGGGGCATTTGCATTCGCGTTTTCCAGCATCGTCGGCATCATTCTGGGGACAATATCGGCAACAACACGATCAAAGGTGGTCCAACAATTCGTGCGCGGCTTCATCCTGCTTGGCTCAACCGTGCCGGGCTTTTGGCTGGCGCTTTTGATGATCCTATTTTTCGCGGTGCAGCTACAATGGTTTCCCGTTTCGGGCGCCAGGGGCTGGGATTCGTTGGTGTTGCCGGTGCTGACCATCGGCTTTGGCGGCGTGGCACTTGTGGCACGGGTGACGCGGGTGGCTTTGCTCGATGTGCGCCGCGAGGATTTTGTGGTGCTGCTGCACGCCAAGGGGCTCTCATCGGCCGCGATTTTGTTTCGCCACCTTTTGCCACACGCGATGCTGCCGGTGGTGACCATTCTCGCGCTTCGGATTGGCTGGATCCTTGGCGGGGCGGTTACCGTCGAGTTCGTCTTTGCCCGCCCCGGTCTTGGGTCCCTGCTGATCCGGGCGCTGGGGCAGCGGGACTATCCGGTGGTGCAGGGCAGCCTGCTGATGCTGGCGCTGGCGGTGATGCTTGGTACTCTGATTGGGGATGTAGCCCAAGCCATGATGGACCCCCGTATTCGAGAGGCCAAAACATGACCAGCACCACAGGGGTTGCGAGCCGCGCAATGGCCGGTTTCGGAAAGAGTGCTCTTGGCCGCGCCTTCGGGTCGTGGCTGGGCAAGATCGCGGGGGGATTTCTAATCCTGCTGCTGCTGATGGCAATCTTTGCGCCCTGGATCACGCCTTTTGACTATGCCGCCCAGGATCTGATGAATGGCAACACGCCGCCAGCCTGGCCGCACCTGCTGGGCACCGACCGGTTTGGGCGCGATGTGCTCAGCCGGGTGATCTATGGCGCGCGCACCTCGCTGTCGGTCAGTGCCACGGCAATCGCCATTTCGGTCAGCGTCGGCATGACGCTGGGGGCGGCCGCTGGTTATTTTGGCGGGCTGTTTGAACGCGTGGTGATGACGGTGGTTGACCTTACCTGGTCTTTTCCCGACATCCTGATCGCGCTTATTTTTGTCGCCATCATCGGCCCCGGCCTGACCTCGACCATGTTTGCCATCGCCATCGCCTATCTGGCGCAGTTCACCCGGCTAACTCGGGCGCAAATCGTGCAACTGAAACGCGAGACCTTCATCGAGGCAACAATTAACCTTGGCGCCCGCCCCAGCCATATCCTGCTGCGCCATCTGCTGCCCAACGCCATCGCGCCGGTGATCGTGGTGGGTATGCTGGCGATCGGCGACGGTATCGTGCTTGAGGCGACGCTGGGCTTTTTCGGCCTTGGCGCACAACCCCCAACGCCAAGCTGGGGCGCGATGATGTCAAGCGGCACCGCGCAACTGTTTCTCAGCCCGTGGGTGATCATTTTTCCCGGCGTCGTTGTTGCGGTAACCGTTGTTGCGGTCAACCTGTTTGGCGACGAGCTGATCCGTGCTCTGGATATCCGCGACCGGATCAGGGGCGCATGACCATGCTTGAAGTTCGCGATCTGGAAGTTGCCTTTGGGCCTATTGCACCGCTGTCGGGCGTCAGTTTCTCGCTGTCAAAGGGCGAAACACTGGGTATCGTTGGCGAAAGCGGCTCGGGAAAATCGCTGGCCGCAATGAGCGTGCTAGGCTTGCTGCCTTTATCGGGCGGACGGATCACGGCCGGGTCAATCATATTTGACGGGCAAGAGCTGGCAGGCTTGCCCGAGCCTGCTTACCGCAAGCTGCGCGGCGGGCGTATTGGCCTGATCACCCAGAACCCGATGACCTCGCTTGATCCGCTGCAAAAGATCGGCCCGCAAGTCGATGCGGTTGCCGTTTTGCATCTTGGCATGACATCAGCGCAGGCCCGCGCGCGCACCGTGGATATACTTGGCACTTTGCGTATTCCCGAGCCTGCCCTGATCTGCAACCGCTATCCGCATCAGATGTCGGGCGGCATGAAGCAACGCATCGTCATTGCCATGGCCTTGGCAGCGGACCCCGATTTGCTGGTTGCCGATGAGCCGACCACCGCGCTGGATGTGACGGTGCAGGCGCAGATCATCCGCCTGCTCGATGATTTGGTCAAAGAGCGCGATCTGGCGCTGGTGCTGATTACGCATGACATGAGCGTGGTTGCCCAAACCTGCGACAAGGTCGTGGTGATGTATGCCGGGCGGGTTGTCGAACGTGGCACGGTCACGGCGATATTTGATGCCCCCCAGCACCCCTATACGCAGGCGCTGATCGGCTGCATTCCCGGCGCTGCCGGGGCGGATGAACATCTGACCAGTATTCCCGGCACGGTGCCGACGGTGCTCAATTACCCAAAGGGCTGCCCGTTTCATACCCGTTGCGCGCACATGCAGCCCATTTGCACAACTGACGTCCCCGCCTTTGTCAGCCACAATGACAGCGCCGCCGCCTGCCACTTTGCCGGAGATATGAAATGACGGCCCTTCTTGAAGTGCGCAACCTGTCAAAACAGTTCACCAGCGCCGGTGGCCCGTTTCGCAAAGCCCGCGCGATGCATGCGGTAAACGATGTGTCCTTTGATCTGCCCAAAGGCCGCGTTATCGGCGTTGTCGGTGAAAGCGGCTGCGGTAAATCCACATTGGCGCGGCTGATTTTGCGCTTGATTGAACCCAGTGCTGGCACGCTTCGCTTTGACGGACAGGACCTGCGGGCGAAATCTCCGGGCGAAATGCGCCGCTTGCGGGCGCGGATGCAAATGGTGTTTCAAGACCCCTATTCGGCGATTGACCCGCGCTATACCATCGCGCGCGCAGTGCTCGAGCCTTTCAAAGTGCAGGGCCAAAAACCGACGCAGCTACCCGCCGAGGAGGTGGCCGCGCTGTTGTCGATGGTGGGCCTTAGCCCCGGCCTTGCCAGCAGCTATCCGCACCAGTTATCGGGCGGCCAAAAGCAGCGCGTCGGTATTGCCCGCGCGCTGGCGTTGCGGCCTTCGCTATTGGTGCTGGATGAACCCACGGCCTCGCTTGATGTGTCGGTTCAGGCGCAGATCATCAGCCTGCTCCAACAGTTGCGCGACGAACTGGGGCTGACCTTTCTCTTTATCAGCCATGATTTGCGTCTGGTACGCTATTTCTGCGACGAAATTCTGGTGATGTATCTGGGCCGCGTGGTCGAGGCGCTGCCCGACACCGATGCCGCGGCGCGCCACCCCTATACTGCGACCCTGAGGGAAAGCACCTTTGCCGTTGATCCCAAACAGCGCCGTGTCATCACCCCGCTGGAGGGGGAAGTGCCAAGCCCGTTTGATCTGCCGCCCGGTTGCGCGTTCGCCGACCGGTGCCGCCATGCCCGCGCTATCTGTCGCACCGATACACCCGCCTTGGTGGCTCATGACGGTCACGCCGTCGCCTGCCACAACCCTTTGTGAAGGAAAACCTTATGGCAAATCGCGTCCTGACTGCCGAAATTTCGCATGAAACCAACACCTTCAGTATCCGCCCGACTGACCTTCAGGATTTCAAAGACAGGTGTTTTCTGGACGGCCCTGCCGCCATCGCGCAGCGTGGTGGTGACGCCAATACCGAACTTGCCGGCGTGCTGGACATTGGCCGCATTTATGACTGGGAGATTACGCACACGATCAGCGCCAGTGCCGGTCCTGGTGGACGAGTGACTGACGCCGCGCTGGATGTTTTGTGCGCGCCACTTTTGAGCGCTGCCGCCCAAGGGGGATGGGACGGCATCTTTTTGATCCTGCACGGCGCTATGGTCGTGGCCTCATATGATGATGGCGAAGCGGAGATATTGCGTCGGCTGCGCGCCGTGGTCGGGCCTGATCTGCCCATCGCCGTCACGCTGGACCCCCATGCAAATGTCAGTGCTGCCATGTGCGATCTGGCGCAGATTCTGGTCTCTTTTACCACCTATCCGCATGTGGATATCCGCACCACCGGCCAGCGCACCGCTGAGTTGCTACAGCAAACCATGGCTGGCGATATCCACCCCATCACCCTGCGCGCGCATCGCCCGATGCTGGAAGAGGCCAATGGCGGGCGTACCGATATTGGCCCGATGGTCGCGCGTCACGCAATGGCGCGCCAGTTTGAAACACAGGAGGGCATTTTCGCGGTCAGCATCAACGGGGCTTTTCCCAACGCGGATATTGCCATAGTCGGGCCGACCGTGCTGGTCACCGCCGAGGCGGGTCACGATGGTGCCCAAGCCATGGCCGAAACCATTGCCGATGATATCTGGGAGCGGCGCGCCGAGGCATTGAACACCTATCTTTCGGTCGGCCAAGCTGCCGAGATGGCAGCCGCATGGAAAACCGGCGCAGGCCCGCTTGTCATTGCGGACTATGCCGACAATCCGGGGGCCGGGGCGTATGGGGATTCAACCGCGTTGCTGTCAGCTTTGTTGGCGGCTGACGTCGGGGAGGCCTGCTTTGGGCCGATGATCGATCCAAAAATCGCCCATCAGCTGCAATCGGAAACCGTCGGCAACAGGGTGACGCTGGATTTGGGCGGCAAGACCGCACCCGAGTTTGGCGGTGGCCCGATCAAAGTGACCGGAACGGTGCAGTGGCTGGGCGAGGGGGTTTTCATCGGCAGTGGTCCCATACTTGGCGGGCAGAGGCGCAGCTACGGCGACACGGCGGTCTTGCGTGTTCAGGGCATAGATATCCTGATCGTCAGCATCGCGCATCAAATTCTTGATCTTCAGCAATTTGAAACGTTTGGCATCGAGCCTCAGAACCTGCGCGTTGTTGCCCTGAAATCAATGCAGCATTTCCGGGCCGCTTTTGCGCCGATTGCAGGCCGCATTATCGTCTGCGACAGCGGCGCTTTGTGTACTCTTGACTATGCCACACTGGGCTATCGAGCTGTGCCGCGCCCCATGCACCCATTGGACGTTTCCGTTTGAAGAAATGAGTTGATTGGTTGTAGATCATGTATCTGTTGAAAGCGAAACGGAGGCATCATCTGCGGAAACCTGCTTTAGGCAGAACCGGCGGCAAGCGGTTTACAATGGATGACAATTGGCGGTCCGAGTTTATGCTTCAAAACCTCATCTGGGATTATCCGCCTGGCAGTGATGTGGACCTTCCGTTTTACGTTCTCGCTTCGGAATGCCAAGAAGTTGTTGCATGGTAGTGTCTCAAAAGTGGTGGAGGATGGATTTATGATTGCTGATTGCTGCGGCTGGTCTGAATTGGCTGGCGAAACTCGGAAGTTTCCAGAATTACGTCAACGGCAAACTGCCGATCTTGCCATTGTCGGGGCCGGTTTTACTGGCCTTGCCGCTGCTCGGCGCTACGGCGAGCTTAAACCTGAGGCCCGTATTCTGCTGATTGATGCAAAGCGCATCGGGCAAGGAGCGAGCGCGCGCAATTCCGGCTTTGCTGTTGCCAATGAAAGCCCCGGGCATTCACGCCTGCACACGATAGAGGGACTTGCCAGTTACCAAACCATGAACCGGCTGGATCACGCGGGTGTCGAGGAATTGCGGCGCTTGATCGCCTTGCACAATATCCAGTGCCAGTGGGAAGATACTGGCTCGATCCATGCAGCCCACGACCCCAGGAATTTTGACAAGCTGCGCCACCATGTTGCCGCGTTTAAAAAGCTGGGTGTCGATGCGCAGCTGTTGGAAGCCGATGTTTTGCAGGGTCGCCTTGGGACCAGTTTTTACAAACTGGGCGTGGAATCCAGAGGTGGCGCCTTGGTGCAACCTGCCATGCTGGTCAAGGGGCTGCTGGAAAGCCTTCCGCCCAATGTAGAATGCTATGAGAACACACCGGTCCAGAGCATTGAACATGCCGGCAAGGGATGGGCGTTGTCGTTACCAAACGGTTTGGTTCAAGCGACGCAGGTGATCGTGTCGGTAAATGCGGTTTTTCCGCGGCTTGGCTTTAAGTCGATGCGTGTCTTTCCGCTGGCCTTAACCGCCAGCCTGACCCGTCCCCTGACAGAACAGGAGGAGGCCGAAATCAACCAGCCCCCTTCTTGGGGCATCCTGTCACCGCGCAGCCTTGGTGCAACGATGCGGCTGACCAAAGACCGGCGCATCCTAATTCGTAACACCGGCGAGTACAGGCCATCCGGAATTTCGCTAAAAATGCTGGCAGAGCGCCGAAAATTACATGCAGACGGGCTAACAAAGCGTTTCAGCTTCCTTAATGATAGCGCCATCGACTATACTTGGAGCGGCACGATCGGCATCAGCCGTAATTCAAAGCCGGTATTTGAGGAAGCCGCACCGGGGCTGTTTTTGTGTGGTTGCTACAATGCATCGGGGGTTTCACGCGGTACAATTATGGGTCGGCTGATCAGCGACCTGACGCTTGGCGCTTCTTCATCCTTGCTGGACGATGTATTGACATTGAAGAAACCGAACTTAATCCCCCCGCGCCCTCTCTTCGATCCCGTAGCAAAGGTGAAGTTACATCTAGAACGATCAGCAGCACTCACCGAGCGCTGAACCATCTTGTGTTCCTGCAATGCTATCCACAGCGAAGGATGGTTTGGCACCCTTCGTGACGACGGTTTCAAAATTCCACCGACCGCGCGCAGTTGTCGAAGTCGTTGTTTTGCAGCCGTGCTTGGGTTGAACTCCCGTCTGTAGCAACTCCATAAAATCAGAAGCCACATTCATGTCTACCATCCGAGAAACCATCCTGCAGGCCCTGCTTGCGGCGCTTGAAACCATGCCTGCCGCCACAGTTTTGCGCGAAGAAATCCTGCCCAAACGCACCCCGCCTGCAGGCCTCGTAATCCTGCGCGATGGCGATCCCGGTGCGCCCGAAGTCATGCTCTCGCCGCTGTCATATTCTTATGAACACAAGGCCGAACTTGAGGTGATTGTGCAGGGCAAAACACCGACAGCGCGGGCGACCGCCTTTGACAGCCTCGTACAAGAGATCGGCGCGGTCATTGCCGCCAACCGGACCCTCGGCGGCCTCTGCGATTGGATCGAGGCGACGGCCCCGAAACCAGTCGACCTGCCCATTGAAGGAGCCGATGCGCTGAAAGTGGCGATCATCGAGATTACGCTGATTTACACAACGACTGACCCTCTGGCTTGATCCACAAAACCCACCGAAAGGACCCACCATCATGGCACGTGCACAAGGCGCGCGGTCGCAACTTGCGGCTGCGTTCGAGACAACTTATGGCACCGCGCCGGTAAGCGGCTTCAGGCAGATGCCGTTTGCCAGCGCCTCGTTAGGGGCGGAACAGCCGCTGCTGACCTCTGAACTGCTGGGTTATGGTCGTGATCCGCTGGCCCCGATCAAGGATGCGGTGACGGCCGATGGCGACATCAAGGTGCCGATCGACGCCGAAGCGTTCGGGTTCTGGCTGAAGGCGGCGTTTGGCGCACCAACCACCACCGGCACCACCAACAAGACGCATACTTTCAAGTCGGGTAATTGGAATTTGCCCAGCATGGCGATCGAGGTGGCGATGCCGGAAATCCCCCGTTTTGCCATGTATACCGGTTGCGTTCTGGATCAGATATCCTGGCAGATGCTGCGCTCGGGCCTGTTGACGGCGGATGCAAAGCTGATTGCGCAGGGCGAGAACGTCGCGACCACCACCGCTGCCGGAACCCCGACGGCCTATGGATTGCAGCGCTATGGCCATTTCAACGGCGCGATCAAACGTGGCGGCGTGGCGCTCGGCAATATCGTTTCAGCCGATATCACCTATGCCAACAACCTCGTGGGATCTGGTCGGCCGCCTTGGTGGGCAAATGCGCGTGGCACCGGCAGGCGGCATTATTGGCTGGGATATGTCTGCGGCGCTGGCGTTGGCGGCGGCGCTCGGGATCAATGGACTCGCCGTTGCAGAGTTCCTGCCCGCGATCGAGGCGGTGATGGTGACAAAACTTAACGAACAGATGGATCAGGATCAATAAATTCGCGTCAGCTCTTGATTTTCTCGATAAATGCAACCCCATCCAGACCGCTGAAATGGCGATCGCAGGTGATCAACTCGGCACTATGTGCGCGGGCGGTTACAAGGATGATCGCGTCGGCGGTGGCCAGCTTGTATTCGCGGCAAGCCTCGGCAGCGGCCAGCGCGATTTCAGTGTCAAGCGGGACGACATTGCAGACCTGTGTGAAGGCAATCACCTGATCCGCCTTGTCCTCACCAACCTCGCGCGTCAGCCATTTGGCCAGTTCCAGCTGAACCATGGTTGGTACCAACCACTCGGACTGTTCCGGCAGGTGTTTTTCCACCTTTTCGCCCGTTGGCGAGGCGATCAGCCACTCGATCCAGGCCGAGGTATCAACAAGCTGCATCAGGCGCGATCCGAGCGGTCACGATAATTTGCAGGCTTTGCCCCTTTCGCCAGTCCTTTCAACGCTTCGCGCTTCGGGATGGGCGCAAGCAGGACGCCCGAGCCCTTGGGGATGAAGGCAAAAGTCAGACCAGCCTCCCAATGCTGGGTGGCCCTGATGGCCTTGGGGATCGATATCTGGAATTTTGAGGACAAGGTGGCGGTCTCGGGCATGTTCTTACTTTCTTATAATCGACACCCGTAACGTAAGATATTCTGCCGAATAATTCAAGGAACCTGAAACATGGCTGAAAAACGCGTCTCCGTGCGCCTTGCGGCTGTCGGCGGCAAGCAGGTGCGGGCCGAATTGACCGGCATTGGCGACGCTGGCAAGAAGGGCTTTGGCAAAGCCTCCCGCGAGATGAAGATTGCCAATGCGAAACTGGCCAAGTTCGCGCGCCGGGCCAAGATCGCGGTCGGTGTTATGGTCGCTGCTGCCGCTGCGGCGGGCATTGCCATGGTGCGCTCTAGCCTTAAAACCATCGATGAGCAGGCAAAACTGGCGGCGTCGTTGCGCACCACCACCGCCTCCATGCAGGTGTTGGCGCGGGCCGCTGATTTGGCAGGCGTGTCGCAGGGCGAAGTCTCGCAAGCTACGATCATGATGACTAAGAGCCTGAGCCAAGCCGCGGCAGGCACGGGGCCAGCGGTGAAAGCTTTGCAGCAGCTGCACCTGGCGGGGTGGCGCAGGGTGGCGCTCATTTGCCAAACCCGATGCCACCCCTTGTTTTTATGGAGGGGTGGGCTGAAATTCATGGGTGAGCAGAAACCCGCTCAAGCAACCCACGGAAGACTCACGATATTTGTTGGTCAAGGTGAAATACGAAAATCATCGAAAATTGTTTGCTTGCAGAATCGGGGTCCCATCGGTGATTTTTTACGTGGCCATTGTTGATGAGCCTTCTTTGATGCTGCCATAAATCCAAGAAGAAATTGATTGTGTGATCCGGGCCCAACAAAGAAAAGCGCGAACGCCCCAACCAAACCGGGGCGACGCGTTCAACAGGTCAGAGCAACAGGCAGGGCAGCATGGCATTACCACCAAAGGCATTTTATTCACTTATTGAGGCAGCGGCGCGCTGGAATTGCAGCATTGCGGATCTGGCTGGATGGGCTTCAGTCGGCCGGTTTGACATCGTGGCGGGCATAGGCCTCACCCAATGCGGCGAAGAGATGCTCGCTGGATTTGTGGCCATATGGAAACGGATGAAAAGCAAGAAAGCGGTCCTTGATCTAGCCGCTAGATCTCGAGGCAAACTATGTGTGCTCGCCGACCTCAAAAGCGCAAAGCTAAATTGAATTGATTATGGATTCACAAATAAAAGGCTGGTGTAATCACCTCAGGTATGCCCGCTTTCCGGAGATGCGCCGCAATTTTGTCGATGCCCGTTTTGGTCATTGTTTCCCAGCCTTGCGCCTCGGCCCTTACGCCGTGATGCTGGAAAGCGTTAAGTCTGACGCGAATATCTGGGCCAAGCGAGAGAGCAAATTTAGTCAGTCCGTCAATTTCGGCTTCCGTGTCTGTCTTGCCGGGGATCACGAGGAAACGCAGTTCATAGAGCTTATCCGCATCACGCACAGTCTTGGCCGCTTTAAGGGTTTTTGCATTATTCTGCCCCGTAAGCCCGTGGTGCAGGGCTGGGTCAAACGCCTTGATGTCCAGCATGACCCCGTCAGTGACCGGCAGCAAGCGGCCCCAGCTTTGTGCCCCTAAATGGCCGTTTGTATCGACAAAACAGGTCAGGCTTTTCAGCTCGGAGTCGGCTTTTATCGCCTCGAACAGGGTGATAACGAATTTTAACTGCAATGTTGCTTCGCCGCCGGACACGGTGATGCCGCTCAGGAACGGCTTATTTTTGCGGGCGATCTCCAGAATATCGGCAACGCTGATATTCTGGACCATCGGGCTGGCACTGATCGGACAAATATCAAGGCAGGCATCGCACTGGTCACAGGCGCTGGGATCGAACGCGATCTGGCCATCGATCAGTTCAAGCGCGTTAGCGTGACAGGCCGGAATGCAATCACCGCAGTGATTGCACAGTCCGACCGTATAGGGGTTGTGGCAAGTAACGCAGCTAAAATTGCACCCCTGCAAAAAGATCACCAGCCGGTTTCCCGGCCCGTCGACGCAGGAATATGTCAGGATTTTATTGACCGTAGCTTGGATAGAGTTCATGACCCACCACCCGCGGTTTTCGGTCCAGAATGCCGGTGCCATCGGCGGCCTCGGAGGCCAAAGCGGTTGTATTGGTGCGTGACCCCTTACAGGCCTTGAATTTTGCAATATCCGACAGCCGGACCATATATCCCGTCACCCGCACCAGATCGTTGCTGGCAACATTGGCGGTGAATTCGCGAAACCCGCTTTCGAGCGCACCTTTGCAGAGTTGCAGCATGGCCTCGGGGTTGTTCTTGATGGTTTCATCCACCGTCAGAATCTCGCTAATTCCGGAGCTGTAATACTGATGATGCGGGGCCAGCGCCTGCACATGGGAAACCGGATCAGGCTCAGTGCCATAGGGGATACGCACCCCTGGCGTTGCGCCTTCGTCAATGCTGATTCCGGCTTGGCTGTGCAGCATTGCCCGCCCGCGCCAAACGTTTTCCAGCGGCCTGTTCTTCACAATCCGCGCCATCTCTTCGGACATCCTGTACCCGAGTTTATTGGCAACGTCGTCAAAGCCATATTGCCCTGCAAGGCCTTCTTTTTCCTGCAAGATATTCACCGCCTCGGCCATAGCATAAATACCATACATGACGGTAAAGCGGTCGGGATCTATCCAGCCTTCTTCAACCAAAAAACTGGTGAAAAAGTTTGATTTATTAAACAGATAATCGACACGCACCTTGGCTAGACGGAAGTTCAGCTCCATATAATGTGGTAGAACCTCGGCAAAAAAATGCACGACGCTGTCCGCCCGCAGTGCAACCTCTTTCAGGTTCACACGGGTGAGCGTAGAGGCCCCGCCCGCGATGGGGAGCACATTGTAACAGCTGACAATCCCGTAACCACGGTCGTCAAAAAGCTTGGCGTGCAATGGATGATTGGCGATATGCGGTTTAGAGCATTCAACGATATTATTGGTCGCCATCGCCAGTATGTCTTCGGAGCTGATCTTTGGATCATACAGAAACGTCAGGTTCGGCGCGATCTGCTTTAGCTCTGCATCCACGCGCAAAATGGCGCGGGCAACACGGTTATCGGTGGGCCCGATATTGGCGTGCATAAAGGCGTCGGGCAGCACGCGGTCCAAATATCGCCAAAAAAGCTTGATCTTCCGGTAGAGGGCATCATCGCTGACGCCATCGCAAAACGGCAGCAGCAGGTCGTCGAGTTGCCCGATATAAACCGGAATGCCTGTGACGGATGGCACATGATGATAGGCGATCATCAGGGTATTTATCGCCTCGTCCAGCGTTTCGGGGGGAGGTAATTCTAGGTAAGCACTGCCGTTTTTTAGCACGATACTATAGTCGGGGAGCACATAGCGCGGCTTATAGGGGGCGTGGCCCTCATACATGTCACAAATCACCCGTTGTTTCAGGGCTTCGGCGGTTTGAGCATCCAGCGCAGGGTAAGGCAGCATGTTTTCCGCTTCGATCGACAGGTAGCGGGCTTTCTGCGCAGGGTTCAGCGTTTTATCATCCGTGATGTTTTGCAACTTTTCAATAATTTCTTGCATGACAGTATTCCCAGAAAATCTGATATAGGCAGAATGATACCCGTACCCATGCCAATCCTAAATGACTCAAGTCAACAAATCCGGTTTCCGCTGATTCTGTTGAAAAACAACGTGTTGCAGGCGCAGAAAGTGGAGCCCAGAACGTGACGCAAGGGCCTTTCTTGTCAGGCTTTGCGCATTTGCTGCAGTGCAGGAAAGATCTTGGCCAGTTTGCGGAGGTTTTGGGCGGTGGCGGCAAGGAGGAATTCGTCATTTGCACCGCATGGGCCACGTAATCGGAACCTTCCCAAACCAAGAATGCGTTTGAGATGGGCGAAGAGCATTTCGACCTTCTTTCGTAGTTTCATCGAGATGTCATATTGCTTGGTCTTGGCGATGTCGCGGGCAACCTGACGGGCGTCTTCATGCTCTTCGCGGGTGATAGAGCGCGTATCGGCATTTGGGTATCCCGGCGACAATGGCAGCGACAAACTCGGCGTCCGGGTGGGTGTAACTACCGGTTTTGTGCCGCCCCCCATCAACATGGCAACCAAGCTGGGCGCGCTGGATCCGGACATATTCCCGTCCGTAGCCGTGGGGTTCCTCATCGGCATTTGGTGTCTGTGGCGTAGGTGACGCGCTTGCCGTCATATTCGACCGTGCGCACACCTTGGTATCCGGGTTCCTGCCAATTTGCTGCGCTGCGGAAGGCTGCTGTGGACCCAATGTGTTAACCACAGCAATAAACGGTTTTTGAGAAGTAACGGCTTGCATAAATGCGGTGTTCCGGTGCAAGCATGATCTC
>JAADIJ010000124.1 GCA_013151335.1 Alphaproteobacteria bacterium | reverse complement strand
CAAGGGTCAATTGCCAGCCCTTGCCGACGAAGGGACTAACGATATCGACCAGAAAGTTCGCCAGCCAGTCCGGCAGGGCGGAAAACCAGCTATGCAGCACTGTTTCGTTGATTTTGGAGAAGATATTCTCAAAGTATTTGATAAATCCCGCGCCAAGAACCGGCCCGACCAGCGTGCCTGCACCGCCAAGGATCACCATCAGGATGACCTCGCCGCTGGCGGTCCATTGCATGCGCTCGGCCCCGGCCAGAGGGTCCATCGCCGCCAGCAATCCACCGGCCAGCCCGGCATACATGCCCGAAATCACGAACACCGCCAGCGTGTAGGGTCGGGCGTTGATACCGGTATATTTGAGCCGCGTCTGGTTGGTCTTGACCGCGCGCAGCATCAACCCGAACGGCGAGCGAAAGATGCGCAGCGCAAGATAAAACGACAGGATCATCAGGATCGCGGCCAGATAATAGCCGGTGTTGAACTGAAACACCCAGCCGCCAAGATCGAGCTGGAACGTGTCGCGCATCTCGAACCCGTCAAACCATGAGGGCGGCAGGATATTGGTGCTCGGCAGGGTGCCGGACGAGATCGCTCCATCTAGAATGCGCGGGTCATTGAGGCGGATTTGCAAGCCGGTTTCGCCGTTGGTCAGGGGCGTCAGAACCGAATAGGCGAGGTTATAGCTCATCTGCGCGAAGGCCAGCGTCAGGATCGAGAAATAGATGCCCGAGCGTCTGAGGCTGATCCAGCCGATCAGGGCCGCAAACAGACCCGACATGATCACCGCCAGCAAGATGCCGGGGATCACGTTCATGCTGAGCAGTTTGAACATCCACACGGCGGAATAGCTGCCGACCCCCAAAAAGGCGGCATGGCCAAACGACAAATAGCCGGTCAGTCCCAACAAAAGGTTAAAGCCGATGGCGAATATGCCGAAAATCACGAACCGTTGCATCAAATCGGGATAGCCTGCGTTAAACTGCGCCAATCCGGTGCCTTGCTGAAACGGCTGCAATAGGAACGGGGCCAGCAGAACCAGCACGCTGACAATGAGCAAAAGGACGAGGTCTTTTTTGTTGATGTTCAGCATGGCCTATTCCTCCATCATGCCGGCGCGACCCAAAAGGCCTCGCGGTCGGGTGAGAAGGATGACGATGGCCACCAGATAGATGATGATCTGGTCAATGCCGGGAAAGATCGATTTGATCTCGTTCATGGAGGCAAAACTCTCCAGCACGCCAAGCAGAAAACCCGCCAGCACCGCGCCGGGCAGGCTGCCCATGCCGCCGACAACCACCACCACGAAGCTGAGAACCAGAAAGTCCATGCCCATGTGGTAATTGGGCGAATTAATCGGCGCATACATCACGCCCGCAACCCCGGCCACGAC
The DNA here is from genome assembly GCA_013151335.1 of Alphaproteobacteria bacterium. Lineage (GTDB taxonomy): Bacteria > Pseudomonadota > Alphaproteobacteria > Rhodobacterales > Rhodobacteraceae > UBA5972. The sequence goes on along the minus strand of JAADIJ010000124.1, from coordinate 1,787 downwards.
GGCTGCGATGCCGAACATGATGGTAAAACGCTTGTCGATATTGATGCCGAGCAGGCCCACGGTCTCGCGGTCGGCCATGCCTGCGCGCACCACCATGCCAAATGTGGTGAAGCGCAAGAAGGCGAAAATCGAGCTGATGACCACGCCGGAAAAAGCGAAATAAATCAGCCGCCAATAGGGATAGATGATGGCGTTGGGCGCAAACCCCAGCCACACTCCGAAATCAAACGAGCCTTTGAACATGGCCGGAGCAGGGGTCGGGATCGGGTTGGCACCGTAAAACGCCTTGATGACCTCTTGCAAGACAATAGCCAAACCAAATGTCACCAGAATTTGGTCCGCATGGGGTCGGTGATAGAAATATTTGATCAGCCCCCGCTCCATCGTAAAGCCGACCAACAGCATGATCGGTATCGAGAACAGGATCGCCAGCGGCACCGACCAGTCAATAATGCCGTTGCCGATACTCTCGCCGAACCATTTGACCAGATAGGCCGAGTTGACCTCCAGCGGCTGGCCAAGAAAATTGGTTCTGGTCGGGTCGATGGTCACATAGGACCACGACAACAGCTTGTTCAGGGTTACAGCGGTAAACGCCCCGATCATAAAGATCGCGCCATGGGCAAAATTGACCACGCCCAAAGTGCCGAAAATCAGGGTCAGACCAAGAGCGATCAGCGCATAAGCGCTACCCTTGTCCAGACCGTTGAGGATTTGCAAGATTATTGCATCCATAGCTGCCACCCACAGTTATAGTTGTTCATCGGAATGTGCTTACCGGAAAATCCGGCCGCGTCCAACCAAACAGGTTTTGACGCGACCGGTTCGTGTTCCATCAGGAACTTTTCAAACGAGGGCTAGGAGCCCGCATTACATTGCCCCAAGGCTCCGCCAGCGAAGAACTTGTTGTCGGGCTTGTAGATCACCTTGCTGACAGGGGTCTGCTGGACCACTTCCAACAAGTCGAACTTGGAGGCCGGGTTTTCTTTCCCGCGCACAACCAGAACGTCTTTGAAGCACTGGTGATCGGCAGCCCGATAAAGCGTCGGGCCGTTGCCGAGACCGTCGAACTTCAGGCCCTGCAATGCTTCGCCAACCCCACAAGGGTTGAAGGTTCCGGCGCGCTCGCACGCATCCGCGTAAAGCAGCGTCTGGCAATAGACCGTGTGTGCGGCCTGTGACGGCGGAAAGCCGTATTTGGTGCCAAACGACTTGACGAACGCTTTGGAGCCATCGTCTTGCAGCGACCAATGCCAGTTGGTTGAGCCGAGAATGCCCTTCACGTTGGCACCCGCACCCTTCGCCATCAGGCGAGAGTAAAGCGGCACGACGATCTCGAATTGCTTGCCGTTGACGACTTTGTCACGCAGCCCGAAATTCACCGCATTGGTCAGCGAGTTAACCATGTTTCCGCCGTAGTGGTTCAGGATCAGCACATCCGCGCCCGAGTTCAGAACCGGAGCGATATAGCTGCTGAAATCCGTGGTCGCGAGCGGTGTGCGCACGTCCTTGACCATCGACCAGCCTTCGCCCTCAAGGAAGGCCTTCATAGAGGCCGCTTGTGTCCAGCCCCAAGTATAGTCAGCCGTCAACATATAGAACTTGCGATCCTTGCCGTAAGCTTTGGACAGAACCGGTCCAAGCGCCGCTGCCGACATGTAGGCGTTGAAGAAGTGACGGAAACCATTGGCTTTTTTATCTTTGCCGGTGGTGTCGTTAGAGTGGGTCAGACCAGCCATGAAGATCACGCCAGCGTCTTGGCACAGGCCCTGCACAGCAATTGCCAC
>JAADIJ010000155.1 GCA_013151335.1 Alphaproteobacteria bacterium | reverse complement strand
GAAGCAAAAATGGAAAACAAAAACATAATCACAATCTGAAACTAAACCGCAATCTTACAGACCCAATTTATAGCAGATTTCAAACTTGACCAGCACACCCGCTATGAAATTGAAACTAGCCGCGTAATTCTACAAGCGGGCTCCATTAAAAATGGGAGGGTTACATCTGAACAGGAAAGGTTCACTGTAAATCCGACCGATCACAACCTGGGACTAAACACCTAGTGGATCGAATCTTACGTTTCGAACCACTGGCTTTTACTTGATGGATCAAATTATCACAACATTTGAGTTGCTTACGCGAAATATATTGAGCTTGCGGAGGGACTCAAATGTTGCGTTCGATCCACTAGGGTCTGGCGATCTATTGAAGAAACTGTTAATCTTTAACCCGTTATGCTGACAATTGCACCTCTAAGCCAGTTTCCGTCCGCGCGCGATACCTGCGTTCAGTGGGCCGACGCAGAATGGGGCGAGGTTGCCGGGTTTTCGCTTGAGGATTGGGATAACGAATATTCCCGCATTGAGGCGCACCCTACTGACGAAGTTTTCGTGGCTTTTCAAGATGATACCCCGGTTGGAATGGTCTGGATGCTGGAACATGAGGGCGTGGAATCCCACATGCACCTGACCCCGTGGCTGTCCAGTCTGGTGGTTGACCCCGGCTTTCGCGACGAGGGCGTAGCAGGCGCGCTGATGGCGCATCTGGAGGCCTATGTCGCTGCTGGTGGCGATGAAATTCTTTACCTGTTGACCGAAACCCCGGCGATTTACTTCACCCATGGCTGGGAGGTGAAGGACACGGCCCCGCTGGGCGACAAGGATGTTTTTGTGATGCAAAAAAGCCTCGCTGCGCTGCATTTGACTGAGTCGGCCTGAAACACCCGAAAACCCCGTCCTTTTCATTTCGAGACGCCAATGGCAGACTTGTCGGGCGACGGTTTGAAAGGAGCGCATCATGACCTCTACGGGCTTTTTCTGGGATGAAAAGTGCTTTTGGCATGCGGGTGGAAACTATGCTTTCACCTTACCGCTGGGCGAAAATGTGCAACCTTTAGCCTCGGGCGGATTGCCTGAGAACCCAGAAACCAAGCGGCGGTTGAAGAACCTTTTGGACGTGACCGGATTGCTCGACGAGTTGAGTGTTCAAAGTGCGGCCCCGGCGACATTTGCTGATTTGTCGCGGGTGCATCCAGAGGAATTCCTCAGAAAATTCAAGCATATGTCGGATAATGGCGGTGGCGAGATCGGCCTTCGAACGCCGTTTGCCCAAGGTGGATATGAAATCGCCACCCTGTCGGCGGGGCTGGCAAAATTGGCGCTTCTCGGGGTGTTGGATGGTACTTTTACCAACGCCTATGCGCTATCGCGCCCACCGGGCCACCATTGCCTGCCGGACTGGCCCAACGGGTTTTGTCTGCTGGCAAACATTGCGATTGCAATCGAGGCCGCGCGCGCGGCGAATTCCGGCATCTCGATTGCAGTCCTTGACTGGGATGTTCACCATGGTAACGGCACCGAGGCGATTTTCTATGATCAAGACGACGTGCTGACAATCTCGATCCATCAAGAGCATAACTATCCGCTTGATAGCGGCGACATCACTGATCGCGGCACCGGCGCGGGCCTGGGCTATAACATGAATATCCCCCTGCCGCCGGGCTGTGGCGATGCAAGCTATCTGGCGGCAATTGATATGCTCGCAGCCCCGGCAATTCGGGCGTTTCAACCCGATGTGATCGTCATCGCCTGCGGATTTGACGCGTCTGGATTTGACCCGCTGGCGCATATGCTCTGTTCGGCTGAGGGGTTCGGGCGGATGACCGCTCGTGTGATGGAACTGGCGCATGATCTATGTGACGACAAGCTGGTGATGGTGCATGAGGGTGGCTATTCAGAGGTCTATGTGCCATTTTGCGGTCACCGGGTTATCGCCGAGCTTGCCCGAAGCGAAACCAGCGCTGGCGATCCCTTGGGCGAGACCATCAAAATCCGTCAGCCAAACCAGCGTATGGAGGATTTCCACCGGGTGATCCTCGCGGAATATGCGCAGTTTTTTGGCCTTGGCTAACCCCCATTGACACCCATTCCTGATCCGTTCAGACAGGGCCCAACCCCCCGTAAAGAAAAGTGGAGAAGACGGATGCAAAAAGTCTTTAATTCGGCCGCCGAAGCGCTCGATGGCGTCCTTTCAGACGGCATGTTTATCGCCGCCGGTGGCTTTGGCCTTTGTGGCATTCCCGAGCTGCTGATCGCGGCCATTCACGACTCGGGCGTCAAGGATTTAACCTTCGCCTCCAACAACGCGGGCGTCGATGATTTCGGGCTGGGGGTGCTGTTGCAAACCCGACAGGTCAAGAAAATGATCTCGTCTTATGTGGGCGAAAACGACGAGTTTATGCGCCAGTACCTCTCCGGCGAGCTCGAGCTGGAATTCGCGCCCCAAGGCACCTTGGCCGAGCGTATGCGCGCAGGCGGCGCGGGCATTCCCGGCTTTTACACCAAAACCGGCGTTGGCACGGTGATTGCCGAGGGCAAGGAGCATAAGGATTTTGACGGTCAGACCTATATTCTGGAGCGCGGCATCGTCGCCGATCTGGCCATCGTCAAAGCTTGGAAAGGCGACGCGTCAGGCAATCTGGTCTACCGCAAAACCGCGCGTAACTTTAACCCCAATGCCGCCACCTGCGGGCGCATATGCGTGGCCGAAGTTGAAGAGATCGTACCCGTCGGCGCGCTAGACCCCGACCTGATCCACACACCGGGAATTTTCGTGCATCGCATCATCCAGGGCACGCATGAAAAACGTATTGAACAACGCACCACACGGGCAGCATAGAAAAGGACGCGATCATGGCTTGGGACAGGAACCAAATGGCTGCGCGCGCAGCACAAGAGCTTCAAGACGGCTGGTATGTAAACCTTGGCATCGGCATTCCGACGCTGGTTTCAAACTATATTCCCGACGGGATCGACGTGACGCTGCAATCGGAAAACGGCATGCTCGGCATGGGTCCGTTCCCGACCGAGGATGCGCTTGACGCCGACCTTATCAATGCGGGCAAGCAGACGATCACCGCCCTTGATCGCACCTCGTATTTTTCGTCGGCCGACAGTTTCGCCATGATCCGCGGCGGCAAGATCGCTATGGCTATCTTGGGCGCAATGGAAGTTGGTGAAAACGGCGAT
>JAADIJ010000036.1 GCA_013151335.1 Alphaproteobacteria bacterium | reverse complement strand
ACCCCGCCATGCTGGCTGGTTCCGGCCATATTCGCGTGGCGAAATACATCGCCCGAGCGATCAACCCCCGGCCCTTTTCCGTACCAGAACCCAAAAACGCCGTCATATTTGCCTTCGCCGCGCATTTCCGCCTGCTGGCTGCCCCAAATGGCGGTCGCGGCCAAATCCTCGTTCAACCCCGGCTGAAACGTGACATTCGCCTGCGTCAAAACCTTTTCGGCACGCTCCATCTGCAAATCAACCGCGCCCAGCGGAGAACCGCGATAGCCCGTCACATACCCCGCCGTGTTCAGCCCCGCCGCTGCGTCGCGCGCACGTTGCATCAACATCAGACGAACCAGCGCCTGCGTGCCGTTAAGAAGGACGTGATGTTTGGAAAGGTCGAACCGATCGTTCAGACTGATATCTTGCTTGCTCATGATATGCTCCGCAAAGGCCTGTATATACGCAGTATAGGTCACATTTATTGACCTATAAAGTCAAATTTTCGTTTTTGTTTTGATTGCTTTAACGCGAGGGTCACCGTTAAGGTTCCCGCAACCATAAACTGGCCTCGATCTTGGCCCCGATCCAGCCTCTTGTCTGGATAAATATAAAGGAACCCCAATGGATTGGGACAAGCTGCGCATATTCCACTCGGTCGCCGGCGCGGGGAGCTTGACCCATGCGGGTGACACCTTGCACCTGTCGCAATCCGCGGTCAGCCGCCAAATCCGCAACCTTGAGCAAAGCCTGAACGTGATCCTTTTTCACCGCCATGCCCGCGGACTGATTCTCACCGAGCAGGGCGAGTTGCTGTTTGACGCGACCCAATCAATGGCCAAACGGCTCGAGGCGGCCCAAGCGCGCATTCGCGACAGCGAGGACGAGGTTTTCGGCAATTTGCGCGTCACCACCACCATCGGTTTTGGCACGTTATGGCTCGCACCGCGTCTTGTGGCATTTTACGAAAAATTTCCCGACCTCAATATCGACCTTATGCTTGAAGAGCGGGTTTTGGACCTGCCCATGCGCGAGGCCGACGTGGCGATCCGCATGAAAGAGCCAAGCCAAGCCGATCTGGTGCGTCGCCGTCTAATGTCGGTCAACATGAAACTCTATGCCTCGCGCGAGTATCTGGCTGCGCGCGGCACGCCCCAGAGTCTTGAGGATTTGTCCTCGCACAGGATCATCAGCCAGAACTCCAACGCGCCACAAGTTGCCGCCAGCGCCTCGATGATCCGACGGATTATTTCAGCCGATATCGCGTCTCATCTGCGGGTCAACAACTATTTTGGCATCCTTCAGGGCGTGGTTCAAGGCCTTGGCATCGGGGTATTGCCTGACTATCTGACCGAAGATTTTCCTTCTCTTGTCAATGTGTTACCAGACGAGACCAGCAACGAGGTTCCGGTCTATCTCGCCTACCCTGAAGAGCTGCGTCACTCAAAGCGGGTCGAAGCGTTTCGCGATTTTGTGGTCGACGAGGTGATCACTTATCGGCGGCGCAATCGCGACAATTGAGCCTGCGCGTAAAACTCTGTAAGCCATTTATCGCCCAGCTATGCGCTGAACAGATAGCGGCTATGCAGTGTTTTTTGAGGATTATTCTTGAACTGGCGAGGCGGCGAGCCTATCTGATTAACCGAAGGCGGCGGTTGAATACCATCCCGCTTCCTTCACCTCCCTGTTGGACTTAAGGCCGAGCTAGTCTCGGCCTTTTTTTTGGCGTTGCTGTCGTTCGGCAAATCGCAGTCGCGCATATAGAAAAGCCCGTTCGTTGTCGATTTTTGTGATTTCAATCGCGCGTTCATAAGCGGAAATGGCCTGATCAAATTGCCCCGCGCGCCGGTAAAGATCGGCAAGGGCGGCGTGAAAGGGCTGGTAGTCCTGCATGTCTTCATTTTGACCCCGCATCTCCAGCAGCTTGTCGAGCGCAAATTCGGCCCCCAACACATTGGACAGGGCAACAAGATGGTTCAGGCGCACCACAGGGGTTTTTTCTATCGCGTAAAGGCCAAGATAAAGGTCGGAGATTTGCGCCCAATCGGTTTCATCAGCCCGTCTTGCATCGCAATGCAAGGCACTAATCGCAGCCTGAATTTGAAACGGGCCGCGCCGGGCCAAGCTTAAGGCCTGATCCAGAATCTCGCGCGCCTCGTCGATCAGAGATTGATCCCAAAGCCCACGGTCCTGCGCATCAAGTGAAACGTAGTCGCCCTGTTGTGACGCGCGCGCCGGTCGCCGCGCCATGCTGAACAGGATCAGGGCCAACACCCCCTTCGCTTCGGCTGCATGCGGGGCCAAACGCACCATGAGCCGCGCCAAAAACAGCGCTTCAGCGCAGAGGTCCAGGCGAACCTGATATTTGCCTGCGGTTGCGCCGTACCCTTCGTTGTAAATCAGGTAAATGACGGTTAAAACCGAGCCAAGGCGCGGGGCAAGATCAGCCCCTTGCGGGATCACAAAAGGAATGCCCGCCTTGGTTATTTTGGCCCGAGCTCGCGACAAACGCTGTGCCATTGTTGATGTGTTATCCAGAAACGCCCGGGCGATTTTGGCAGTGCTTAGCCCGCCAAGGGTGCGCAGTGTCAGGGCCACACGGGATTTTTGCTCCAGCGCCGGATGGCAGCAGGCGAAAATCAGGCGCAGCCGCTCGTCCGGAATGTTGTGGATGTCTTTGGGCGCGGATGCTTCGGCCTGCTCCAGAACCGCAATCTGCGTGGCTTTGCGGGCAAATGTCTGACCGCGTCTCAAACAATCAATGGCCCGGCGACGCGCCACCTGCAACTACCAGCCGCGCCGGGATTTTGGCACACCTTTGACCACCCAGTCGCTGAGCGCTGCTTCTGCTGCGTCCTGAAGGCATTCTTCGGCCAGCTCAAAATCGCCAATAACCACCACCAATGCCGCGATTAACCGCCCCCGATCCTGACGCAATGTATAGTCGATTGCGCTGTGAACTGCGGGGGCGGTTGATTTTATGACCTATTCAAACACCATGACGGGACGCACCTCGATCGTGCCATATTCCACCGTCGGAATTTGCTTGGCCAGCGCAATCGCCTCGTCCAGCGTCTCGCATTCAAACATGTAAAAACCGCCCAATTGTTCTTTGGTCTCAGTAAACGGGCCATCCATCAGCTCGGTTTTTCCGTCCCGAATACGAATGGAGGTCGCGGTTTCAACCGGCATCAGGGCCTCACCCGCCAGTTTTGCACCACTTTCGGTGAAAGTTTTTTCAACTGCCCGATAGGCCTCCATAAGCACGCCCATTTCCGGGGTGTCCATTTGCGGACCTGCATCTGGCGCACCGTAGATAAAAGCAAGATATTTCATCGTGTTTCTCCTGTGTTTTAGGTTCAAATCTTTGGCAGGTTTTCGACCAAGGATACAATAAAGACGAACCCAAGCGCCGGAAATCGACAGGTGGGGCATATTTTTTTGATTTTCCTCCCCATTCTGGCCTTTTTACCGCGCGTTCATTGGCCTATGAGGACGCCAAGTAACCTAGGGGATGCCATGCTTGAGCCTGAAATCACCGAAGACCTGATTGCCAAACACGGGTTGAAGCCGGATGAATACGCCGAAATCCTGCGCCTTTTGAACCGCGAGCCGAGCTTTACCGAGCTGGGGATTTTCTCGGCCATGTGGAACGAGCATTGTTCCTATAAGTCGTCCAAAAAATGGCTGCGCACCCTGCCCACAACCGGCCCGCAGGTGATTTGCGGTCCCGGCGAGAACGCGGGCATCGTCGATATTGGTGTCGATGAAAACGGGGTGGGGCAATGTGTGGTTTTCAAGATGGAGAGCCACAATCACCCCTCTTATATCGAGCCGTTTCAAGGCGCTGGCACCGGCATGGGCGGCATCCTGCGTGACGTCTTCACCATGGGCGCGCGCCCGATTGCGGCGATGAATGCGCTGAGTTTTGGCGAGATCGCGCACCCTAAAACCAAGTCGCTGGTCAACGGCGTCGTCGCCGGAATCGGCGGCTACGGCAATTGTTTTGGCGTGCCGACCGTTGGCGGCGAGCTGCGGTTTGACGCCGCTTATAACGGCAATTGTCTGGTTAATGCGTTCGCCGCTGGGCTGGCCGATACCGACAAGATTTTCTACTCGGCAGCGTCCGGCGTCGGCATGCCGGTGGTCTATCTCGGCGCAAAAACCGGGCGCGATGGCGTCGGCGGAGCCACCATGGCCTCGGCAGAGTTTGACGACACGATTGAAGAAAAGCGCCCCACGGTGCAGGTCGGCGATCCGTTCACCGAAAAGCGTCTGATGGAAGCCACGCTCGAGCTGATGGCCACCGGCGCTGTGATCTCGATACAGGATATGGGGGCCGCTGGTCTCACATGCTCGGCGGTGGAAATGGGCGACAAGGGCAATCTCGGCGTCGCACTTGACCTTGATCTGGTGCCGGTGCGCGAAGAGCGCATGACCGCCTATGAGATGATGCTGTCAGAGAGCCAAGAGCGCATGTTGATGGTCCTGAACCCCGAACTTGAGGCCGAGGCGAAAGCCGTGTTTGACAAATGGGATCTCGATTTTGCAATCGTCGGCGAGACCATTGCCGAGGATAGGTTTATCGTGCGTCATGGCGGCGAGATCAAAGCGGATTTGCCGCTCAAGGCACTGTCGGGTTCGGCCCCTGAATATGACCGCCCGTGGGTTGAAACCCCAAAGGCCGCGCCGGTTGGGCCGATTGACGAGGCCGAGCCGCTCAACGCTTTGCTGACGCTCATTGGCCGCCCGAATTTCGCCTCGCGCGCGTGGGTTTACGAGCAATATGACACCATGGTCATGGCCGATACCCTGCGCCAACCCGGCGGCGACGCGGGCGTGGTGCGCGTACACGGCAGCCAGAAATCGCTGGCATTTACCTCGGACGTGACCCCGCGATATTGCCACGCCAACCCGTTTGAAGGCGGCAAACAGGCGGTGGCCGAGGCCTATCGCAATCTCTGCACCACCGGGGCTAAGCCTTTGGCAACAACCGATAATCTCAACTTTGGCAACCCTGAGAAACCTGAGATCATGGGCCAGTTCGTCGGCTGCATCAAGGGCATCTCAGCCGCAGTCGAGGCCTTGGACATGCCCATCGTTTCGGGCAATGTCTCGCTTTATAACGAGACCGACGGCGTGGCCATTCTGCCAACCCCGACCATCGGCGCGGTCGGCTTGCTTGACACGCCAGCGCAGATGATCGCAACCGCGCCAAATGATGGCGACAGCTTGGTTTTGATCGGCGAAACGCACGGTCACATGGGCCAATCCGCCTATCTTGCCGAGCTGTTTAAACGGTGCGAGGGCGATGCGCCACCGGTTGATTTGGCACGCGAAAAAGCCGCTGGCGAGTTCGTGCGACAGGCCAAATCTCAAGACCTGATCACCGCCGCCCATGATCTTTCTGACGGCGGTTTGGCGGTCGCAGCGCTGGAAATGGCCTTTGCAGCCGACCTTGGCATCAGCCTGTCAGAGGGCGATATCGCGTGGTTTTTCGCCGAGGATCAGGGCCGCTATTTGCTGTCAACCACCTGTCCAGACCGGCTTATTGCTGCCGCCCAAACCGCAGGCGTCACCGCCGCAACCGTCGGCACAGTCAAGGGCCACTCGGTTGCTCTCGGGCAACATAGCTTGCCACTTGAAGACCTGCGCGCCGCCTATCGCAGTGGTCTCGCGGACGTACTTGATTGACGACCAGACCTGCGACCAATAGCCTACAAAATCACTCGGCTACCTCTTGCGCCGCTCAAAAATGGCGCTTACATCTTGCAACAGTTCTAACACGGGAAAACTCAGATGGCGATTGAAGTGAGTGAAATTGAACAGCTGATCCGGAACAGGTTTCCGACCGCAAAGATAACCATCACCGACCTTGCGGGCGACGGAAAACACTATGCGGCCGAAGTGATCGCAGAGGAGTTTCGCGGCCAGAACCGTGTCCAACAACAACGCGCGGTCTACGCCGCTCTCAAAGAGAAAATGGACGGCGCACATGGCGATTTGCACGCGCTGGCCCTCACCACAAAATCACCGGAGTAGATGAAATGACCAATCCAGCCCGCGACACAATCAACCAAACCGTCACCGAAAACGACGTGGTTTTGTTCATGAAAGGCACAGCCTCAATGCCGCAATGTGGTTTTTCCAGCCGCGTGGCCGGCGTTCTCAACTACATGCAGGTCGCCTATAAAGACGTGGACGTTCTGGCCGACGAGGCGGTCCGTCAGGGCATCAAGGATTTCTCCGACTGGCCGACAATTCCGCAGCTTTACGTCAAGGGAGAGTTCGTTGGCGGCTGTGATATCATCACCGAGATGATGCTGTCGGGTGAGCTTGACACGCTTTTGTCCAAGGAAGGGGTCTCGTTTGACAAAGACGCCGCCGACAAAATTCGCGAGGCTAACGGGTAGTCCGCCCGAGTTGACGCTCACGACTTAAACCACCTGCACACAACCGCGCTGAACCTTGGGATGGCGCGGTTGCACGGGTAATGGCGGTCAGGACGGTGCAAACTCACCGCCTAAACCCCATAAAGCCTAAACCCCGTAAATCGCGCCAAATTTCCGGTTCAGATAGCCCAGCAACGGCTGTTCGCTGATCGCCTGCCCGGTTGCGCGCTCGACCACTTCGGACGGCTCGTAAAGCCCGCCATATTGTTGCAGGTTTTGGCACAACCAGCCGATTGCAGGGGCTGTATCTCCGCGCGAAAGATCGGCGTCAAGCGATGGCACGTCAGCGCGAAGCTTGTCGTAAAGCGCGCCTGCGTAGATGTTTCCAAGCGAATAGGTCGGGAAATAGCCAAACAAGCCGACCGACCAGTGAACGTCCTGCAACACGCCATTTGACGGCTTGTCGACCGCATAGCCAAAATCGGCCTTGAACTGATCGTTCCACGCACCCTCCAGATCATCGACCTCCAGATCGCCGGAAATCAGCGCGCGCTCCAGCTTGAAGCGCATCAACACATGCAGGTTATACTGAACCTCGTCGGCCTCGGTGCGGATATAGCCCGGCCCGACCGCATTGGCGATCTGGTAAAACGCGCGCTCCGAACCAACGCCAAAATCGCCGAATAGATCGCGCATCTGGCCGTAAAGCCAGCCACAAAACGCCTCGCTGCGACCAAGCTGGTTCTCGTAAATCCGGCTCTGACTTTCATGCACCCCCATCGAGACACCTTGCCCGAGCGGCGACAGCAAATAGCCCTGCCGGATCCCCTGCTCATAGCTGGAATGCCCGGTCTCGTGGATGGTCGAATAGATGCAGTTGAACGGATTTCGCACGTCAACCCGCGTGGTGATCCGCGTGTCATTGCCCGAGCCGGACGAGAACGGATGCACCGCTTTATCCAGCCGCCCCTTGCTCCAGTCATAGCCGAAAACATCGGCCAGTTTATGGGCCAGCTTCATCTGCAAACTATCGTCAAAGTCAAAATCAAGCGCGGGTATCTGCACGTCAGAGCCGCCAATACGCCCGCGCAAATCCACCAGCCCGTCGCGCAGACTGCCAAGCAGGGCGTCAAGCTTTGCACCGGTCATTCCCGGCTCGTAATCATTGAGCAGGGCGTCATAAAGATCGCCGCCCTCGCTCAGCGCCGCCGCCTCCTGGCGCCGCAGGGTCAGCACATTTTTCAGGGTTGGCGCAAAAGCCGCGAAATCATCGGCCGCACGAGCCTCGGCCCAAACCCCTTGCGAAACTGAGGTAGTACGCGCGATTTCAGTGGCCAAATCGGCGGGAACCTTGGTGTTGCGGTCATAAGAGCGCCGTATATGGCGCAGGTTGGCCGCCTGTTCTTCAGAGAGGTTGCTGCCCTCAAGTGACGCCAGCCAGTCGGCAATCTTGGGATCAGTCCGGCGGCTGTGAAGCGTGCTTTCCATGGCACCCGACCACTCGCCCCGCTGCGCCGCCGCCCCTCGTGGCATCATGGTTTCCTGATCCCAGCCGAGCAAGCCTGCGACCTGTTCAAGGGCCGTGGTTTGGCGCACATGCACCATCAAACTCTGGTAAATATCCGGCATGTTATGCCCCTGCCCTGATGCTTTGAGTGTCCGGATACATGGCCATAAACCGCGCTCTCAACACCAGTACAATCAGCGCGATCGCCCCGATCTGATGCACGATCGCCACCTGCCACGGGGCGGCATAAAGCACCGTGGTAATGCCAAGCGCCATTTGAATAAGCACCATCACCATCACCAGATTAAAGCTGCTGCGCACGGAATTCAGAGCACTTTTGCGGCTCTGCCACCATGTATAGACCGCCACCAGAAACACCGTATAGCCCAGCATCCGGTGATTGAACTGCACCAATGCAGAGTTCTCAAAGAAGTTGGTCCAGAACGGCGTATAGTCAAAGCTTTCCGACGGCAGAAACTGGCCATTCATCAGCGGCCAGTCGATATAAGCGCGCCCAGCGTCAATTCCGGCAACCAATGCGCCGAGTAATATTTGCGCGAAAATCAGCACCAAAAGGATGGTCGCAAGCCGCGATAACCTGACATCGCGCAGCCGTCGCGCTTGCAACAGCGCCGCCCCTCCTCGCCTTAGCTGGAACGAAAACCACGCGATTAGCCCCATAATGGTAAAGGCCAACCCCAGATGCATCGCCAGTCGATAAGAGGCCACATCGACCATGCGTCCGGTCAGCCCGGACGACACCATCCACCAGCCAAGCGCGCCTTGCAGACCGCCAAGCACCCCGAGCAAAAACAAGCGCCCGGTCCAGCCGCTCGGGATTTGTCGCCGCGCCAGAAACCAGAAAAAGCCGAAACCCCAGACCAAGCCGATCACGCGGCCAACCTGACGATGGCTCCATTCCCACCAGTAAATCGCCTTGAAACCAGATAGGGTCATGGCCTTGTTTTGCAACTGATATTCCGGGATCGCCTGATATTTTTGAAAGGTCTCAAGCCAGGCAGAATTCGACATCGGCGGCAAAGCCCCCTTGATCGGGTTCCATTCGGTGATCGACAAGCCGCTATCTGTGAGGCGCGTCAGCCCGCCAACCACGATCATGATCGCCAGCATGCCAAGCAGAATATGCAGCCAGACAAAGATCGCGCGGCGCACTTTTGGACGGCTCGCATCAATCAATCCGGTCTCAAGCGGGGCCTGCGAGGCCGGATCAATGCTGGTTTCTTCAAAGATGGGGCGCTTGCTGGTCATTTTTCTCTCCGTCAATTCCGCGCGACCATAAGACCTGACCACGCCCCTCGCAATAGGGTCAATCCGCAGGATCAATCCGTGCGCGGACGCCGCTCGCTCAAAGCGCGCACGACACCATGCAGCATACGAATATCCGCGTCCGTCAGCGGCATGCGCGAGAACATATTCCTGAGGTTTTGCTCCATGCTTTCCGCTTTGGCCTCAGGCCAGAAAAACCCCACATTATCAAGTTGTTGACATAGGCGTTCGTGGAATTTCTCAAACTCGATAGCACTGGCCGGGCGGGTCTTGCCTTGACTGACAATATCGTCCGCCAGATCATCCGAGCTTTCATCCCCACGCCGCCACTCATAGGCCAGCAACAGCACGCATTGGGCAAGATTAAGCGAGCCAAACGCCGGATTTACCGGCACCGAAATCAGCGCATTGGCACGCACAACGTCATCATTTTGCAAGCCCGCGCGCTCTGGTCCGAACAAAACTCCGACCTTTTGACCCTCACCAATCCGCGCCCGCGCCTCGGCCATTGCCTGCTGGGGCGACACGACTGGCTTGGTCAAATCGCGCGTTCGTGCGGTGGTGGCAAAGACGTAATTCATGTCGCCGATTGCCTCCGTGGTCGCGTCGTAAACCTGCACCTGATCCAGCACCTTGGCCGCTCCGCTGGCCATAGCCACCGCTTTTGGATTGGGCCAGCCATCGCGCGGGGCGACCAATCGCATGCGCTCAAGCCCGAAATTCCACATAGCCCGCGCCGAGGCCCCGATGTTTTCGCCCATTTGCGCAGCGACCAGCACAAAAGCCGGTTGCGGCCCGCCCCAGCCCTCATCCTTGGCGTGATCGGTTCCTGACATGACGTTGCGGCTCCTTGTTGACAGGCAGAGGTGATAAACCGTGGCCCGCCCACACGCAAGGCGAACCCGTTGCCGGTCCGGCACCGCTTGCTAGTACCGCCTCGCCTCGTTATGAAGCCTCAAAATACAGGTTTTACAGAGGTTTTCATGTCGCAACCGGACCAGCCACAGCTATATCTGATCTCGCCGCCAAAGCTTGATCTCGCGGATTTCACCCCGGTTCTGAGCGAAATTCTCGACGACCGAGAGATCGCCTGCTTTCGCCTCAGCCTTGCCAGTCAGGACGAGGACGAGGTCAAACGCATCGCCGACAGCTTGCGCGATACCTGTCACGCGCGCGATGTGGCCATCGTGTTGGAACACCACTATCGGCTGGTGACGCAACTGGGGCTTGATGGCTGTCATTTGCCAAACGGCGCGCGGGCCATGCGTGATGTGCGCGCTGAACTCGGGAGTGATGCGATCATCGGTGCGGGCTGCGGCCAATCGCGCCATAGCGGCATTTCGGCCGCCGAAGCGGGGGCGGATTACGTCAGTTTCGGGCCACTCACCACCTCGGGATTAGGAGATGGCGAGACCGCTGATTTCTCGCTATTCAGCTGGTGGTCGGACGTGATCGAAGTACCGATTGTCGCCGAAGGCGGGCTGAACCGCGACCTGATCGCAGAATTTGCACCAGTGAGCGATTTCTTTGCCCTTGGCGAGGAGATATGGCACCACCCCGCCCCGCTAAAAGCCCTCAAAGACCTGTGGTCGGCGCTGGGTTAACCTGCGCAGTTCATTGCGCGCTCTAATCCGGCCCGAACCTCGGTCTCGCAATGATGCGCCAGCGCTTTGCGATCCTTAAAATCAGCCACCCGCACCGGATCATGAAACACAATCTCGACCCCACCGGATTTTGGCGTTGCCAGCGTCATCAGGAAATGGGGCGCAAACGCCATCTCGCCCCACCAGCCATAAAACCGCACGTCCTCGCCTTTGGGCGCGCGGTAAATCAGGCTGGTCGGCTGTATCCACATGTTCTCGGCCAGATGCTGCTCGAAAAACGCGGCAAACAGGGTTGATTTGAACGGCAAGACCCGACGGCTGTCAGTGCTGGTGCCTTCGGGAAAAAACAGCAGACGATCGCCTTGGATCAGGCGACGCTCAAACTGGGATTTATGAACCCGCGCCTGACTTGATTTGCGCTCGATAAACACCGTGTGGGTGGTGCGCGCAATCAGGCCGATCACCGGCCATTTGCTGACCTCGGATTTAGAGACGAAAAACACCTTGGCCGCGCTGTTGAGCGTCAAAATATCGAGCCACGAGCAATGGTTACACACCAGCGCCCCGTTCTGCGTCATCGGCGTGCCGACCAACTTGATCTCAAGGCCCAATATCCGCAGTGAAATCTTACAGGCGAGCTGCACCACCAAGGGCGAGACCGGGTGTTTTCCAAACGGCAACTCGATCAGGCGCGCCAGCACCAAGACCAGCATTAGCCCGTAAATCACCGTCGCCAGCCCCGCCAGCCGCAGCATGGCGCGCACCCAGCCAAGCAGTGAGAGTGGCCTCTCGTCAGGGATGATGTCGGGGTTCCACTCGGTCATGATCGCGCCTCTGAACGGCGGGTATATGCCTGTTTATGTCGCAAGGACATACGCTCGGTATCCATCATCAGACATACATCTATGGTGTTGAAATTATAGTCAATAAACGCGCCATCACCGACACAACCACCAAGGCGCAAATAGGCATTTATCAGCGCGGGGGTCTGGCTCATGGCCAGTTTTTGCTCAATCTGGCGGGGCGGGATCAGCGCCATCTCCTGACGGTTTGGCGTGCGCGCGCGCACTCGACTGTCAGGCGGTGCGAGGTGGTTTTGATGCAGAAACGACAGGGATTGCGCAATCGCGCCCGCGTCGCACCCGTGATAGCTGGCAACGCCGAACATCACCTCGACCTTGTGGCCAATGACGTAATCGGCCAGCGCATTCCACAGCAGATACATGGCCATACCGCCGCGATATTCGCGCCCAACGCAGGAGCGCCCAAGTTCAAGCAGCACCCGCTCAGAGCGTTCAAGCACGCTCAAATCAAACTCCGACGCCGAATAAAACCCGCCATTGGCCCGCGCAACATCCGAGTGCAGCAGCCGGTAAACCCCGGCAACACGCTCAGGCGCGTCGTGATCGCAGCGATTGTCAATCAACAGCAAATGGTCATAGATCGCATCAAAATCGTCGGTTTCAAGCTGGCGATCATGGTCCACCGTGGGACCGCTCGCGCCAAGCTCCTCGACAAAAACCCGATAGCGCAAGCGCTGGGCCGCCCGCAGCTCGTCCTCGGTCTCGGCAAGCTTGACCACGAAATGCCGTTCATCCGATTTGAGGTTCAGCGACATGAATTCAGGGTCCAGAAAAAGGCGATTATTCGTGCACGGTATCTAGTCGGTTATTTCCAAAAACGCAACAATTCCAACGCATTGTTTTTTGGCACTATCAGTTCTTGATTTTCAATCTGGGGTTGTGATAGCACTAAATTTCACCCGTATGGAACCTTATTTTGAGGCAACATACGCCAAACTGACATGAGTGGAATCGATGACCAACTTGCCTTTATGCTCAAAATTAACGGTGATTTTCCCTTCCACCACTGACTGTACCTGCCCCATGCCCCAATCGGGCGAGGCGGGGTTTTCCACCAGATCACCTGGCTCAAACGTGACAGTCATCGCTTCCCTCATGTTGTTTTCAAATCAAGGCCAACATAATGTATCATGACCGACAGGACCTGACTGCGCTGATCGGATCGCGCATTTGCCACGACTTGATAAGCCCATTGGGCGCGATCAGCAACGGGCTGGAGCTGTTGGCCATGACCGGACAATCGGACACACCGGAACTTGCCCTGATCGCGCAAAGCATCGCCAGCGCCAATTCCAAAATCCGCTTTTTTCGCGTGGCTTACGGGCGCGCGCCGACAGGTTCCAGCCTTGCGCAACCAGAGATAGTATCTGTACTGCGGGATTACTTCAAGGAAAGCCGGGTTCAAATCGACTGGCGCACCATGCGCGAGGCCCAACGTCGCGACGTGAAACTCGCGTTTCTGGCCATCCAGTGTCTGGAAAGTGCGCTGCCTTATGGCGGCAGGATCGACATCGACCTTGACGGCAATGAATGGGTGCTTTGCGCGACCGGCGACAAGCTGCACCTGATTGCCGAACATTGGCAGATACTCGACGGCCAAAACTCTGATGCGAACGACGAGCTTGGTGCCGCGCAGGTTCAATTCGGTATGCTGGCGATGCTGACCCAATGGCGCAAACCAGGCCTCGGTGTTGCTTTGTGCGAAAACTCCATCACTGTGCGGTTTTGACAAACTGTGTGGTTCTGATTTTTCCAGCCTAGCCGCCGCTAAATCTCGCGCAGACCATCGCGAAAACGGCGCATAGCCTGTTGGTAATGGATGGCCGACTGGGCCAGCGTGGCAATCGCGGCCTCGTCAAGCTCTCTGACCACACGCCCCGGCACCCCCATCACCAGCGAGCCGTCAGCAATGACCTTGCCCTCGGTGATCAGCGCCCCGGCCCCGATCAGACAATTCTTGCCGATCTTGGCCCCGTTAAGCACGCTCGCTCCCATGCCGATCAACGAGTTTTCGCCGATCTCGCAGCCATGCAATATCGCCTTATGACCGACCGTACAGTTGGCCCCGACGCTGAGCGGAAACCCCATGTCAGTGTGCAAAACGCAGTTTTCCTGAATATTGCTGCCCGCCCCGATTGTGATCTGCTCATTGTCGCCGCGCAAGGTGCAGCCAAACCAAATCCCCACGCCCGCGCCAAGCACCACGTTGCCGATCACATGCGCTCCGGGTGCGACCCAGAAATCCCCGCTCGCGGGCGTCACCGGAGCTTTGTCGTCAAGCCGATAGAGCGTCATGTTGTTAAGTCCTTGAATTCCTGATCTAATTTGCGAACATGCTCCAGCAACGAGGGGCGACGGGTGCGTTTCAGACGCTCGGCCTGAAGGATGGTTTTAAGGCGCGCCTCGCAAGCATCAATATCGTCATTAACCAAAACGTAATCATATTCGGCCCAGTGACTGATTTCGCTTTGCGATTTGGTCATGCGCCCGGCAATCACTTCGGCGCTGTCTTGCCCGCGCTCGGTCAAACGCCGCGCCAGCTCCGGGATCGAGGGGGGCAGGATGAACACCGACACCACCGCGTTTTTTAAGACTGAGTTAACAATCTGCTGCCCACCTTGCCAGTCGATATCAAACAGCACATCGCGGCCTTGCGAAATCGCCGCCTCGACCGGCGCTTTGGGCGAACCGTAGAGGTTACCAAACACCTCCGCATGCTCCAACATCTCGTCGTTTTTAACCATTTGCTGAAATTCAGGTTTGGTGCGAAAATAATATTCCCGTCCATCCACTTCGCCCTTTCGCGGCGCGCGGGTGGTGGCCGAAACCGAGAAACTCAGCGTGTCGTCCCAGCCCATCAGCCGGTTTGCCAGCGTTGATTTGCCGGCACCCGAGGGTGACGACAAGATGATCAAAAGACCTCGGCGCGTGTGCGAAATCGTCATGTCACTCCACGTTCTGCACTTGCTCGCGCATCTGATCAATTACGGTTTTCAGATCGAGTCCGATTTTGGTTAACTCTTTTGACCCGGATTTCGAGCAAAGCGTATTGGCCTCGCGATTGAATTCCTGCATCAAAAAGTCAAATTTACGCCCCACCGGACCTGCGGTCGTCAGCAAGCTGTTGGCCGCGTCACAATGGGCTTTCAGACGGTCGATCTCCTCGGAAATATCGGCTTTGACTGCCAGCATCGCCAATTCCTGCGCCACCCGGTTCTCGTCGGCCCCTTCGCTATTATCCAAGATTTTCGCAAGATTAAGCCGGAAGGTCTCGGCGACCTGCACCTGACGGTTTTCGGCAGCCTTCAAAGCCTGAGAGATCAGAGCGACTATCTGCGACAACTGCCCCGAAAGGATCTCGCCAAGGGCCTCGCCTTCGGCCGCGCGCGCGGCAATGAACGCCTCGATCAGGGGTGCAATATCCAATTTTAACGCTTTAATAACAGCGTCTTGGTCGCCAGCTTTGGTGTCAGAGACCTCAAGCACGCCGCGCAGGGCCAGAATATCAGCGCCCGTGCTTGCCGTCAGATGAACGCCCGCGTCCTGTGCGGTTTCGTCAACGGTTTTGAGCGCAGACATGATCATTTCAAGCTGGGGCAGATCAAGCGAAACGGTGCTGTTCGCCACCTCGCCGAACAAACGCAAACTCAGGGTGATATTGCCCCGCGTCACCTCTGCTGTCAGAGATTTACGCAACACCTGCTCTAGATCGCCCAAGCCCTCGGGCAGGCGCAGGCGAATGTCCAGCCCGCGCGCGTTTACGCTGCGAAGCTCCCAGTGCCAGCGCGCGCTCTCCAGCGCCCCTTTGAGGGCGGCAAACCCCGTCATCGAATTAACCATTTAACAGTTTTTGCCTCACTTTTTCACGCATTTTATGTAATATTAAGACTTGAGTAAGCTTTCTGGGCTCAGAGTTAACAAGTTCGACCCTGTTGCACAACAAAGCTTCTCGCCGATATGGGGGCATTTGGTGTGGTGCAAGGGAATGAAACGATGGAACGAAACCTGAAACAGGCGAGTAATGTTACCAAGTTGTCGCATTATCGGAGACCTATGAAAAACCCTATCCTGCTTGAGATCATGACCCATTGGGAGCGTCTTCGCGCCGGGCGGATCGCGCCGCTGCGCTCTGAAATCGACCCGCGTCAGATCGAAAATGCGCTGGAATATGCGTTCATTCTGGAGCGGACCTCAACGGGGCAAGCGCGATTTCGAATCGCCGGAATGCATATCTGTGATTTGATGAATATGGAGGTGCGCGGCATGCCTGCGACCACCTTGATTGACCAAAATTGCCGCGCACGATACTCGCATCTGATTGAGCGCATTTTTCTAAAACCTGTGATTATGGAGCTGGAGTTGACCGCAAGTTACCCCTCGCGCCCCGACCTTCGCGCCGAGTTGCTGCTGCTGCCGATGAAATGCGAAACCGGTGAAGTCTCGCGCATTCTCGGCTGTCTGGTTGCCGATGGCCAAGCCGCCACACCGCCCAACCGCTTTGCAATCACCGGACAAAAAACCACCCGTATCATCGCGCGCGACCATCAGGTGCGCCCTGAAAAAACCTATGGTTTTGCCGAGCCTGCCAGCCGCTATGTGCCAGCCCCAAGCCGCCCCTCAAACACCAAACCGGGCCAAGCCGAGCGCCCCGGATATTTGCGGCTGATCACCACGACCGACTGAATTTTACTTTCGCACGGCGTGATGATCCGATTTTCTCAACGTGGATTACCCTGTTATTTCAAACCACTGCGCGACGTTCTTCAACCAAAGACGCCAGCTCTTCTGAGACAAGAAACGCCAGCTCCAGCGATTGTGAAGCATTAAGGCGCGGGTCACACGCGGTGTGGTAACGGCTGGACAAATCCTCGTCGCGAACCGCGCGAACCCCGCCGGTGCATTCGGTGACATCCTTGCCGGTCATCTCGAAATGCACACCGCCAGGATAGGTTCCCTCGGCTTTGTGGATCTCGAAAAACTCGCGCACTTCGCGCAGCACGCTGTTAAACGGACGGGTTTTATAGCCCGAGGCCGCCTTGATGGTGTTGCCATGCATCGGGTCACAAGACCACACAACCTTATAGCCCTCTTCTTCAACCGCGCGGATCAGCTTGGGCATATGATCGCCAACTTTTCCAGCACCAAAGCGGTTGATCAGCGTCAGTCGCCCGGCCTCGTTTTCCGGGTTCAGCGTCTCGATCAGATGCTTGAGATCATCCGTGGTGATCGATGGCCCACATTTCAGGCCAATCGGATTAAGCACACCTTTGCAAAACTCGACATGCGCGCCGTCAGGCTGGCGGGTGCGATCGCCAATCCAGATCATGTGGCCAGAGCCCGCGACCTGCTGGCCCGAAATACTGTCGACCCGGCACAGCGCCTCTTCATATTCCAGCAACAAAGCCTCGTGGCTGGTGTAAAAATCAACCGCAGCTTGTTTGAATTGCCGCTATTGACCCCCGCCGCGGTCATGAAATCAAGCGAGTCCGAAATGCGCGCCGCCAGTTCGCGGTATTTATCCGCCGCCGCCTCATCGCCGGTAAAGCCAAGCGTCCAGGAGTGGACCTGATGAATATCCGCATACCCGCCACTGGAGAACGCCCGCAGCAAATTGAGCGACGCGGCAGCTTGGGTATAGGCCTGCAACATCCGGTCAGGGTTGGGAATGCGCGCCTCAGGCGTGAAGGCGATATCGTTGATAATGTCCCCGCGATAAGAGGGCAGCTCGACCCCGTCGATGGTCTCGGTATCGGCAGAGCGAGGCTTGGCAAATTGCCCGGCCATGCGACCAACCTTGACCACCGGACATTTGGCCCCGTAAGTCAGCACCACCGCCATTTGCAGCATCACACGGAACGTGTCGCGAATAGTGTCGGCACTAAACTCGCCAAAGCTCTCGGCGCAATCGCCGCCTTGCAGCAGAAAAGAGCGCCCCTCGGCAACATCGCCAAGCCGCGCTTTCAGACTGCGCGCTTCACCGGCGAAAACCAGCGGCGGGTATTTGGCCAGCTTGGCTTCAACCGCACTCAGAGCGGCGGGATCAGTATAGCTCGGCATCTGAACCCGTGGTTTCGCGCGCCAGTCAGATTTATCCCACACCCGTGTCATCAGGTTCACTCCGTTCAAAAAGATCGTTCAAGCGCGAGGTATAGGAAACCGGTTTTGCCTTGACCAGTGAATAACGCCGCTAAAATCGACCAATTTCAGGCCTGTTGCACGATTTCTTCTTGATCGGGGTCTTTTCCTTTGCTTTGGCTTCTGCAAGGGTCGCGGATGGTTCGAATCCATTTCGGGTTGGCGAGCCTTAAAAGGAAGTGAATGCTATGCCGGTTTCAGGGGATCAGCGCGTGCGGCATTTTGAGTTTCTTTTGCTAAAGAAATTCTCGATGTCCTCGTTCACAGCAGCGGTCGAGCCGTTGCGGATTGCCAATCGAATGGCCGGGCGCGATCTCTATTCGTGGGCGCTGGCATCGGAGGATGGCGAGTTTGCCTGCGCCTCCAACGGGGTCGAGGTTCGCGTGCATCACGGGCTTGGCAGCATCAATCGCGACGACACAATTATGGTATGCGGCGGCGTGCAGATCAAAGAGGCCACCACCAAGCCGGTCCTTAACTGGCTGCGGCGCGAAGCACGCAAAGGCGCTAGTATCGGCAGCCTCTGCACCGCGTCTTATACCGTGGCCAAGGCTGGCTTGTTGGACGGCAAGAAATGCACCATCCACTGGGAGAACCACGACAGTTTTGAAGAAGAGTTCATCGAGGTTGAGCTGACCAAGGCAATCTATGTGGTTGATGGCAATAGATATTCCTCGGCTGGCGGCATGTCCTCGCTCGATCTGATGCTGAATGTAATTGCCAGCGATCACGGTCAAGAGCTGGCCAATACTGTCGCCGATCAGTTGATCTATACGTCTATTCGCACCGACCGCGACGAGCAGCGCCTGTCGATCCCCACACGGATCGGCGTGCGCCATCCCAAGCTGTCCACGGTCATTCAGATGATGGAGGGCAACATCGAAGAGCCGGTCTCGCCGTCGATATTGGCCCGCGATGTGGGCATGTCGACCCGCCAGCTTGAGCGTTTGTTTCGCCGCTATCTCAGCCGCTCTCCCAAGCGCTATTATATGGAGCTGCGCCTGCAAAAAGCGCGAAATTTGCTGATGCAGACCGATATGAGCGTGATCAATGTGGCGCTGGCCTGCGGCTTTGCCTCGCCCTCGCATTTTTCAAAATGTTATCGCTCGCATTATGACACGACCCCTTATCGCGAGCGTGGAAGTCAGGCATCAATCGTGTAGCCGCGCGTTTCTCAGACCAGATCGTTGCGAATATACCAGTCGTCAAATCGCGACATTTCCGCAAACCGGCGCACATAGCCGTTCTCCTGCATCAGACTGTTAATCTGGTCGCGGCGCGGCTGGAAGTTATGTTCAATCGTGAACATATTGACGCGGCGCTTGGAGAAATCAAACGCCGACAGGATGTCAAACTCCGAGCCTTCCGTGTCGATCGAGATGAAATCAATCAGATCGGGCGCGTCATATTCATCCAGCAAGTCGTTGAGCGAAATGGTCTGCGCCGGGATCGTCTGCTCGATCTGCGCGATCTGCGCCCCTTCGGATGCCACCCCCAAGCGCGAAAACATCGGATGCTCGGCGCAGATGAAATCAAGCGTGCCGGCGCTGTGAGAATGAACGCATTTGACGGAAATGTCGCATTTTCGCAGCCGATGCAGGCGCTCGTGAAACACGGGGTTTGGCTCTGCTACTATCCCTGACCAACCGAATTTACGCGCTAATATCAGCGAGTTGGACATGGTTGTGCCATTGGTTGCGCCAAAATCGACGAAATACCCGCCCTTTTTGGCATCGCACTCAAACAGCGCCCACACGTCTTGCATCACTTGGCCCTGAAATATTTTGGTATGGGGGTGGGCGAAGTCAACGAACTCGGCCAGCGTCTTGCCCTCACCATTCCAGTCCTCTGTCTGCAGGCTCTCCAAGCGGTCATTGAACGTGGCATCCGCCAGTTCAAGCCGGTTTTTTTACGCAAGTAATTGCGCCGGTTGATAAAACAGCGCTAGATGAATTGCCCGTCGCGCAACTGCCCCTTGGTGAACATGTCGGCAAGAGCCACAGGCGCGGAATTTTACTTGGAGGCGGCATGATCTGCGACCATAATTTCCGCAACCGGCGCCGCCGCTACCAGCAAATCACCCAAATCAGGGCCGGTATCTAGACCGCTATTCAGGCCGCCTGTCGCTGTTTTGGTTTTCAACATACCGCTATTTCGCCCGATTCTACCCTATTTTACGCCTAAAACCTTGCATTACGGGTAGGTGGGGGTCAACGCTGCTAATCAAGTTATCGCTTGGTGTCAGGCATAGGCCACAAAATGATGTGTCAAACACGCGCTACCGCCCAAAAGCATGAACTAGGCCCGCCATTTACTTGATTAGGCAGGGTTTTCATTTGTGCCTTCCCTGTCTAGACTAATTAACACTGAATTATCCAATGGGAGAGAACAATGAAAAAAATCTTACTTGCCACAGCGGCAGCGGTGCTTTTCGCATCGGGCGCGCTGTCAGAGGAAATCAAAATTGGGGTGATATTAGGCTTCACCGGACCAATTGAATCGCTGACGCCTGACATGGCAGCCGGGGCTGAATTGGCCATGAAAGAAGTCACCGACTCCGGCAAGCTGCTTGACGGATCAACCGTGACTTCAATTCGTGCGGACTCGACCTGCATCGATTCCAGTGCGGCGATTGCGGCGGCTGAACGTCTGATCACCTCTGACAAGGTGAACGGCATCGTTGGCGCAGATTGTTCCGGCGTGACCGGCGCGATCTTGCAAAACGTGGCCCGACCCAACGGCATGGTGATGATTTCACCATCGGCAACCTCGCCCGCCCTGTCCACCGCCGAAGATGACGGCCTGTTTTTCCGCACCGCACCGTCCGACGCGCGTCAAGGTCAGGTCATGAGCGATATTCTCATGGAGCAAGGCATCAAATCGGTTGCTGTGACTTACACCAACAACGACTATGGTAAAGGCTTGGCCGACGCGTTCCAAGCAGCTTACGAGGCCGCTGGTGGCAAGGTCACAATCAACGCCGCACATGAGGACGGCAAAGCCGATTACTCCGCTGAAGTCGGTGCATTGGCCGCAGCTGGTGGTGATCGTCTGGTGGTTGCCGGTTATGTTGACCAAGGTGGCTCTGGCATCGTTCGCGCCGCACTTGATACCGGCGCATTCGAGACCTTCCACTTCCCTGACGGGATGATTGGTGACCAGCTGGTTGCCAATTTTGGCTCAGAGATCGACGGCTCGTCCGGTGAACTTCCCGGCACAGACAGCCCGGGTGCTGCCTCGATGAAAACCTTGGCAGATGCTGCCGGATTTAACGGCACTGGTGCCTTCGCACCTGAAAGCTATGACGCCGCGGCTTTGATCATGCTGGCTATGGAGGCCGCAGGGTCTTCCGCCCCGGCTGATTACAAATCCAAAATCATGGATGTTGCCAACGCACCCGGTGTTAAGATTTATCCGGGCGAACTTGGCAAGGCTCTTGGCATCCTGAAAGACGGCGGCGACGTGGACTATGTCGGCGCATCTTCTGTCGAGCTGATCGGACCGGGTGAATCCGCTGGCAACTATCGCCAGATCGAGATCAAAGACGGCAAGATCGAAACGGTTAAATTCCGCTAAGGTAATTGACTGAAAAGAACGAGGCAGTCCGGGGTTCGCTCCGGGCTGCTTGTCTCTTTGAGGGAAGACAATAAACATGATTGTCGTTGAAGATATCCGCAAATATTTCGGCGGTTTCTGCGCAGTTGACGGCGCAACGCTGGAAATCAAAAAGGGCTCGATCACCGGGTTGATCGGACCGAACGGGGCGGGAAAAACCACTCTTTTCAATGTGATCGCGGGGGTTCTTAAACCCTCATCCGGTCGCGTGACCATGGAAGGCACCGACATAACCGGCCTGCCTCCGCATGAATTATTCCACAAAGGTCTGCTGCGCACATTTCAGATCGCACACGAGTTTGCCTCTATGAGCGTGCGCGAAAACCTGATGATGGTGCCGGGTAAACAAGCTGGCGAAATGCTGCTTAACACCTGGTTTCGCCAAGCCGCGGTTCGCCGTGAAGAGCGCGCGATATCTGAAAAAGCCGACGAGGTGATGGAGTTTCTGACCATCAGCCATCTGGCCGAGGAAAAAGCTGGCAACCTCTCGGGCGGGCAGAAAAAGCTGCTGGAACTTGGCCGTACCATGATGGTTGACGCGCGCATGGTGTTTCTGGACGAGGTCGGCGCTGGCGTCAATCGCACGCTCCTCAACACCATCGGCGATGCGATTGTGCGGCTCAACAAAGAGCGCGGCTATACGTTTTGCGTGATCGAGCACGACATGGATTTCATCGCCCGCCTGTGTGATCCGGTGATCTGCATGGCCGAGGGCAAGGTGCTGGCGACCGGCACTATTGACGAGATTAAAAACAACGAACAGGTGATCGAGGCCTATCTCGGCACTGGTCTCAAGAACAAAGTCAAGGCGGGAACGGCATGAGCGACAAGCCTTTTTTGATCGGCGATGCCATGTCGGGCGGCTATGGCAAGGGACCGGATATTTTGCACGACTGCACGGTTGCTGTTGATCCCGGCCAGATCGCGGTGATTGTCGGGCCGAACGGGGCCGGTAAATCCACGGCGATGAAGGCGATTTTCGGCATGCTTGATGTGCGAAAAGGTGCCGTCCGGCTTGACGGCGAGGATATCACCCGCCTCAGCCCGCAGGATCGCGTGGCCAAGGGGATGGCGTTCGTGCCGCAAAACCAGAATATCTTTACCTCGATGACGGTTGAGGAAAACCTTGAAATGGGGGCGTTTTTGCGCCGCGATGATATTTCTGAAACCATGGAGCAGGTCTATGAGCTATTCCCCATTTTGCGCGACAAACGACGCCAGGCCGCCGGCGAGCTTTCGGGTGGGCAGCGCCAGCAAGTGGCGGTTGGTCGTGCGCTGATGACCCAGCCCAAAGTTCTGATGTTGGACGAGCCGACGGCTGGGGTCTCGCCGATTGTGATGGACGAGCTGTTTGACCGTATTATCGAGGTCGCGCGCACCGGAATTTCCATTCTGATGGTCGAGCAAAATGCCCGCCAGGCGCTGGCCATCGCCGATAAGGGCTACGTGCTGGTGCAGGGGCGCAACCGATATACCGACACGGGCGAGGCCTTGCTGGCTGATCCCGATGTACGCAAAAGTTTTCTGGGAGGATAGCATGGACGTCCTGAATGCATTGGTCGTTTTGGCCAATTACGTGCTGATACCGGCGATTGCCTATGGCAGCCAACTGGCGCTGGGGGCGCTGGGGATCACGCTGATTTACGGCATCTTGCGGTTCTCGAATTTCGCCCATGGCGACACTATGGCCTTTGGTACGATGGTGGTTATTCTGGTCACTTGGTGGATGCAGAGCTTGGGTATCTCTATCTCACCCTTGCCGACCGCGCTGTTGGCGTTGCCGTTCGGTATTCTGGTCACGGTCGGGCTGTTGCTGGGGACGGATCGGCTGGTTTATCGGTTTTATCGACGGGTCAAGGCGGCCCCGATCATTCTGGTGATGGCCTCGCTTGGCGTCATGTTCATCCTCAACGGGCTGGTGCGGTTTATCATTGGTCCCAATGATCAGAAATTCGCTGACGGCGTGCGCTTCATCATCAAGGTGCGCGAGTTCAAGGCCGCGACCGGCCTGCAAGAGGGGTTGGCGATCAAGGTCAGCCAAGGCATCACCGTTGTCACCGCGATCATCGTGGTGGTGGCGCTATTTTGGTTTTTGAACCGCACCCGTACTGGTAAATCCATGCGCGCGTTTTCCGACAACGAGGATCTGGCACTGCTGTCGGGCATCAACCCCGAGCGGGTGGTGACGATTGTGTGGATACTCGTGGCCATCTTGGCGACCATCGCGGGGACGCTTTACGGGCTGGATAAATCCTATAAGCCGTTCACCTATTTCCAGCTTTTGCTACCCATGTTTGCGGCGGCAATTGTCGGCGGGCTTGGCAATCCTTTAGGGGCAATCGCCGGCGGTTTTGTCATCGCGTTTTCCGAAGTCGCCATCACTTATCCGTTCAAAAAGGTGCTGGGCTATTTGTTGCCGGCGGATTTGGCACCCAACTCACTGGTACAGCTTTTGTCCACAGACTATAAATTCGCGGTGTCGTTTTCGATCCTTATTCTGGTCTTGCTGTTTCGACCCACCGGCATATTCAAAGGGCAATCGGTATGAATATTCGCAACATCCTGCTTTTCGCGATAGTCTTTGCACTGTTGATTATTGTCGGCTTTTTGCAAAGCTGGGCCGTGGCCTTCGGGCTTTTGAATCTGGGTCTGCTGTCGGCAATCATGGCGCTCGGGGTGAATATTCAATGGGGCTATGCGGGGCTGTTTTCGGTCGGCACCATGGGGTTTGTCGCCCTTGGTGGAGTTGGCGCGGTCATCACCTCGATGCCGCCGGTTCAAGAGGCGTGGCGGGTTGGCGGCGTCGGGATTTTTGTCGCCCTCGTTGCCGCAGTGGTCATCATCGTTGGAGCGGTTCAGATATGGAAGCGGATGCAGCCGGGGCGGGCGCGCAGCTTGGTCATCTCGGTGGTGCTGGTCGGCGGTTTTTTCCTGTTTCGCGGGTTGTTTGATCCGGCGGTCATGGCGATTGAAAAGGTTAATCCGGCGGGCGAAGGTTATCTCGGCGGGCTTGGTTTGCCGATCCTGTTCAGCTGGATTGTTGGCGGGTTGCTGGCGGCAGGTGTGGCGTGGATCATTGGCAAAGTTTCGCTTGGTTTGCGCTCTGACTACCTCGCCATCGCCACGCTTGGCATCGCCGAGATTATCATCGCTGTGATTAAAAACGAGGACTGGCTGACGCGCGGGGTCAAGAACGTCAACGGCATCCCGCGCCCCACCGCCTATGAGGTC
>JAADIJ010000098.1 GCA_013151335.1 Alphaproteobacteria bacterium | reverse complement strand
TTGCAACACCGCAAGATCGCCGCATAATGAAAGCAACAAGATGAGCCAGATACTCGCTTAGATTACGCTGCCTCTGGAACCAAAAACCCTGACGACGGACAGTTCTCAGAAATCCGTTCATTCACAGGCTGCTCGAGGTTCGCACCGGTTGCACCTGGAATTATGCCTCTCTGACCAGACGTTTGTCGCAACTCCGCCACACCGGGTTTCTACGACTGCCAGCTCAACAGTTTCAGTATGACAATTGCAAATACGCACATGACATTTACGCGCTCGATGAAAAGGGCGCGAATGAGCTCAGGAAGTTCGGTCGCTATGATTTTGATGGCCGGACTGTACGAAACGGCGAGTATCGGCGCGGCACGATCCGCTCTCTCGCGCACGCCTTGCAGATTTGTGACATTGTCGCTGATCTGGAACTCGGCGTGGCGCAACATGACCATATCGAGTTTATGTCGCCACAAGATATCCACGCCCGTCTTCCCGACAAACAGAAAAACCAACGCCAGCCATTCTCGATGCCGGTGAGCATTCGTTATGGCAACAGATCTGCCGATCTGAATATTAGCCCGGATGCAATCGTCGGACTGAAATATTCTGTCGGCGGACAAGTGTCCTATCGCGCACTTCTGATTGAAGCCAACCAGAATACCGAGCCCGCGTTCAGCCCGGTCCTCAGCCGCAAAAGCCACCTGCGTGAGATCCTGTCCTATATGGATGTCGCCAGCATGCAAACCTACCGGATGCTTAACCTGCCCAATATGATTGTGCTCAATGTGAGCGTGAGCGCAAAAGGGCAGCAGGGATTGATCAGGGTCAATCACAACCTCACCGGGGGAGAGGATGTTGGGTTCATGCTCTATAAAAACATTTCGCGTCTGGGTGTTATTCCGCCGCCCGAGCCAACCGGTGATTTGTTGAACTTGCCCTGGGTCAGACTGATAAAGGGGCAAGTAGAAAAAATCGATCTGACCCGGTCCTAAGCGACGAAAAAAATCATGAAGCAATTACGCCGCGCGCTTTTCGGTTGGTGAACTTGTTGTGGTCGCCGAAAACACTTTGCTTTGCGTACCCTTTATCATGAGCTTAATATACATCTGGAAATTGGGCAGCCGGAGGAGATTGTAAAAGTCAAAATCACCAAACTGGCGGGCAATGATCGGTGCATCAATTGCGCCGAGGCGAAACGAAATCATTGTGCCCACATTACCCAGAATTGCCTCCAGAATGCTCTTGTCGAGCTGACCCGTGTGTTGGCGCGCCAGAGTTATTCCAAGCCCGTATTTTCTTAAATTTGAAAGCGTTTCAGAAAACGAATGTGTTGTGAAAGAGTGAAATTCATCCGCATAAAGGAAAAACGGTTTTCTGGATTTCTCAGGCTGATCCTGACGGCTGTAAGCGGCGTTTGCCAGGTTTGAGACAATCAATCCACCAAGGATATTTGAGATGTCGGCACCGAGTTTACCTTTTGAAAGGTTTACGATCAGAAACTTTCCTTCATCCATGATCTTGCGAAACCGAAGCGGTTGTTCAGGATCGCAAACCGCCTTTCGAACCAGTGGGTGCGAAAGAAACCCACCAAGTTTGTTGGCGATTGAGGCAATGCCCTCTGGTCCCTTTTTGGAGGTCATTTTTGGAAATTCCTTCGTCCAGAACTCCTTTACTGCCGGTTCTTGAGTTTGCTCGATAACGCCCGTCCGAAACTCCTTGTCCAGAAACATCGGCATGATGTCGGCAATGCTTGAGTTGGGTCGTTCTAGCAAAGCAAGAATCGCGAAACGCAGCAAGTGTTCCATCCTTGCGCCCCAGGCATTCGCCCATTGTTTTTTGAGCGTGTCGATTAAACCAGATGCGATGAGGGGGCGGTATTCTGGAGATGTGTATGGCAGGGGATTGTAGCCGTATGGGCAGTTTGGGTCCGCTACGTTCCAGTAGATTTGATCTGGCCCTGCGATTGCGGAAACCTGTTCGGCAAGATCGCCGTGCGGGTCGATCATGCAGAAGCCTTGGCTATTGGCAAGGTCCTGCTTCATCATGTTGAAGAGGAGTGTTGATTTGCCTGTGCCGGTTTGACCGATGATATACATGTGTAGCAGGCGGTCTGCGTGGTAAATGCCGAAAGGGCCGTGGTATTTTCGACCCAATGCAATGCCGATTCTTGCTATTTGCTCAATGTTGCCACTCACAGCGAAATTATTGAACGAGTACTCTGAAAAAGAAAGAACACCCGTAGTTCAGAAATGGATGCTGATACGTACCTAAATTTTGATAATGCGCACCCGACTAACTAGGGTCAGGACCTATTAATTTCTAGCCTATCTGACAAATATCTGAATCACTGTCTTCCAACATCGGGAGGATAACATGTCAGATCAATTTTGGCTCAGCGAAGAACAATTGGCGCGGATCAAACCGAATTTTCCGTTGTCGCACGGCGTGCCACGTGTGGATGATCGCAAGATCATTAGCGGCATCATTCACGTCATTCGCAATGGGTTGCGCTGGCGAGACGCTCCGGCCGATTATGGGCCGCATAAAACCTTGTATAACAGGTTCATACGGTGGTCGAAGATGGGTGTTTTCGACAGAATATTCACCGCCTTAGTTGAGGAAGAAGGTCCGCCGGATCGCCTGATGATCGATGCGACACACCTCAAGGCACACGCACGGCTTGCAGCCTTTTAAAAGGGGGGATGTTCCCCGCGCTATTGGCCGCACAAAGGGCGGGCTGAACAGTAAATTGCATGTGGTTTGCGATGGTGATGGCCGCCCGGTACGGCTTTTGTTAACCGAAGGTCAGCAATCCGACCACAAGGGTGCCGCAACATTGCTGCCGGATTTACCGCCAGCCAAAGAGATGCTGGGCGATAAAGGCTACGATAGCGACGCTTATCGTGCGGCTCTGATTGATCGAGGTATTACCCCATGCATCCCGCCCAGAGCCAAGCGTAAACGTCCCGCAACATACTGTAAAACATTATATAAACAGCGCCATAGAGTCGAAAACATGTTCGCCAAACTCAAAGACTGGCGTCGTATCGCCATGCGCTTTGACCGTTGCGCCCACGCCTTTCTATCGGCAATCCAGATCGCTGCGATCATGATCTTCTGGATCAATCAATGAGTCCTGACCCTATTCACCCGAATCTAAACCACTACCGACTGGCGTCGGTAGGATTGGCGATGTGTCTTTCCAAGTACTGAAGTACGATGTCCTCGGTGATTGCCCCGTTGGTGG